>JBJTQN010000385.1:0-5940 GCA_046075665.1 Armatimonadota bacterium | reverse complement strand
CGCGACCAAACCCCAGCCTGCTTTGGCAGTACGTAAGCAACCGGCGATGACGAGTATCCAGACGGCAGTGATGTCAACCCGGTACTGGCTTGCATCCGGTGCCGACAAAAGCAATGCATCGCTCTTCGGCAACCCGCCGATGCTGTGGCACAAGCTCGCAGAGGATAGTCTGTCGCTTCGGTATGCACGCTATGCGGTAGTGACACATGGTCTTACTAACTCTGAACTTAGAGCAGATGACCGGCAGCTGATCGTTGATGCCATCGAGGCGGAAGCTGCAGAATCATCCCGAACGTTCGATGACAAGAAGAAGCAAGCGTCGCAGGCAAACGTTGCCACCGACCTTTCAGAAGTTGGTTTCTGGGCATACTTGTTTGATGAAGGCGCGCCGCCTCCAAGCGGTGACCTTGTGCAACGCATCAAGAAAATGCGCCTTGGGGTGCTCGAGCCCTTTGTTCTTTCTCGGCTCGCTCAGTGCAATGGTGATGTATCGCTCTCAGCGAACCAACTTGCAGCCGGTAAGTCTAGGGCGACCCGCTCTACATTGCCCTATACCTTTGGTATCGGGACGATGCTCCTCTCCGGAATCACTGGCATCGGACTCTTGCTTTGGAGTGCCACACTCCGCTTTGGACGATGGAAGTTTGTGGCGGTTGCACTACCACTGCTGTTTGCCTTGCAGGTCATCCTTGCTGCTGTGATTGGCAAGTACAGCGGTCAAAACATCGTGATCATGATCGTCGTCGGTGTCATCATCACGCTACCCGTCGTTGCCATACCAGGCGTGATGATGCTTATCGCCGCAGCGAGTGGCAAATCGTGGCTCCCGGAGCCCAGAGTTCCAGTCTCTGTCGGATCGTTGGCCGCACCAACTGGCTCGGATACGGCGACGTGGGATGATGGCATCACGGCATTTGTCGCCTACATCGGGTCTTACCGCCTCGCACAAATTGGCGGGCAGGTGCTCTCCCGCGTGTTTGACATCCCACTCGTTCCGGTCTTGGTTGTCGGCCAGTTTGTGTCAGCGCTCGGCGTATTGTGGTGGATAGCATCCAAGCGTCGTAAGCGCGGCGACAATCTGGCTCCCTTCGGATTTACGTTTCACGTTGGCCACATCTGGGATGGCATCCGGGCCTACGCAGCGGCCCTTCCACTCCTGACAATTGCGATGTTGGTTTGGACAAAGCTTGTCCATATCGATGCCTTGGATGACAAAAACGCTGCTTTTCAGCTTTTGGAGAGCGCAAATGGCGGCATCACGGCCGGGATGGTTATCCTGATGACATCCGTTGGAGCCCCGATTTTCGAGGAAATGTTCTTCCGAGGCTTTCTGATTACACCTGTCTGGCTTCGTGTAAGACCGTGGGTCGGGATGGCAGCGGTGAGCCTTTTCTTTGCATGCCTACATCCGGTCACGGATTGGGGCGCGATTTTTGTCCTAGGGATGGGCTTTGCGTACTGGCGACAACGGACACAGAGCATCACTCCGGGGATTATTGCGCACGCAATGCAGAATGGGTTGACCAGCTTGGTCGCATCCGTGTCTCTTTCACTCAGCTGAGTGCGATTATCCTTCTGGATGCGCCACGCGATGATGTTTGTTGATGTCCGGATTGAGGATGATGTGCGTCATTCCTCCGGGCCAAACGATGCGGACATTTTCGACTGTCTGCGTACTGCCAAGCCCAAAGTGTGCCACGGGTTCGTTCTGACAGAGGTAGCCTGAGCCGCCATCGATAATGCGTTTTTGAGTTCGGCCACCGGCGGTAATTTCTACGAATGCACCCCGTGCTGGTGCGCCGAAGCGCGTCACGGGAGCGATACGTATCCAGCTGTTCTCATACCCACCCAGCGGACGGAGAAATGTGAGGGGCATCATCGCGCTTTCGCCGTGCGATATCAGGACTTCCAAGCGTCCATCGCCATCGATATCACAGCACGCCATCCCGGTTCCGCAGCCATCGGCCTCGGTAGCATCCCCGGCATCGACTCGAACCCACTGACCATCAATGTACTTAAACAGGCGGTTAGGCTGATCCATGTTGTTGATTAGGATCTCTTCAAAACCGCAGTTATCAAAGTCGGCACAAATCACATTGCGCGCTGCACTTGGGCGGCGGAGGTCTGCGGATGCGACATCGAGGAAGGTTCCCAGCATATCGAGGACCCAAAAGCGGTGTTCATCCTGCCAGTTGGTGGCGACAATACCAAATTCTGCTCCCGTACCCGTTGAGATTACGGCGGTGCCGCGACCATGCGAGCCTTCATCGGAGATACCAAGGTCGTTTGCGACATCCCCAACGGTTCGCGTAGAGACATCCAGAAAAAGTAAGTTTGGGCCATTTTCCGTTGCTGCAAAAAGGTCGGTATGCCCGGGCGGCGAGAGGATTGGACCTGCAATCAGCGCGCGTCCGCCGGTCGTAAGGTCAAGACCCATTTCCGGAGCGACATCAATGAGGCGATCTCCCAAAATGTGTTTGTAGAGGCGCATCGGGCCGCCGTAGTTTGCCACCCAAGCCATATATTTCCCGGAGCCGGTCGGGTCAATCATGCAGACAGAGCGTCCTGCAATTTGGTTGATGAACTCAATATTTTGTGGCAAGGAAAACAGATCGCAGCCGATGTCGCCATCCCGAACCGCGAAGAGTTGATCTCCCATCCGGGTGTAGCCACCAAATGTGTCGGAATTGAGGCAATAAAGCTCTTCGTTGCCATCACCATCGACATCCGCGGCGGCGATTCCGAGCGTGTTTCGGTCCGGGGAGTAGATTACAGGATGGTATTGATCGACAAGGCGGTGGCCATCCCATGCCAGGATGCGATTAGGAAAGCCGTAGCCAGCCACAGCAAACGCATAGTCGCCGTAGCCGCTGGAGTCAAAGACAGCCACCCCGTAGCCAAGCATCGGCGGATTGGCAATCAACGCATCGGACGCATCGTGAAACATAGCCCTACCTTACCCAGTTCCGGGTCTAAGGGGATGCATTACTCTGCGTTTGGATCCTCATCCGTGATGTCATCATCGTCAGAATCAGTCTCATCATCGGAGTCATCACCTTCAAAATCCACTTGGTCGACGCGCACAGCACGCTCATTGGCTCCGCGGATTTTGTCTTCTTTGTAGGTTCCCGGGGTGATGACGGTATCAGCACCTTTGAGTGCGGCTTCCTCGGTTTTTAGAATTTCGAACATTTCGATGCCGCGTTGAATTCCCTGGTCGTACAGGAATTTGAGCTCAGGAACCGAACGGATTTCCAGCATACGGCCCAGCTGTCCGCGGAGAAATCCTGCAGCGCCGCGGAGAGCGCGCATCGCTAGGCTACGGTCCTGCGCATCCCCGAGGACGGAGACGTAAACTTTTGCGATGGTGAAGTCGCGTGCCACATCCACGCCGGTGATGGTTACCATTGCCAGACGCGGGTCGCGCATTTCCTTTTGGAGTATTTCAGAGAGATCCCGTCGGATCATTTCGCCCACGCGGGCTTGTCGTAAAGTTGCCATTTTAGAAGTGGATGGTATCACGTGAGGCAAACCGGTGTTTACCTGCGTGTGCGTCGAGCTGGTAACGCAAAGGTTTCCTGCCTACAATCGGTGGGTTCAGATCAGGCATAGTCTTTCTTAGGAAACGTATCAATTCCCATGGCCTACACCATCAAAGAAATCTTCTACACGCTCCAGGGCGAAGGCGCACACACGGGACGTGCAGCCGTCTTTTGTCGCTTCACCGGATGTAACCTCTGGACGGGGCGAGAAGAGGACCGCCACAAAGCCATCTGCCAGTTCTGTGACACCGACTTCGTAGGCACGGATGGCGAAAACGGCGGCAAGTATGCATCCGCTGAGGATGTCGCAGCGGTGATAGAAGCCACGTGGGCCGGCGGGGATGCGCACCGCTATGTGGTTTGCACGGGAGGCGAGCCGACCCTCCAGCTGGATAGTGCCATCGTGGATGCCCTTCATTTGCGAGGCTTCACTGTCGCTATCGAGACGAATGGAACACGCCCCATCCCCGCAGGCGTCGACTGGATTTGCGTCAGCCCAAAAGCGGGAGCGGACTTGGTGCAGACATCTGGGAATGAGCTCAAGCTCGTCTATCCCCAGCTCGGGATGGAGCCAGAGCGCTTCACACACCTCGGGTTTGACTGCTGGTTTCTTCAACCCATGGATGGCCCACGCCAAACACAGAACACCGCTGCTGCGATCGATTACATCAAACATCACCCAAAATGGCGCCTCAGCACCCAGACGCACAAACTGAACGGGATACCATAGAGGCATAGCCATGGACCTCGTACGCAAATTCCAGTTTGAAGCCGCTCACTTTTTGCCAAATGTGCCTGCCGGACACAAATGTGCCCGCCTGCACGGTCACAGCTTTATGGTCGAGCTGCATCTCCGAGGAGAGCTTGATTCGCAGCTGGGTTGGGTGATGGACTTCGCGGATGTTAAAGCGGCCTTTCAGCCTCTCTATGATGTCCTTGATCACAACTTCCTAAATGATGTCCCGGGCCTCGAAAACCCGACCAGCGAAATTCTTGCGATTTGGATTTGGGACAGAATGAAGCCTGTGCTCCCGCTTCTTCATGCCGTGATGGTGCAGGAGACCTGCAACGCCGGCTGCGTTTACTATGGCCCGGATGCCGACTAAGACAGGGATGACCTGAGGGAACATCCGGGACTGTTTTGAGGTAATCGACTTATGCAATCCACACTGATCGCGCCAGCATTGTTGGCATTTTTGACGCTGGCGTCTACATCCGCAATCGCAGATGCGACCGTCACATCGAAGTTCTACGCGGCAGGTACAGGTGCTCCTAAAGGGACATCAACGGGTATGCAGCAAGTTGCGAAGTACCAGAATGGCTGGATGCGGACGGAGCAGGGTGGCATGGTGATGCTTGCTGGCCCTCGTACGACGATGGTTATCGATTCTGCCAAAAAGCAGTTTTATGCGATGCCAGCGGATGTTGACCCGATGGAGGGCAGCACCGAAATGGACATGGTCCGCAAGATGATCAAGCCTATGGGAGCCCCCAAAGTCACAAAGGGGACGACGACCAAGGTGATTGTTGGCCGCAAGGTACAGCCGACGACGGTTGAGGTTTCGCTTGAGATGACGATTCCGCGTGAGGCGATGTCGATGGGCAGCGCTATGGGTGGCTCGGCGGGCGGTTCCAAGTCAGCTAAGCGTGTCCGAAAGTCGGCGGAAACGATTGCGGCCCAAGGCATGAAGATGACGCTGACGCTGAAGTTTGTCGTGTGGATGTGCAATGATCCCGACCTTGCGAATATGCATCGGGGCCTTCCCGGCGGACTGGAATCGATGATGAGTCAGTTCATCACCCCCGAGTTCAAGCAAACGATTGCTGGGATCCAGGGCTTCCCAATGAAAACGGAGATCAGCCAAACAATTGGCGGTGCTAACCCTGAACTTGCGGCGCAGATGAAGGGGATGCCGAAATTTACGATGATAAACGAAGTCGTAAAGTTGGATACCAAGCCGTTACCAGCAGCGTTGTTCGCCGCGCCAAAGGGGTTCAAGCAGCTTCCTTATGAACCGGGTATGGGCAATCTGTTCGGCGCGCCGGGCGCTAAGCCATAGCTGCAAATTCGGTTTTTCGCGGACGATTGTTCGATAACGGTTTCCGTGGATGGGGCTATTTTGATCTGTGATATGTCATCTGACGTGCACTGATTGGGCATCGTTGACAAATCCTCCCCGTCGGGGCGGACCGCCGTGTCCGCCCGCGGTAACGGAATTAATGTCTTCGCCGCAGATTTACCAATAACGAATTGTAGGCGCAGGCCTCTGTGCCGCCCGTTTGGCGTTTCGCGATCAACATGCGCGGGCAGGCGTGGAAGCCTGCCCCTACAGGACCAATTCGACATTCGAGATGCGATTATGCGCATCGTTGACCTCGCCAATATTGACAAATCCTC
>JBJTQN010000384.1:0-3723 GCA_046075665.1 Armatimonadota bacterium | reverse complement strand
GTTACAATTGTCATCCCCGCATTCAATGAAGCATTACGACTTCCAAAAACCCTGACGGCACTCGTTGAATGGATGGACACACGGAGCGAAACGTTCGAAATCGTTGTTGTCGATGATGGAAGCACCGATGCTACAGCTGATATCGCTGAAGTTTATCCTTCGATCCGCTTTGAGTCGTTACCCGCGAACACTGGCAAGGGTGCTGCGGTTCGTAGAGGGATGCAGCTCGCTGCAGGTGAACTCGTCTTAATGATGGATGCGGATCTGGCAACCCCGATGTCTGAGTTTGACCTCCTTGCCGATGCCATTCGAGGAGGTGCAGACGTGGCTATTGGAAGCCGGCCCCTGCGTTCATCCACACTCGCGGTTAGGCAGCCGTTTATAAGGGAACTGGCCGGACGATTGTTTAATTTCATCGTCCAAGTTGTCTCCGGTTTACGATTCAAGGATACACAATGCGGCTTCAAAATGTGGCGCTCCCATGCTGCAAAGGAATGTTTCGGCCATTGTTCGGTGGATGGTTTTGCATTTGATGTTGAATCTCTGGTCGTTGCCAAGTCACTCGGATACACCATTGTAGAAGTCGGGGTCAAATGGGCGCATCAACCCGGGGCTGCTGCGTTTACTAGTGCAACGTCGTACGCTCGACATGCATGCCAAATGATTATCGACACAGTTACAATTCGATGGAATCACAAGTCCACTAGTCGGGTATAAGGTTCTGTGACACACGGTTTGGGAGTTATCTTGCTCACGCTAGCTTTGAGCATAGCATTTTATGCTCTGCTGATTGAGCCAATACTTTGCCAACTTGTAAAAGTCAACATTCCTGTACAAACACTTCCAGTCGGTCTTCGAATCCTCTATTTATCGGACATGCATCATCACCGTTGGGGCATGCGGGAGGATTCGTTTATCCGGTGTCTTCCGGATGTTCCTGTAGACGTAATTATATTCGGTGGTGACTTCTTGGGGAGTGAGCTTGGTATCGGGACATCCCTGAAGTTTGTTGAGCAGGTCTCACTACGATTTCCTCATACTCCGATGTTTGGAGTCTGTGGGAATGCTGAGCACAAGCTCGTCCCGACACTCAGATTGAAGTTACTCAAGGAGCTCACACGTGCCGGCGTGACAATGCTCGATAATGCCAATGCCACCATTTGCATCAAAGGCACTTGCATCGGGATAGTTGGCACGGATGACCCATACTATGGTTTTCATGATTTTGATGCAGCAGTATCCGGGGTAGATGCCACGCTGCCCACAATTATGATTACGCATTCCCCACAAGTGATCCGTTCGGCTATATCCTTCTCTCCAGACTTAGTCCTGAGTGGTCACACACACGGTGGCCAGGTACGTATCCCCGGTATCGGTCCCATTCGTACGCAAAACCCATTGTCTCGTAGGATTGCTATGGGCTTATTTCCTCCGCAGGTCCTCAAAGATCTCCTCACTTTGGAATCAGAAGTTCCAACATGGCTTTATGTTTCACGGGGCCTAGGACTTGCATTTGTTCCACATATGAGGTGGCTTGCGCCGAGGTTACTGTGTCGCCCGGAAGTAACGCTGATTACGATTTGTAGGTAATCCGATGTATTCACAGCCATTCTGGTATGAAAGTGCGCATGGACCTGCAAATGGAGTGCGGTCGTCCGTTTTGTCAACTAGGGTCAGGATGGCCCGGAACTTATCCGGGCTTCCATTCCCGAATCGGATGTCAGCTGCACAGTATCTTGCATTGCGCCGTTCGATTCACCGTGTCCTAATTGGCTATCAGTTTGTCGAGTGTCGAGAGGGAAACGGGGTTCAATCTGCCGACTTTTTAGTCGCGGTTGATCGCCAAGGTGATGCGACGGCAATATTTGGCAATCCTGAGACCGGTCAAGTTATCGTCATCGGTGATGAAGACCACCTTAGGATTAGTACCATCAGTGTAGGGTTAAACCTTGACACTATGTTGGCACAGTCGCATGTTTTGGAACACCATCTGTCTGAGAATTTTCGGTTTTCATACGACGCTGACCGCTTTGGCTACCTCACGGCAAGTATGGCCAATGCGGGCCTTGCGATGAGGGTTAGTGTATGGATGCACTTACCTGGGCTAACACTTACGGGACGCTGGGCGGATGTTGAACCATTGTTGCATTCACTCGACATTAGCGTTCGGGGAATCCTCGGGGAGGAGAGTGATATGACTGCAGGGATGGTCCAGCTAAGTAATAGGACATCCTATGGCCGAACTCCGGAAGAACTTCTGGCCAAACTGACGCGAGTGATTGAGCTTGTGGATTCCGAGGAGAGAATTTCACAGTCGGATCTGTTACGTCTTTACCGAACTCAGACGTTGGAGTTTCTAAGATGGATGTCGCTGTTGGAGCAACCATTTATGCCAAAGGATTCGCTTGTTCATGCAGTCAGCGCTGCGCTTTTGGCATCAAGATTAGGCTATAACGTCCGACTGGATACCACCCAGGCACTCAGAGTCCTTATCGCAGGGTTCAAGTCGCTTCAGCCCGACGGCATGGTGCAAATGCAGGTTGTTCGCAACATCCTCAAGGACACAGTGATGGAATCCTGACGTGAACATACATCCCGTGGCTTTCATCGTCACAGAAGGGGCTTCTGACGCGATACAATTCCACATCCGGAGGTTGCGCCAACGTGTGGCAACGATTTACAGAACGTGCTCGTCGTGTCGTGTTTTTCGCCCAGGAAGAAGCTGGCAGGCTTGGTGAGAATTATGTCTCAACTGAGCATCTGTTACTGGGACTCGTTCGGGAGAGTGACAGTGTCGCTGCTCGAATACTCGAGACACTTGGTGTCTCTGCGAGTCGTGTCCGGACGGAGATAGAGCGTCAGGTAACAAAAGGTGATGGCCGTACTGGTCCGGACATGCAACTTACACCGCGTGCCAAGCGTGTCATAGACCTTGCATACGACGAAGCGCGCCAGCTCAATAACAACTACATAGGCACTGAACATTTGCTTCTTGGGTTGATTCGTGAAAACGATGGACTTGCAGGTCGCGTCTTGGCTAAGTTTGGTGTTGACCTTGATCGGACCCGACGTGAGGTGCGACGGCTTCAGGATCAGGAGCCTGCAACTGCGGGAGCACGTAGCGGAGCGAGTACAGCTGCGCCAAGCCGTTCGAACAGTCGTACTCCTGCGCTCGATGAATACGGTCGTGACTACACGGTTATGGCAAAAGAAGACAAGCTCGACCCGGTTGTTGGGCGTAGTGCGGAAATTGAACGTGTGGTTCAGATTCTTTCCCGCCGAACAAAGAACAACCCGGTTTTGGTCGGAGAGCCTGGAGTTGGAAAGACCGCGATTGCCGAAGGGTTGGCGATGCGGATTATCGAAGGGGATGTCCCTGAAATACTTGCTGACAAGCGCATCGTGGCACTTGACATGCCGGGTCTCGTCGCCGGAACCAAATATCGCGGTGAGTTTGAAGAGCGCATGAAGCGAGTGATGGAAGAGGTCCGGCGCTCGGATGGTCAGATTGTGCTCTTCATCGATGAGTTGCACACGCTGGTTGGTGCAGGTGCTGCCGAAGGGGCTATTGACGCATCGAACATCATGAAGCCGGCACTTTCGCGTGGAGAGCTGCAGTGTATTGGTGCTACGACTCGTGATGAGTACCGCAAGTACATCGAGAGAGATGCAGCATTAGCCCGCAGATTTCAAATGGTAAAGGTCGAACAACCTTCCGTTGAA
>JBJTQN010000383.1:0-4030 GCA_046075665.1 Armatimonadota bacterium | reverse complement strand
CGCCGCTTCTGCGAGGCAGGAGTCCGCTTCGTTCAGGTCACACACTCCTATAAGTGGGACCAACATGGCAACCTAAAGAATGACCATGAAAAAAATGCGCGCGAGGTCGACCTTCCGATTGCGGGTCTCTTGGCAGACCTTAAATCACGTGGGTTACTTGAGGATACGCTTGTCCTCTGGGGCGGCGAATTTGGACGGACTCCAACGGCTCAAGGTGGAGATGGCAGAGACCATAATCCTCATGGCTATACGATGTGGCTCGCAGGCGGAGGCGTCAAGGGCGGATTCTCCTATGGCAACACGGATGACTATGGCTGGTTTGCGCAGGAAGATAAGGTTCATCTCCATGACCTTCACGCAACCATGTTGCATCTCCTTGGTATAGATCACACACGCCTTGTCTACCGCTATGGGGGCCGGGATTACCGCCTTACAGATGTACACGGTGAAGTGGTTCAGAAGATCATTGCCTAATGAATCGTGAAAACGGACTGGTTCCGACGGCGGCAAATGTTGACGCAGCGCTTGGCCAAGCCCCGCTACGCGTTATTCAAGTAGACTCCGTTGATAGTCTAAGAGCGGCTCTGGCTCAGTCCGATGGGAATCCCATCGTCCCTTGGGGAGGCGGTGCCGGGCAGCTTACAGGATTACCTTGCAAAGCGCCTCCTGTCATCATCGATCTGCGGCCGTTTTGTGGAATCATCGAGCACGACATTGAAGACATGACGATATCGGTGAAACCCGGCACGCGCCTCATTGACCTACAGGCGCATCTTTCAGAACACAATCAATTCCTACCTGTTGATCCGTCCTATCCAGTCGTAACAACGATCGGCGGGATGGTTGCGGCAGCTGCATCCGGTTATCTAGCTACAGGTTACGGTACTGTTCGTGATCTCCTAATCGGTTTGGAAGCGATTGATACATCGGGGAACTTGATTCATGGTGGAGGACGTGTCGTAAAAAATGTGACGGGATACGACCTTCCGAAACTGATGACCGGATCCAATGGCCAACTGGCCATCCTCTCAAAGCTTACATTTCGCGCAATGCCGAGACCTGAAGCACGGGCCAGTGTCGTGGCGACGGGACCCGCAGCGGCCCTCATCGGTTGGATGATTGACCTTCGTCCACCGATGGACCCAGTCTCGGCTGTGATTCTTTGCCGACCAGATGAAACGACTGATTATGGAACCCTCTCGTTTCATGGGGCAACCGAAGCGGTGGCTGCAGCGGCGTTTGGGGCAGCTTCATCGAACCGAACTGGTGTAACCGCTCAAGCGTATGAAGGTGAATACCTCCCAGATCCAATTGAAGGCAATCTAGTGATTCGTATCCAGACACAGCCTTCAACTACCACTGTCGTCCTATCTGACCTTCGGGAGACAATCCTTTCTGTCAAGGGAACCATCACGGTTCTCCCACTTTCCGGGCGTCTTGGCATTTCATGGATAGAGCCCCCAGGCGATGCAAGCCAACTTGTGTCCAATATTGTGGAGTGTTGCAAACGACATTGTGCAAGCTGGTTCATCGATGAGTCTCCGATCTCATTACGTACCGACCATTGGTGCGGCCCCCCGGCAACAGATAGTGTTTCTAAACTCAATGCCGGGATTCGCAGTGCATTTGACCCAGATGGAAAGTTGAACGCTGAAAGATTTGGATTAGGACAGTAAGATGCGATTTCCATTTGGTCCAGCGCCTGCCCTAATGCTTGGATTGTCCCTTTTGAGCGGTATCTGGCTTGGACTGCAAAATCGCACCGTCAGGAAAGCTGATCTGGTTTTCTGGACATTTTCGACAACCCACTATGATGCCTACCTGAAAGCCCTTCCAAAATTCCAGAAGCTGCATCCTGACAAAGTGATCGATGTTCAACTGGTTAGTGGAACAGGCCTTCCGCAGCGACTGCAGGCTGCTTTCCAAGCTGGGCTAACCGCGGATGTCCCAGATGTTTGCGAAATTGAAATCAGCAACGCAGGGACTTTCTTTCGTGGTCCTGTTGAACACGTCGGCTTTTGGGATATCACAGACACGCTAAAATCGGAAGGCCTTGATCAGCGCATCATTGGTGCACGCTTCACGCCGTATACATACAAAGGCCGCATCTTCGGTCTGCCGCACGATGTCCATCCAGTAATGCTTGCCTACAACCGGGAGGCATTTACCAAGCTTGGACTAAATCCGGAAAATCTGGGCACTTGGGACGACTTTATTGCCGCTGGCAAAAAGGTAAGAAAGCCTGGTGAAAGGTACATCACAGAATTCTCCGATTCCGGTGTTGATCAGCTGATGACGATACTCCTACAAAAGGGAGGCGGTCTGTTTGATGCAAATGGCAATGTCACTTTTGATAACGACATTGCTATAGAAACGCTTCTCTGGTACGTACCTTTGGTTGCAGATAGACAGGATTCCCAAATTGCATCATCACTTAGCTCATCATTTGGGCAGGTTATGACACAAGCGTTGGAAGATGAATACTTCCTCACAGTGGTCACACCTGACTGGCGTTCAAAGCAGCATGAGACAAATGTTGGAAAACTTTCCGGCAATATGGGCCTCATGCCGCTACCGACGTTTCCCGGTAATCCACGAAAGACGAGTACGTGGGGCGGAACAATGCTTGGAATTACCCGGAAATGCTCCGATAAGGACCTTGCATGGGAGTTTGCCAAGTTCCTTTATCTAAACAAGGAGGACCTAGCCGAGCGATATTCAGAGACGTATATACTGCCGCCAGTCCCTGATGCATGGAATGAGCCGGCGTTTGATCAGGCATATGCTTTCTACGGCGGACAGCGAATTGGTCGGGACTATGCGACGCTGGCAGTAGATGTTCCTCCGCAGTACACGAGTCCTTTTCAGGATGTGGCGAAAGGCAAGTTCGGCCAAGTGCTGATTGCAGGTGTTGCCCACCATGCAAAAAATGGGTCAAACGGTCTTCGTGACTTCCTTAAGCGTGAGCTGAAGTTCAGAGCGGATGAAGTCCGTAAACGTATTGCAAGGAACCCGTTTTAATGAAACTGCGTGGAAATTACCGCGTCGGCGGCGGAGCGGCCCCTTACGTTTTCGTGGCACCGTTTGTTCTGCTGTTCCTCGTTTTCAGCGTCTATCCGATTGTCCAGAGCTTTAGATTGGCATTCTATGCAACCAGTGGCCCCCAGGATTGGGCGCCTGTTGGATTGCGGAACTTCTCATTTCTCCTCCAGGATCCTGACTTTCACAAAGCAGTTACCAACACGCTCAAGTACACCATCGCCACAGTGTTGCTACAGCTCCCTCTGTCGCTTGGACTGGCACTATTGCTGAGTCAGAGGTGGCTTACGGGGCAGAACCTTTTTCGGCTGATATTCTTTTCACCTCACCTCCTTGGCCAAGTGTTTGTCGGCGTGTTGTTCGCAGTTCTTTTCCAGCCAAAATACGGTCTTGTCAATCATGCCTATGCGGCAATCACGATGAACCCGGCGAACATTACAACGAAGTGGCTGGGTGATCCGGCTACCGTGATGCCGGCTCTGGTGCTTACAAGCCTCTGGATGTACGTGGGCTTCAACATGATTTACTTCCTCGCCGCGTTGCAGGGAGTAGACCAGGAGCTACATGAAGCTGCACTTGTAGATGGTGCAGGTACTGTTGCAAGATTTCGCGCTGTCACTCTTCCGGCAATCTGGCCAGTGTGCCAATTTGTATTGGTTACATCTACTATGGGCTCTCTTCAGCTCTTTGAGCTTCCCTATCTGCTGCTAGGTAACACCAGCGGTCCCGATAACGCGGGCCTTACGATTGTGATGTACCTATATCAGAACGGCTTCTCGAGTGGTGATCTTGGATATGCCAGCGCTGTCGGGTGGACGCTTGCTGCCGGGATGCTTGTGATCAGCCTTGCACAGCTGAGGCTTTCCGGAGGAGTGGGTAAGGAATGAAACTGCTACGCATCCTTGCAATCGTGATTCTACTTTTTGGTAGCGTTTTTGCATTGGTACCGATGGTCTGGCTAATTCTCGCGACGTTCCGGCCTAATGACAAA
>JBJTQN010000382.1:0-12572 GCA_046075665.1 Armatimonadota bacterium | reverse complement strand
ATCCCGGACCGCTACACCCGCCGCCAGCGCTGCAGAACGGCACTCTTCGAACTCAGGAGCCGCCTGGACTAATTCACCATCGAGAAATCCCTGCTTAATGGCCAGCATCCCGAATGGAGTCTGCACATAGGCAAAGCTGCGCTCAAGCGTCACGCGCTCGGAAACGCGTCGGCGGACACCCAGTGTCCCCGTCTCGCGGAAGAGCACTTTCAAGATGTCAGCTTCCCGGGATGGCTCGGACAGCACGGTAATCGCCGTTCCTGGTCGGTTCTTTTTCATCTGCACCGCATGCATGGTTACATCAAGTGCTCCTGCGCCCAGAAGCGCCTCTTGTGCATGACCGAGAATCTCTGCTGAAATGTCATCAACATTAGTCTCGATGACGACAACATTCTGGGATGCGCCATTCCCGCCAGCCTTTACGCTTGCGCCAGGGATTTCAGCCAGCACTGCACGAAGCAGATTTGGATATTCGGTGCCAAAGTTCTTCTTGCCGGCACCCCACCCTGTGGCGAGAGGAGTCATCGCCGGCGCATTACCGATGTTCGCCGGGCCCGCGAGCGTCGCGACGATGGCGCAGCCCGTCGGCGTTACCAGCTCCCCGCGGACATCAACCGGATATGTCGCGAGGCCCGCCATTAATTCCAATGTAGCAGGAGCAGGCAGCGGCATCCGCCCATGCTGACAGTCAACAAACCCACGCGAGTAAGGCAGCGGCGCACAGTAAACGGCATCCACATTCAACATTTCCAAGAGAATACAGGTGCCCGTGATGTCAACAATGGCATCTACAGCTCCGACCTCGTGAAAGTGAATCTCTTCCTTCGTGGTGCCATGGACTTTGGCCTCCGCCTCGGCCAGGTTGTCAAAAATCGCAGTTGCACGCTCGATGACCCGCGCCGGGAGGCTGCTTACGGCATAAATTTCATGGATGTCCGAGAGGTGACGTCCGTGACCGGTGTCGACTTCAGTGAGGATGACATCGACATCTACGGACATCAAACCTTCGACTTTGCGTCGCTCTATCGTCAGCTCGTAGCCACCGACTCCAAGACCGGCCAGCTGGCGTCGGAAGTCCTGTTCATCCGCGCCAAGACCAAGAAGGGCACCCAGGGTCATATCCCCAGAGATGCCACTGAAACAATCCAAATAAACAATACGCATGTTACAAACTCCTGAAGTACGAGCGCCTAAACGCTATTCTGCCTCGGGATCCGGGCCACGCAGTATCCGCAAAGCTGCCATCGCCCCACCAAATCCATTATCAATATTGACCACAGTAATGCCACTTGCGCAGGCATTGAGCATCGTGAGGAGCGGAGCAATTCCCCCGAGGGCAGCTCCGTACCCAACGGATGTTGGAACGGCGATGACCGGGCAGCCAACGAGCCCCCCAACAACACTGGGAAGCGCACCATCCATCCCGGCAACCACAATGACGACGCTCGCAGTACGTAACGCATCGGCTTTGGAGAGTATCCGGTGGATGCCCGCAACGCCGACATCCGTGATTTGGCCAACATCCGCTCCGTGCGCCAAAAGCGTCGCGACGCACTCATCTGCCACCGGAAGGTCGCTGGTCCCAGCGGTTACGACAAGTACTTTGCCATTGAAAGACTGCTCAGGGATTTCACCGATGAGGAGTGTCCGGCCATCTGTCCAGCTGCGATGTTTGGGAAACGCATCGACAAGTGCCTTGGAGGATGCATCGCTTAGGCGGGTAAATAGCACTGCGGGTTGGTGTCCGAGCAGGGTTTCTGCGATACCGATGCACTGTGCTGGCGTCTTGCCGGCACCATAAACGACCTCTGCAAACCCGGTGCGCGCTTTGCGGCCGGTGTCAAGCGTTGCATAGCTGAGAGACTCTGTGGCGTAAGGCAGCGTTGAGAGCTGATCAAGCGCGGATGAGACATCTGTGGAGCCCGACGAAACGGCTTCAAGTAAGGTACGAATCGACTGTTTATCCATGTTATGCCTCCTCTTCCCGCGTGAGAAGCGCATTCATCGAGCCTGACTTATAGCCAAGCGCATCAACCGTGACAAACTCCCAACCGAGGGCCTTGATTGCATTTCCACAGTGTGTGTGATGCCCGGTCGTAAAGAATCCAGCAAGCTCAGTTGGTCCTAGCTCTATTCTGGCGATGGCGCCATGGTGGCGGACGCGGACATCACTGTAGCCGAGATCCTTGATGATGTTTTCGGCTTCCTCAATCCGCGCGAGCAAATCGGGCGTCACGGGGATTCCGTATTGAACGCGGGATGCCAGACAGGCCATCGCTGGTTTTGACCAGGCATCAATGCCGAGTTTGCGCGACAGAAACCGAATCTCGCGCTTGTTCAGTCCAGCATTTTGGAGCGGCGCAAGGGCTCCGTGTTCTCGTGCGGCGACGGCGCCCGGGCGATGATCACCGATGTCATCCATGATTGCACCAAAGGCGATATGTGGGATGTTTTGTGTATCAGCGAAGCGTCGCAAGTGGATGAAAAGTTCATCTTTGCAGTGGTAGCAGCGATTGCCGGAGTTTTCGATGTAGCCATCCCGGAGGTGTTCCTCCGTCTCAAGAACATCTACGGGGAAGCCGTGCTGCGCTGCCATCCGGACCGCATCTGTCCACTCGCGATGTGGGAGGCTCGGTGAGACAGCGATTGCGGCGCGAGCGCGGTCCCCAAGCTCCTGATGCGCGATTACGCAGAGGAAGGTGGAGTCAACGCCGCCAGAGTAACCCGTGACCAGACCACCAAGGGCGCGGATTTCATTACGCAAAAGCTGTTCGCGTTCAAGAGCAGCCGCTTCATTTACGCGCCAGTCGGCAAGAGTCAGAGGTGTGGTCACGATGCCGATAGATTACCGCATCCAGACTGCGCGTTGGATGGTTTTCAAGGACTGCGATTGCTCGTGCCTTGTGGGAAGCTTCGAACCATATTCAGGATTACGAAGACCAATCGTCAACAAAATCAGTAGTTTTTTGTCGGATTCTGTTAAGGTTCGCCGATTTTCTACGAAAGGTAAAGGGAGCACATTCACCAATCGGGGCCGGGGATGGGAAATGCGGTCCAACAAACATAACGGAGGTGGATGAAAATGTTGGCTGTGGTCGAGAGTGCGACGCTGTTTGGGATTGATGCCTTGCCAATCAAGGTCGAAATCAATGTTGCGACAGGGGTACCTGCGTTTACGATCGTCGGGCTACCAGATGCCGCGGTTCAGGAAAGTCGTGAGCGAGTGCGCGCGGCCATCAGAAACTCCAATCTCCGGTTTCCGTATGACCGGGCGACCGTTGTGAACTTGGCGCCTGCAGATCTCAGAAAAGCTGGTCCGGCATTTGACCTTCCGATTGCGATGGCCGTTCTTGCTGCGACGGAGCAAGTTCCTGTCTCGGGACTGACGGGATGCTTGCTGATCGGTGAGCTTGGCCTTGATGGCAGTGTTCGGGCGGTACCCGGTTCGCTTTCGGTGGCGATGGCGGTACGAAAGCGATGTGACCTTAAACTGATTGTCCCGTGGGATAACTATGGTGAAGCGGCTCTGGTGGATGGAATAAATGTCGTACCAGTCAAGACGCTATTGGATGCCGTTCAGGTTGTTCGCGGAGATTCCTATGTCATCCCACCGCGACCTAACCCCGAGGAGTTACTCTGTCGGGCATTGCAGTCCCATGTGGATTATGCGGATGTCAAAGGCAACCTTGCTGCGAAGCGTGCACTCGAAATCGCGGCCGCAGGTGGGCATAATCTCCTGATGGTCGGTCCTCCGGGCAGTGGAAAGACGATGCTTGCTCGCCGCATGCCTGGGATTCTTCCACCAATGAGTGTGGAGGAGGCCCTTGATGTAACCAGAATCCACAGCATTTCAAGCGTTACGGCAGGCGGGACACGACTGATGGTCCATCGGCCATTTAGGTCACCTCATCACACGGTTTCCCATGCGGGGCTTACTGGTGGCGGGAGCATTCCACGCCCGGGCGAGGTCAGTCTAGCACATCGGGGAGTGCTGTTTTTGGATGAGCTCCCGGAGTTCCATCGGGATGTCCTTGAGGTGATGCGTCAGCCACTGGAGGATGGCCAGGTAACGATTGCGCGTGCGGCGGCAACCCTGACGTACCCCGCGAGGTGTTCGCTGATTGCGGCGATGAACCCCTGCCCATGTGGTTATTACGGAGATCGGCTGCGACCGTGCACGTGCACCAGATCGACCGTTGAAGCTTATTTGCGAAGGCTGTCGGGTCCCCTGCTTGATCGTATTGACATCCACATGGAAGTGCCCCGTATACCGCACACCGACCTAATGAAGTCTGCACCCGGTGAGAGTAGCGCGGATATTAGGGAGCGTGTCGTGGCTGCGAGAAACCGCCAGCACGCAAGATGTTTGTCTCTTGGATGGGAACCGCGTGAGAATTCGCTTCTAATGCCAAAGGAGATGGGAAGTGCATGTCCGCTGACGCCGGGCTGTAAGGAGCTGCTCGGAAATGCAGTGCAGAGGATGAATTTAAGCGCCCGCGCCCACGACCGGATCCTGAAAGTAGCCAGGACCATCGCCGACCTAGCAGAAGCGGATGACATTTCGGAAGCGCATATCGCCGAGGCTGTTCAGTATCGCTCGATGGACAGGAGACTTTTCGGGTGAGAAATTTTTCTACGATTGAGCTATGCCTCTCACAATTGTTTGGAATGTCCAAACGTGCTGCCCTGAATGAATGTGAATTGCCAGTGCAAGTAGTCAGGACCATCGCCGACCTAGCAGAAGCGGATGACATTTCGGAAGCGCATTTCGCTGAAGCGGTTCAGTATCGCTCGATAGACAGGAGACTGTTCGGGTGAGGAGTGCATCAATCTGATCAACATAGCGATCAGTGTTGACGTTCTGAAGAGTTTCAATCTACACTTACATGAAGTGGAATCACCTCTAGTAAAAAGTCATTCGAAGACCTATTTATGTTCACGATTGATTCACAATCCCGATGCATAATCTAACCATCGGAAGAAGTAACCACAGGGTGGCTGCACGGACTTCCAACTTTGGTTTTCGGGAGAATTGATATGAACAAGCAAATGATTGCTGGAATCGCGCTTGGTGCGTTTGTCGCCACTGGACTAGGCACCGTCTACACGGCTGCTAAGGCCCAGACATCAAACAACCCCTCAGCGCAGCAGGGTCAGGGTGGACAACCAGGCGGTCGACCAGACTTTGGTGGTCAGGGTGGACCTGGCGGAGGCGGCTTCCCCGGCGGACAGGGAGGACCTGGTGGCGGTGGCTTCCCAGGTGGTCAAGGCGGCCCCGGTGGCTTTGGCGGTCCCGGCGGTTTCGGCGGCGGAGGGATGATTCGTGGGATGATGGGTGGCGGTATGCAACCTGTCGTAACAGCGACGGAGCGCTACGTCTACGTCCTCCGTGGCGACACCCTCTTCCAGTACTCTGCGGAAGGCCTCAAGCTGATCGCAAAGGCCACCCTTCCTCAGGATGAAAATCGTCGTGGCCCCGGAGGCCCAGGCGGAAACTAATCCTGCACTAGTAAGATGACAAAGCCCCCGGTCGAATTCTACGACTGGGGGCTTATCTGTTGCAGAAACCATTCATGCGTACAATACGCAATGACCTTTCAGGAAACTCTGGCATCCGGGATTATTCCGATGCTCGCTGCGAACAATGCGTCGGAAGTGCTGCACTTTTATACAAACGTATTCGGTGCAGTGGTCATCGATCGTATAGAGGCCGCAGATGGATCGCTGCTCCACGCAAATGTCCGAATCGGTGAAGCGCTGTTTATGCTAGCCGATGAGTGCCCGCCACATAATGTCTCACCTGAAACCCTTGAAGGCTCGCCCGTGCTTCTACACTTAGTTGTGGCATCCGTGGATGAAACCTTAAAGTCAGCCATCCTATCCGGAGGGCAGCTTATCCGTGAACCGGCAGACCAACCAACGGGATACCGGGCAGCCAAGATCCGTGACCCCGCAGGGCACATCTGGTATCTTGCCAGTCCTATCCGAACGGGTTAAAAAGCACCCTTAAGTGCACTCAGGGATGCGGCAGAAACATCGGCGTGGAGAGAATTCCCGTGTGAGTCCATCGTTACAATCGCTGGAAAGTCGCGCACATGTAACACCCAAATGGCTTCCGGAGAGCCAAACTCTTCCAAATAGACATCGTCAACGCGCTCGATACACTCTGCGTAAACCTGAGCTGCACCACCGATGGCGTGGAGATAAACAGCTCCGTGTTCACGGCACGCTTCAAGCGTCTTTGCACCCATTCCGCCCTTACCTATCACACCCCGGAGGCCATATTTCCCAATCAAGCCTGCCTGGTACGGTTCTTCCCGTATGCTAGTCGTCGGTCCAGCTGCCTTGACAGTAAATGAGCGTTCATCCCCATCACCACGCTCAATTACAACTGGCCCGCAGTGGTAAATGACAGCCCCGTTCAGGTCAACGCCATCTGGAACTGCCCCACCACCCGCCAGATATTTATGCACTGCATCCCGCCCTGTGTACATCGTGCCTGAAATCAGGACATCATCACCGGCTCTGAGCGCACGCGTAGCCTCTTCCGTAAACGGTGTTGTCAATCGAACTGTCGCCATCACTTCACCTCACACTTGTCCGCATCAGTCGGCATCGGCTCACGCTTTCCAAGAAAGCGCGGCTGCCGGTTAAAAACATTCACATCCAAAATTGCTGTAAAGCGCGCAATGCGCTCGCGTATCCAAAGTCCAGCCCCAAGGGGTGCCTCGACGGCGTTGAACGCGACGGCATCGATGCCCCGTTGCCGGGCCAAGTAAACCGCCCGTTCATTGTGGAATGGCTGGCTGACAATCACATAACGATCCTGTCCAAAGACTTTCTGCGCACGGACGATGGAATCAAGGGTCCGAAACCCCGCGTAGTCACAGACGACATCTTTGGCAGGGATTCCCCGCTTTATGAGGTCTGCCCGCATCCGTGTCGGTTCGTTGTAACGCAAATCTCCGTTGTCCCCACTGACAAGCAGGCACCTTACACGCCCTGCTGTGTAAAGCTGCGCTGCGGCATCGATACGGGCCTCGTACAACACATTTGGCCGTCCACCGGCAACCTTTGGCGATGTCCCTAGGACTACAGCTACGTCGCGCGCCGGCACATCCGCTGTCGCATCGTAAAGACGCCCAGCCGCAGCCGATGTCACAATCCGTTCTGAGACGACACTTGCGATGCAAACAGTCGATAACAAAGCGCAGGAAATAATCCCAGCAAGCCTTATGCGTTTGCGGTTCTTAGGAGTGATGACCACCGGGTAGGGCTTCCTCAGCATCTGTGTACAACCAACGGACGACGTTGTCGGTCGCGCCATCCAGTAGGACACCACGTCGCCGATGTGCCCAGCAAGCGTAACTCACAGAAACAAAGAACGAAGCTGGGAGGCGATTGCGTTCCGTGACCTTACAGCCAAGCAAGGTTGTCTCTCCGCCGAACCCCATCGGTCCGATGCCAAGGCCATTCGCCGTGTCGACAATGTCCTTCTCAAATCCGGCCAGGTCTTCGCGAGGATTGACATCCGATATCACACGCAGTAACTGTTCCTTGGCGGCATCCAGGCCACTCGCCCTGTCGCCTCCGATACACACACCCACAAAACCTGGCGCGCAGCCCTGCCCCTGGGCCTTCCAAACTGCGTGTAAAACTGCAGTGCGACAACCAGCGATATCGCGTCCCGCCTTTACACCAAGCTCAGGAAATTCCATCGGTAGCGAGTACTGAGCACCAACATTCTCACATCCGCCACCCTTTAGCATGCAGCGAACATCGACAGTTGGATGCTCCCACGCCTCAAAGTGAAACAAAGGCGTCCCAGGACCGATGTTGTTACCTGAGTTCTTCCCACTGAGCGCCTCAACACTATTTTGCCGGAGATAGCCCTTGGCGGTTGCCTCAGCGACGGCATCTTCTGCGACCTTGCGAAAAGTCAACGTGTCATAGCCCTCTGGGTGGTGGACGTAGAACTTAATCATCCCGGTGTCCTGACAAATGGGAGCTGAACCATCGGCAGCCATCTGGATGTTCGTGGCAATTGTGTCCAGTGCGAGGAGTGCACGGGAACCGAAGCGCTCTTTTGCGGTGCCATCGAGAAGAGCATGGCGTACATCCGGGGGCAGGTCGGTCGACGTGATGCGAATGAGTTCGAGGATGTTTTCAAAGAGCGGGGCAGCAGCCATCGTGGGCACCTGAAATTCGGGGATGAAGTGTGTCAAGTATACCGCCGGAGAGCGGCGGTCATCGGTACAATCAGGGTGCTATGACTGAAACCGATGCCCTTTCCCTGTTTGAGAAAACCGGCGCACTGCTGTCTGGTCACTTTGTACTGACCAGTGGCCGCCACTCTGACCGCTATTTTGAAAAGTTCCACGTACTTCGCTATCCAGAATATGTTGAGCAGCTGGGCCGTGAGCTTGCAGCACGCTGTGCGGATGTCAAACCAGATGTTGTCCTCGGGCCAACGACGCTCGGGATTGTGCTAGCCTATGAGGTCGCACGACATTCGGGCGCTACGGCCGCGTACGGTGAAAAGGGCCCCGATGGCAAGCGCTTTCTTCGACGCCCAGAACACATGGAAGCTGGTCAGCGCGTTCTCGTCGTGGATGACATCCTGACAACGGGCGGCAGCATCAATGAGTGTATCGAGCTCGTTAATGCGCATGGCTCCGAGCTGGTAGGTGTAGGCGTCCTTGTCGACCGCTCGGGCGGAAAGGTTGACTTTGGAGTCCCGCTGGCATCGGTCTTGGCTCTGAACGTCCAGAGCTGGGCACCGGATGAGATTCCTGACTGGCTGGAGGCGATCCCGATCACACGTCCAGGGTCTACTGGAAAGAAGTAACAAATAAGGGGAGGCACCCGCCTCCCCTCATTGCTTCGCTGTGAGCGTTCTGTCTACCCGCCCGTCTCGCGCTTAGAACCTGAGTCCTGTTTGGCGAGGTCATCCTTTTCCGATGCCGGCCATGGAGATCCCTCAAGTTTTTCCTTTAGAACAGTAACCGCTGCCTGAACCTGCTTGCTGATAGGAATTGCAGCCTTGCGGTTACCCGGTTGCTCACGCATAATCTTGCGCTGCGCATCAAGGTCTTTGTCATCCTCGGCGACAACACGGTCTGGGCGAATTCCACCCTTTTCACCGACAGGCTCACCGTTCTCATCCCGCTTTAGGTTGATGTCATGCTTGTCACGGGTGAAGTAGTGTTGTGTGGTCACTTTGACCGCACCGCCAGTTTCTCCCAGAGGCAGAATGGTCTGGACGAGCCCCTTACCGTAGGTGCGAGTCCCGATGATAAACGCAGCGTTGGCATCCTGAAGGGCGCCGCTGACAATTTCCGATGCACTCGCGCTGCTACCGTTGACTAGAACAACAACTGGGATGCTTCCTGACGACAATGCAGCAATAGTCTTCTTAGGATCAACATTCAGACTGACCATGCCACCCTGGCGTTCTTTCGTCCAAACGACAGGACCATCTGCAACAAATCGGGAAACCAAGTCACGAGCAACGGTAAGCAGACCTCCTGGATTACCACGGAGGTCAAAGACCAATGCCTTCATCCCCTGCGTCTGCAGCTTGCCGATTGCAGCAGCAACCTGTACATCCGCTTGCTCCGTGAACTGATCCAGCTTCACATAGCCGATGCCACTCGCCGAATCGAGCATCCAAGAGTCAACAACCGGGCTTGTCACAATAGCGCGTACCAAGTCGACATCGAATGGCTTTGAGCCCTTGCGCTCAATCGTGAGACGAACCTTTGTCCCAGGCTCGCCCTTGATGCGTTTGATGACATCATCAAGGCGCTGGGTTGGGGAAATAACGGCACTTTTGCCATCAACAGCGCGGATCAGATCCCCCGACATCAACCCCTTTGCCATCGCCGGCGAGTTCGGAATCGGCTCAACAATCAATGGCTTGTGGTCGCGGCCATCGAGGCGCGCGCCGACTCCGCCAAAGCTTCCGGATGTCGTTTCCATCTGCTTCTTAAACTCATCTGATGTCCAATATTCCGTGTAGATATCTCCAACGGATGCGACCATCCCCTTAATGGCCATGTTGTTGAGTTTGTTCGGCCACTCGCGATTTGCCTTGGCATCCTTTGGTGGATTGGCATACTCGGTCATGATGGTGTCGCGAACGGCGAGGTAGGTCTCGTATGGCTCTAGGGCTACCGGGTTTCCCGCACGCGCTGCGGGGAGTCGAAAGGCCGATGAAAGGTGATCGCTAAACAGCGTCGGCATCGCCATGATGGTTGCGACATTACGGTCAAGCGAG
Organism: Armatimonadota bacterium; assembly: GCA_046075665.1. GTDB lineage: Bacteria > Armatimonadota > Armatimonadia > Armatimonadales > Armatimonadaceae > CAIRTT01. Next base: position 2,293 of record JBJTQN010000382.1, on the reverse strand, counting down.
CCCTTACCAGAGAGGGGCTTCAATGTGCCTTGCGAAAAACCAAGGACAAAACCGGTTGTGAGGAATGCACCAATCACGATGATGCGGCGTGGGGTGATACCTGCCATTATTTGCCACCTCCAAGTGCCTGAACAGCCTTCGCAATCACCGCAGCTTGTGCGGTTGTCGCAGGAATGGCGACGGTAGGAACAAGTCCCTTGCCTACCCATCCATTTGTCTTTCCAGTCAGCGTCCCTACGTTTAGGGTAAAGCCTGAGCCGTCATCCAGCGTGTAAAGCCCTTGAAGCAGACCATCCCCAAATGTGGTCTGACCAACAACCGGTGCACTTCGGCGTTCTACGAGGCAAAGGGTCAGCGCCTCCGAAACCGATGCGGTACCTCGGTCAGTGAGAACCGCGATTTTACCGAGCTTGATGGCATTGCCAGTTGTCTTGAGGGTCTGTCGGGAACCCTTTGGGCCAATCTCGACACAGAATGCGCCGGGACCAACCAGTGCGCCTGCAACGGCTTGTCCAGCATCGATGTCGCCACCCGGGTTCCCCCGAAGGTCAACGATGACATTTTTACCTGCAGCGCCAGCGAGTGCTGCGCGTACATCCTTGCCCGCGGTTTCGCCAAAGAATGGAATCTTCAGGAGCACTGTGGATGCATTTACTGGCTGCACAGATACAGGTTCGACCTTTGTCTGGCTAAGCGTGACAGGAACATCTATAGATTTTCCGGCACGCAGCACGGTTAGGCTGAAGCGATCCTTCTTTGCGACCGCTTTAGCGGCATCTGATTTGACAGCCCCACGGTCGCCGCGAAGCAGAAGCTCAGCATCACGAAAGGGCATCCCGTTCTCGATACGTGCCTTGGTGCTTTTGCGGACCTGTTCAACTTCCTCATCGGTGACATCCCGGTCCTGCCAGCGCTGCAATATACGGTTATAAGCAAGCAATGGGCTGTGTCCGAAGACATAACGTCCATCCACTTTCTGAACCGTATCTCCGGGCTTTAGACCAGCGGCCGCGGCAGGTGAACCAGCGACAGGCGCGACAACAGTCACTCGGTAATCGGTAAAACCATCCTGCTTTGCTCCACGTATCGTGAGTGCAGCACCAATTCCCCCGAGAATGCCCTTACCTTCCTGCTCTATCAGCTGACGGGAGGATGCTTCGACAAATGTGGAATGAGGATCATCCAGCGATGACAACATCGCGCGAACCGCACCATGGGCCATCTTGTTCTTGTCAGGGAGGTTATCGACATACTGCGAGCGGACAAGACCGTAAACCGTTTCAAAGAGCGAAAAGCCTTGGGTTTCAGGTTCTGCACCAGGAGATGCATCCGTAGCGGTCCCTGGCAACGTCGTGGCGGGTAATTCAGCAACCTGGGTACCGGCGGCACGGACGTTTGGAAGAGTGGCTTGGGATTGAGGAGCGCGCAAAAGGCGACCTGCAGCAAAGGCAACTCCAAAGCTTCCTGCCAGCCCAAGCGTAATGATGAGTGAGTTCCAACGTCGCATCGCAGCTTTAACTCCTTACCGGACGGTGGATGCATTCCTTTTATAGGACTGTCTCAGCCACGGTACCGGGTCGAAAATTGTACCACTGTACAGTTATCAAATGTTCCGTCCGTAGACGAGCAAATAATTGCGGATACAAGTACAACTCAACGTGCGGCGTCCGCCTAATTTGCGGAGCAGGATGCCGGCATGATAATTTAGCCCTTGCGCCACGGCCTATTTTTGCCAGGTGGACATTTTAACGTGAGATAAATAAATGAAGCGTACATTTCAACCAAAGAACCGACGTCGCCTGCGTGTGCATGGCTTCCGTGCAAGGATGCGTACCACGGATGGCCGTAACGTCCTCAAGAACCGCCGTGGCCAAGGACGTCATCGCTTGTCTGTGTTTGCTCACAAGTAAACCAGCGACCTGACTTCCCTTTTACGCTGATGCTATCGCGCCCGTATCGTTTGACCGAGCGACGCGACTTCGCAAACGTATATAACAGACGCCGCATGGCGCACACTGAGCACCTGACCATCTATTGGATGCAGGACAAAAGTGGGCACCGGCGGCGTTTTGGTTTTGTGACATCCAAGAAAGTCGGCAAAGCGCACGACCGCAATCTGGTCCGCCGTCGTCTCCGGCACATTTGTGCTGGCTCTCTGGAATCATTCATCCCAGGCGACTACATCTTTGTCGCTCGACCGGGAAGCCCAGAGCTGTCCCAGGAGCTTCTCGGGCAGGAACTCCTGACGGCACGCGAAAAGCTTTATGCGCGGATTCCGAATGGCGCACTGAAC
>JBJTQN010000381.1:0-10681 GCA_046075665.1 Armatimonadota bacterium | reverse complement strand
CGATGGCAAGCAGCGCTGGATTCAGCTCACAGACAACAATCTCAATGGCGTCTTCGACCGCGGGGACTGCTGGATTCTTGGAAATGAGCGCGCAGACATCATTAAAGCGGTTGTTCGCAAGACAAATGATCACTTCTGGTTAGATGGTAAAGCGTATGTCCTAAAGTCAATCGGCGAATCCGGGCGCTCTGCCATCGTGGAGCCATTTGATCCGGGAATGACACAAGCTGAGGAACGTGTAAAGCGCGACTCATTTCGTGCTGACCGAACTGTGGAACGCGCGGCGGTCCCCCTTCGATGGGAGCCAACCTTAGCGGATGCGCTGAAGCGTGCAGAAGTGACTGGGAAGCGGATATTGGTGGACTTTACAGCCACTTGGTGCGGTCCTTGTAAGACCATGGATGAGCTTGTGTTTTCTAGTAAGGCCGTCGTAGATGCCGGCGCGGACACGATTTTCGTCAAAGTAGATGCCGATGCGCAGCGCGACACTGTCAAGAAGTTTAAAGTCAACGCTTATCCGTCATTGGTTGTTTTGGATGGTAAAGGCGAAGAGATTAAGCGGGTTCTCGGCTACCAGTCGATTCGTGACATGGTTACGCTTCTCAAGGCAGATTAGTGCCACCAATCATCCTTTTTTGGATCTCTGCGTAAGTACGGGCTATCAACCACGCTCGCGACACACTGTTCGCATTCCTCAATCCTGGTAAATAAAGGGCCAGCACTCCGGCCAGCCCTTTCTCACTAGTGGATGCTCCTATGGCTTGACACCATCGAACATCTTCTTCGGATCTTCCTTCTTGACGGTCGGTAATTTCACCTTTGCTAGCACTGCTGGAAGCGGCTTTGTCGGCTTTGCCAGCTGCGCGAGGACAACATCCACTGCCGGGTCATTTTCCATTCGCTGATTGGGCGCATCTGCTTCAAAGTCAGGCACAAGCGGATTCTTCTCCAGGCGGCGCCCCTTGGGAGTGATGTAATCCGAAAGCGGAATCTGAAGCTCAAAGCCATCGTTAAGTGGGGAGAAAATCGAAACCAGAACCGCACCAGCGGATGGCTTTCCAATCAGCGTCGCACCGCGCTCTTCGCGGAGGACGGCACTCGTGATTTCCGATGCGCTGCCACTACGTCGGTCAATCAACACGAAGATGCGCCCTTTGAACGGAGGGACTTTTTGGAGACGCGTCTTTGAGCTTGGGCCAGCCCACTTTGCCACTGCCGTGAGGTCTTTGGCATCCCCGCCAACTTCGCTTGCAAACCGATCTGCCATCTGGCGGGTTACATTCGTCCCGACCGGCGTATCTGGGTTACAGAGCAACGCAAGGAGGTGGTTTAGGTTGCTGACAAGTCCACCACCGTTGCCACGGAGGTCGATGATGAGGTTTTTTGCAGGCGCGGCCTCTGTCAGGAGCTTCTCAACAACGGCACGGTCATAGCCGCGGGTAAAGGACCACAGCTTGAAAAGTGCGGTTTCCTCGTTCACCCATTTCAAGCTTGGGCTGCGGTCTGTACTGAACTGCCCACGCAAAATCATGCAGTAACGCTGCTTTCCTGTGCTCGGTCGTAGAACTGTCAGAAGCGATGTCTCATTAATCTCAGCGCTCGGGATTGCCGATGCCTTGACACCTTCAATCTCAGTGATGATGTCGCCGGCTTCCAGGCCAAGTTTGGCAGCAGGGCTATCGGGTACGACGGCAGAAATGGCAAGACCGCGGGCCTCCGGCAGGGCCGAAAAGCCAAAGCCAAGCTGTGTCCCTGTACGGCGTTGTTCAGCGGCTTTCGGCGTGATCAGGCGGATATGCGAGATACCGAATTCCCGAAGCGCCGTGTTTACGACATTGGTGAATGCCGGCAATGTGGTGGCTTTGTCGAGGTCACCTTGTTGCTTTTGTAGAAATGCCGGCCATTTTGCAAAGTCGACTCCTGGAACAAACGCACGTGTGCTAACGGTTTGTTGGAGGCGCTCAAGCGTACGCTGCTTTAGTTCGGGTGTGATGACTTGTGCGTACACAACCTGCGTCATCGCTAGCGAAACCGCCCCAAAGGCGGCGATGCGTGTCCATGGATGCATTCAGAGACTCAACTTTCACATTCAGATGGATTCTGCCGCAGAGACGAATATCTCGACATCCACGTTCACTCACATGGTGCTTTGCAGGCAAATCGTGCTCAGATAATACCGGCATGGCGCATTAATCCAAGGCAGCAGCCACAAAAACTGGTGCTGCGACTTTGGCTTCTGACAAGACAGAATAGGTTGCCCCGGCAGCAGAGATGCGCGCAGCGACATCGGCATCAAAACAGCGTAAGACCATCCGAAGCGGAATATCGAGTAACTCCGGATGCTTTTGATGCCATTCCTCAAGGAGTGACTGTGCGACAAGGCCGATTTCAAGATTGAGTGCATCATTGGATGTTGTAGCAATCAGCACGCATGCCCGGTCGATACCCGCCCGCATAAGGACGGTCGGTTTTGTGGCATCCCCGCTGATGACGGGTGCCTTTGTTACCGTGAGCACGTCCCGGACGATGGTTTCGGAGCCCTCGATGACAACGACATCAAATCCACGGCTCACCAGTTGTTCGGTGACCGCTCGCCCGACGGTGCCGTAGCCACAAAGGACAATATGCCCGGATTTTCTGCGTGCCGCGGCCTCAGTGCGTGCCACAATGGCCCCACCTGCGAGGAGCCAATTCGTGAATATCGACGAAAACACAGCGATCGTAACGACGCCACCAAGCATGAGTACCATCCCTGCGAGCTTTGCCGCTACGGGTGCCTCACGCAGATTGAAGTCTCCAAAGCCAACTGTCGTCACTGTTGTTGTCGTGAAGTACAGAGAGTCCAGCCATGAAAGGCGCATCGTTGCGTGGAAAACAAGGGCACTTGTTGTCATGATGAACATTAGGAGGATGCCCAGCAAGACAATGTCACGTTTTCGCGGCGTCATTGACCACCCCGGACGATGTCGCCTCTTAGGCATCCCGCGTTCACTGGCAGGTAATGCTGCGATGATCGCTTCAGTGAATGCATCAGCGGCAACAGAAGCAGGGCTTAGGACCCGATGGATACCGAATTCATGCTCGAGGCGTGAAGAAAGGCGTTCATTTGATGTTCGCATGATGACGCGAATGCTTGGCTCGGATGCCCGCAGCTCCAGAGCCACTTCAAGATTTGTTGCATCATCAGCAGCCGTCAGAATTGCTGCATCCAAGTGGTGCAGGTCGACTTTTGCCCGAACGGAGGCGTCCCTCATGTCGCCTTTGATGACGGTTGCGCCGGCGTTGGTTGCGACTTCAAGCCGGTCGTTGCGGGTGTGAATATCTGTTATGACGAAGATGGTTGCGCCGCGGGCACTGAGGAGCTCAACGACTTTGAGGCCGAAGCGACCGAGGCCACAGACAAGCACGTGTTTTGTCATGGACAAGTGTACCGTTTAGGAAATACTTGGATTTCAGGACACTTGGTGTATGTAAGGAGGCCAGACGTGACACCCGCGGCGCGCTGCTCATCTGCCCCATAAAACAAAACACCCCCAACAGGAAAGCCCTGCCGGAGGTGTAAATGAGTTACTTAGCGATGAACCCTAAATCGAAGCGAGAGCTTGCTCGAGATCTGCGATGATATCCCGTGGATCCTCAATACCCACCGACAAACGGATAAAGCCCGGCGTAACACCCGCGGCGCGCTGCTCATCCGATGTCAGCTGCTGATGCGTCGTGCTCGCTGGATGGATAACTAAGCTCTTAGCATCCCCAATATTCGCAAGCAGCGAGAAGAGCGACACACTGTCGATGAGCTTTCGCCCGGCTGCAGCCGCTTCGTCATCCGAGCCCGCAAGCTCAAAGCCCACAAGCGCTCCATACTGAACATTTCCACGGCTGTCTTTGCGATGATAGCGGTTGGAAACCTCATGGCTTGGGTGCGATTTGAGACCAGGATACGTGACAGACTTGACCTTTGGATGGGTTGAGAGGAACTCAGCTACCGCAGCCGCATTGCTCGAGTGGCGCTCGAGGCGAAGATGCAGAGTCTCGAGGCCCTGAAGGAAGAGGAAGCTATTGAATGGCGAAAGCGCCGCACCGATATCGCGCATCCCCTGAAGTCGAACCTTCAAGACAAACGCAATACTTCTCAATGGCTCCGGGAGATTGGCAAAGACGAGGCCGTGATAACTGGCATCCGGTTCCGTAAAGCCCGGGAAACGCCCGGATCCAAACCAGTCAAATTTCCCGGAATCGACAATCACGCCACCGATGGAGTTTCCGTGTCCACCGATGAACTTAGTGGCGGAATGCACCACGATGTCAGCACCATGGGCGATTGGATTGACAACCGCTGGACTTGTGGATGTGTTGTCAATAATTAACGGCAGCCCGTGTTTATGCGCAATCTCTGCAACGGCAGCAATGTCGATTGTGTCGAGCTTTGGATTGCCGATGGTTTCGGCGTAGATGGCTTTTGTGTTCGGCTGAATCGCGGCTTCAAACGCACTCGGGTCAAATGGATCGACAAACGTGGTCGTGATGCCAAGCTTAGGCAGCGTATGACGGAAGAGATTCCATGTCCCGCCGTAGAGGCTGGTGGATGAGACAATGTGATCACCGGTACCCGCTATATTGAGGATGGCTAGTGTCTCGGCAGACTGACCACTTGCCGTTGCAAGCGCCGCAGCGCCACCCTCAAGGGCCGCAATGCGCTTTTCAAAGACATCATTGGTCGGATTCATCAAGCGGGTATAAATGTTTCCCAGCTCTGCAAGGGAAAACAAATTCGCTGCATGCTGCGCATCACGGAAGACAAAACTCGATGTCTGATAGATGGGAACAGCTCGCGAACCTGTCGTTGGATCAGGGACCTGTCCCGCGTGTACAGCAAGCGTATCAAAGCTCAGTGTCGATTCATCTAATGCCATCTAAGTTCTCCATATTTGTAAACAGATAACAATAGTCTAGATTCACTACGAGATTATTGCAAGTATGCCAGTAGGAATATATTTATATTTTGAGTCACATGTGTTGTCGTTCCCAACAGGAATATTGTTCTTCGTTGCCGGATGAGATGATTCCACTCGATTGACGACAACACATCGGGTTGCCACGGAAGCCGGGTGTTCGCACAGCCAAGAGGGGCTTTTCAGTCAAAACAGTCTCCAATTTTTAGTATGGAAACCCGATGATTCTCCCTAGTATTGGTCAATATCCCAGATCTTGGAGTACTGTTACATGGTGTATAGGGCGTCCTTCCGCGCAGCAGCTTTGTCCACAGCCATCGTGCTGTGCGCAGCAATGAACGCCTCGGCTCGTCTCATCGACCCCGTCTTTACCTCTGATGAACGGGCATCCATCGTCGCTTGGTGGCAGCTGGAAAATCGCTACAGAGTTGAGCTCGCTGAGGTGGATGGACAAAAGGGTCCGTTTGCCGCCCGCTTGACACCAGATGCATCCACCTGGCTTCTCGCATATACAAAAGCGGTGAGCGGATCGGTCAAGGTAGCCCCTACACAAACTGCGAAGGCATCCAACAGTGGAGACACCAAAGGCTGGGAAGACTGGCTATCTGCGCGCGTAAAGCACGACTGGCAGACCGCTCGCGCGGAAGCACAGCGTCGTAATACAGCACTCCTAACCGCTCCAAGCGACGTCCTCTCCGCTGAAAACGCATCCAGCAGAGACACAGCGCCAGCCTTGCCATCCCGTAGCTCACGTAAAACCAGACGCTCTCAGGATCCAGCCATCACCATCCCGCCACATCCAGGCCCCGCACCGCAGTCCCTCATTGATACCCTTGGCGCTCCTCCAGTCATCGCATCCGTCGTTGCACCTAACCGACACATCATCCAATTCGATGCCGAAAACCACATCATTGAAATGCTGGACAATGTCCGCCTCCCAGAGCGCTACGCCTATTACCGCTTTCCGAAAGGCGTGAACTCTGTCGGCCCCGTGGCTACACCGACCACCAACGAAACCGAGCAAGCAAGAGAACTCTTTGCCGAAGAAGGACTCTCCGAAACTGCACGGAAAGCCTTCACCGCCATCAGCAAGCTTGAAGGAAATTTCGAAGCATCCCAAACCTATGACACCGGCTATGTCTCGATCGGGTTTATACAATTCACGACCGGCCCGGATGGCGATGGATCGCTTATTCGCGCGTTGCTGGATGAAAAGACTGCATCACCAGATGCCTTTGCAGAAGACTTTCACCGCTACGGTATTGATGTCACATCCGATGGAAAAATAACCGTTGTTGACCCTAAGTCAGGCGCCGAGCTTATCGGCCCCGATGCAGTGAAGTGCATGGTGGATGACCCGCGCCTCGTCGGCGTGTTTGTCCACGCAGGGCGCTATTCCACTAAGTGGAAGGCCGCTCAGGTCCGGGCGGCGTATAAAGTCTACTGGCCGATGGACGGAGAGATCACCATCCAACTTGCAGGCAACCCGACCGCTTGTAAGGTCTCAGATATCGTCCAGTCGGAAGCGGGAATCACCACGCTCCTCGACCGGAAAATCAACCGGGGTAACATCCGGGAGTTTCCCGATGTCGTCAACCGCATCGCGAAAGCACATGGCTGCGAGACACTTAGTGACATTCAGAAGTTTGAGAAGGAAATCGTATCTGCGATGCGCTACCGGGTCGACTTTCTCAAAGCAAAGGACCTTGGCCAGCCTGCGGATCCACCCACTGACAAACAATCGGCACGAATTATCGACCCCAAAACATCCACACGCGCCGAACGCTCTACCGACAGTCTGCCAAGTCGTGCAGCTAATCCGCGATCAAAGCGGTGAATGGGCTCACACTGGCTATCACATAAAGAAGTCAATGTAAGTCCCATTGATTGTCAGCCATTGACCGATATGTGCTTCCAAACGATGTTGATGTCGCATGACCATCCATGTAGACAACAATTGTTCGGCCATGGTACCGGTGCTTTGAAATGCCATCGTCCCAATTGCCACACCCTGTATCCGTAGGAAACAGCGAACAAGGTGGGGTGGCATTGCCAGCTCTCCAATCACTCGCCGGAGCACCCGCCGTTGCTGGCATCCAGGTATCCAAACACAAATCGAAATACTCGCTCAGCCAAAAATGATCGTCTTTCGCAGGAAGCGGGGATGGTGGAACAACACCACTCACAATGTCCCATTTGTCTGCGCGCAGCGTGGAATAAACCGTTGCCGTCGGCTGGCTGACCCGAGACAGCGTACAGGACGTAGCTGTCAATAATCCATTCGCAACGAACGACCCCCAAAGCGCAGGCTTTCTTAAATCCGGATCAGCAGGATCCCACCAAACATTTCCTGCATTCGCGATGCCCCGCCCCATACGGATGTATGTGTCCAAAGCAGCCTGATAGCTGCTGGTCGCCCAGTAGCCAATCGTAGTCGGTTGACCTGTTGATGTCGCATCCATTGTCATAGGCAGGCTTTCATCGTAATCCTGCGCATATAGAAGCATCGCCGTACCGATTTGCTTCAAATTTGAGATGGCGACCGACTGCCTTGCCTTTGAGCGAGCCTGTGCGAAAACAGGGAAGAGGATTGCTGCGAGAAGGGCAATGATTGCGATGACAACCAGGAGCTCAATGAGCGTAAATCCTAATGTGGCATTCGAACGAACAGAACGCCTAGAACATCGAAATAGAGATTTAACTATGGTGAACATTGCGCAAAGTTTACCGTAGTTAAATCTATTTCATCAACCAAGTAAAACTACCGGGAAAACCATCGCGTTAGATTCCTACATGACGTCTAACTTGCCGTCACAGCCTTACCAATATTCGTTTGGAACAATCCCGTCGCCTCAAATCCCGCACGCATATAAATCCGCGCAGCGGCATCATCTGCAGCCGTCAGGTAGGCAAGTGTAATTCCACTTGCACCTGCAATCTGTAGCAAATGTGCCACAACCCGTGTCGCAACACCCCTGCCCCGATAGTCTGTCAGCGTGCAAATACCAGCGAGCTCTGAGCAGCCATTAACTGGAAGCGTTAGCATCCCCGAGCCGACTGCGACACCATCTACATACGCCAATACCTTTGGCATCCCACGCCAGCGAAGCTGTGCTGCAGCAGCAGCGTCTTCCGCTGGCAGAGGAGCTATTGGATTTTCAAACGCCCGCTCGCCAATCTGCATCATGCTCTGCATCACACCAACCGGAGCATCATCTGGAACTGCAACCGTCCGAATGGCATCACAACGCTCAACAACTGCCGCACGCGACGGCTCACACCCATAGACCGGATACACGCCTTCGGTATCCCACCCAAGCTCTTCGAGCAACGGTATCAGCGCAGCTCCAGCCTGGTGAACTGCTTCCAGTCGCGGTGCTTGTACACGGTCGGCAAAACTGGCCTCCATGGCCGCGATATCACTTCGTAGCGTAGCGACATCCGACGGAAGTTCGGCATCTGTCAGCGCCATATTTTCCCAAGGGCGGGTGTTATCGGGTGCGGTAAACACATGGAAACAGCCAGTCTGGTCATGTGCTACCGCAGTTGCTAGCCTTGATGTCAGCATCTGAGAGCGGATTTGCCGAAGCATTTCTGATGTGTTCGTCACTTCGATAGTACGCGAACCTTGATTGTCGTCCCGTCGCCACCGCCAACGTGCAGACCAACATTCGCCTTTACAAAGTCACTTGGGGATGCCTTGTAAATGTTGACAAACTTCTGCGGATTACGATCAACAAGAGGGAACCAGCTGCTTTGGATCTGCACCGCGATCCGATGCCCTTTTTTGAATCGGTGGAGAACATCCGGCATCGAGAACGGCACGCGCACCTTCTGCCCCGGAACCAGCGGTCCCGGATTGCTAAAGCTGTTTCTGTAACGGGCCCGCATCACATCCCCGCGGACCAGACGGTAATCACCCGCATCCGCCCCCGGAGCATCGGATGGATAGACATCAATCAACTTTGCAACGACATCGATGTCTGTACTGTCAACCGTCACAAATGCTTCGACATCAACCGGACCCGCAATCGTCACATCCTCCGTGAGGATATCGGATTCGAATGTCAAAACATCCGGCCTAGTGATCGCAAAGCGCTGGTCCTCTACCGGATAGGTGACTGTACGGGTCTTGATGAGTCCACCTTCATGTGGAACAGGGCTCGATGGATCGCTGACGTAACGGAGCGTTGCCGGAGGGCCCGCAAGGGTCATCGAGACCTTTTTGTCTGCTGTCAGGTGCCAGACCGCCGGCTTTGCCTCGACGGGAGGCCACTGCGTAAACATCCGCCACTGGTTACCCCCCGTCTCGAACATTTTTGCTTCGGCGACCGGAGCGCTGGATGTCCCACGTAAGTAGCGATCAAAAAACGGAGCCTCAATCTCATCCTGGAACAGCTTGCTTGTATCCGAGCCAAAGCTTGCATCCCCCAGACGGGAGCCATCACGACCAGCCCACATCCCGTGTGTCCAAGGCCCCATCACAATTGCATTCACAATGCCTTTGTTCTGCCGTTCGGTGTACTTATAGAGATTCAGAGCTCCCCAGCAGTCTTCGGCATCGTACCAACCACCCACGGTCAGCACGGCACACTTAATGTTCTTCATTTGCTCGGGAAGCGCGCGTGCCTGCCAGAAGTCATCGTAGTCTGGATGGTTAACAAAGTCTCTCCACAGGCCATCGGTCTTCGTGAAAAAGCGGTTGGTGATCATGCTCAGCGTGCCGAGGGCCATAAAGTTAGCATACGCATCTTCATTACCGGGCAGCGTAAACCCGAAACCAGCACCACTAGGCGTTGTCTCGCCAAACGTGGCGAAACGAACGGCATCCATCAGCATCAGAGCGCCGTTATGGTGGAAATCATCTCCTATAAACCAGTTTGACACTGGCGCTTGCGGCGAGACAGCCTTGAGTGCCGGGTGGGTGTTGATGGCCCCGATTCCCGCATAGAAGCCGGGATACGAGATACCCCAGAGACCGACGCGTTCGTTATTACCCGGAACATTCTTGATGAGATAGTCCACTGTGTCATAGGTGTCTGTGCTCTCATCTACATCATGCGGCCCAGAGTTTATTTGCAGCTGTGGGCGGATGTTAGCAAAAGCCCCCTGTGATGGCCCTTTTCCGCGGACATCTTGAAACGCGAAGATATAACCACCATCATGCAGCTTTTTTGAGCCACGGATATTGCCGCGATAGGCCGCAGGTCCATATGGCCCAGCACCGTACGGAGTGCGCTCAAGCAGGATTGGGAGCTTGACAGGCTTTGCAGCACGCGGGATATAGACGGCAGTGTAGAGGGTGCGGCCATCCCGCATCGGGATGTTGTACTCGACCTTGCGATACCTTTCCTGCAATGATTGTGCAAACGTTGGTGCGGTGCAGGTTGCGGTCGTGATGACGGCTCCGGTGATGGCCAAGAGGGTTTGGATGCGCATGCATCTACTTACCATTGATCAAACAGTTTCCGCACATTTACGCCAAACGTTCGTTACATATGAAAGCCCTAAAACGGGTTTTGCGGATGAAAACGGCTAGACACCAAGGAGCGGTGACCGGCTTTCCGCTTTTCCCTTGCATTACGATACGCAACCTTTATCAACAGATGCATGGGCATATTCTCCCGGTTAGTACTCTAACGGGGCTGTATGGGCATTGTGGAGGCTCTACCTCTATCTAAAGGTGTAAAGGTATTGCATGGTGAATCCGTAGTTATGAATCAGCTGTC
>JBJTQN010000380.1:0-12558 GCA_046075665.1 Armatimonadota bacterium | reverse complement strand
GATGCCTGTGCACCCAAGCGCGGGTCACCTCTCCGGGACGCTGGTGAATGCACTTCTTCATCACTGTCAGGGAAACCTCAGTGGCGTTGGTGGTGTCGAGCGGCCCGGGATTGTCCACCGCTTGGATATGGACACAACAGGCCTCCTCATGGTTGCGAAGAATGATTTCGCGCACCGGGGCTTGCAGGAACAGATCCAGTCCCGTGATGCAAAGCGGCGCTATGCAGCGGTTGTGTGGGGCACGCCCGGCTTCCCCGATGCGGTCATCGATGCCCCAATCGGCAGGCATCCGCAGGACCGCAAGAAGATGGCTGTTCACCTGCGCTCAACGCAGGGCGTATGTCGTAAAGCCGTCACCAAAGTGATTATGCGCGAGCCTCTCGGGCCGTGTTCGCTGTGGGAATGCCGCCTTGACACGGGCCGTACTCATCAGATCCGCGTGCACTGTCAGTTTGCCGGGCACCCTGTTGTTGGTGACACCCTCTACGGCGGGATTCGTCGCACAGGGGATGTCAAAATCGATGCTGCTGTTGCACAGCTTGGTGGACAGGCGCTGCATGCTTATCGATTAGCGTTCCATCACCCACGGACTGGCAAGGTTGTGGATGTCCGTACGCCGCTCCCAGAACCGATGCGGAAGTTGCTGACCGTTTTGCGCAGGCTAGAAAGTCATGAGCGGCCATCGGATGGTGGACGCCGCTAGTCAGATAAAGAATCGTTTTTCAGGAGTGAAAAGGCCAATGAAGTATCCTCTAACCCGCCGCGAAGACATCGTGGATGTCATCCATGGCACTAATGTCGCTGACCCGTATCGCTGGCTTGAAGATGCCAACTCTGATGAGACTGCCGCGTGGGTCAAGGCGCAGAACGAAGTCACGATGCCTCATCTTCGCACACTTGCCGGGCGGGAGACGCTTCGTGAACGGCTGGGAAACCTCTGGAACTATGAGCGCGTCGGTGTGCCGTGGCAGGAAGGCGGTAAGTGGTTCTGGACATACAACCCGGGACTGGCCAACCAGGCACAGCTGTTGGTCGGGGATGCGCCTGCGGAAAATGGTCGCATCCTGCTAGATCCCAACCTGTTGTCCACGGATGGCACAGCGGCGCTTGCAGGCACAAGTGTGTCGCCCTGTGGAACCTGGCTTGCCTATTCAATTCAGCGTGCAGGTTCGGACTGGCAGACTTGGCATGTCCGTAATGTTGAAACCGGCGAGGACACACCTGATTTTGTCGAGTGGGCCAAGTTTACGGGTGCTTCATGGGCCGCAGATGCCAGCGGGTTCTACTACAGCCGGTATGCACCGCCAAAGGATGGCGAGGCGTATCAGGCTGTCAATGAAAACCATGTTGTGTACTTCCATGCACTTGGTACATCTCAGACGGATGATGTCCTTGTTTATGCAACCCCTGACCAGCCGAAGTGGAACCTCAGCGCGGATGTCACTGAAGATGGCGACTACTTGGTTCTTTATCAATATGCTGGGACGGATCGTCGGAACGGAATTGGCATCAAGAGCCTGAAAACGGAAAGTGCTACCGTGCAGCAGTGGCTCCCTGTCGGAGAGGCTGCCTATAGCATCCTCGGAAACGATGGTCCGACGTTTTACATCCTCACGGATAATGGTGCATCAAAGAAGCGAATCGTCCGTTTGCATGTTGGCGAGCCATTCACCAGCGCCGTAGAAATCGTTCCGGAAAGCAATGACACCTGCCAGAGTGCGAGCCTGCTTGGTGACACGCTGATTGTTTCTTATCTCCGGGATGCGCGTAGCTATGTGGAATGTTGGTCGCTGGATGGCATCGCGCTCGGAGAGGTTATCCTCCCGGGTATCGGGACATCGGGAGGCTTCGCGGGCACCCGCAAGGCGAAGACCGTCTGTTACGCATTTACTGGCTACACAGCACCGGCGGTTATCTACCAATTCAATGTCACATCCCGCACGAGTAGCATCCTCCGGGAGCCTCATGTGCCATTTGATCGCACCGCGTTTGTCACGACGCAGCATTTTGCGACAAGCAAGGATGGAACGCGTGTTCCGTACTTTCAGACCCAGCTGGCTGAAAATGTCGGCAAGCCCAATCTGCCTGTCTATCAATATGGCTACGGTGGCTTTGACATCTCCCTGACCCCGGGCTATTCTCCGGCGGCCATCGCCTTCATGGAGCGGGGCGGCGTCTATGTCGTCGCAAACCTCCGTGGCGGCGGCGAGTACGGCGACACCTGGCATGTGGCCGGCACCAAGCTGCAAAAGCAAAATGTCTTTGATGACTTTATAGCTGTTTCAGAAGATCTCATCGGCCGCGGTGTGACGGAAAAGAAACGCATCGCTATTGCCGGCGGATCCAACGGCGGCCTTTTGGTTGGAGCATGTTCAACGCAACGACCAGAGCTCTATGGAGCGGCCATCCCGGCAGTAGGTGTGCTCGATATGCTGCGCTTCCACCTCTTCACCATCGGGTGGGCATGGCAAAGCGACTATGGAAACATCGAGAATGAAGATGAATTCCGAGCGTTGCTAGCCTACAGCCCATATCACACGCTCGTTTCCGGCTCGTCTTACCCGGCAACACTGGTGACAACGAGCGACCATGATGACCGTGTGGTCCCGGCACATTCGTTCAAGTTTGCAGCGGCGTTGCAGTTCGCGCAGAACCCGGACGCGGCTCCGACACTGATTCGTATCGAGACCCAGGCGGGGCACGGTGCAGGTAAGCCGATTTCAAAGGTCCTTGATGAGCAGGCGGATGTGTTTGCGTTTGTCGCATCGCATATCGGGATGGCACTGTAAGCAATGCGTGTACAAAGCAAGCCTCTCCGTGTACGGATTGCGCCGGGATTGTTCCCTGGAACATTCAGCGGGCGTATCGTGGTTTTCTTTGGCAAACCGGATAGCGGTGAGCCACGGATGGGACCGAACTGGTTCAATCCATCCCCTATGTGGGCTTGTGAAGTCAAGAATATTGGGCCCTCCGATGTCATCACGGTAGCAGGTCCCGCGGTTGCGGTGTTTCCTCGGGAAAGAACCGCGCCGCCTGTCGGAACGTGGATGATTCAGGCAGTTGCTGACCGCGGTCTGGCACGTTCTGTTGGAAATGGTGCTGGAAATGGCTTCTCGGCATCGGTTAAGTGGAATACAAACGATTCAGCGCCGGAGCTGGTGATCGACAAAGTTATCCCAGAGCCGGTTTTCCAAGCATCCTTTGGGGTTGAAGAGCTGCGTGTACGCAGCCAGCGCATCAGCCGGTTTGCTGGCCGACCGGTGGATTTGAAGTGTGCGATTATTAAGCCAAAGGACTGGTCGGCAAACCGTAAGTGGGCGGTTGTATACGAAATTCCAGGTTTTGGCGGGCGTCACTACGGAGCCAGACGCGGAAATGGTCCCATGGATGAAATCGGAGTCGTCCGTGTCATCCTCGATCCGGATTGTCCTGGTGGACATCATGTGTTTGCCGACTCTGCTAACAATGGTCCTTATGGCGAAGCGCTGATCAAAGAGCTGATTCCCGCCGTGGAACGCAATGTTAATGCGCTAGGAACGCCTGCCGGTCGCTTTGTGATGGGACATTCAAGTGGAGGTTGGAGCTCGCTTTGGTTACAGGTTCGCTACCCGGATGTCTTTGGTGGCGTCTGGAGCACCGCACCCGATCCCGTGGACTTTCATGACTTTCAACGAATCAACCTTTATGCAGATGACAGCATGTTTACGGATCCCCAAGGGCGTTTAAGGCCGCTTGCGCGCCGCGGGGAAGAACCTGTTGTCTGGTACCGGGATTTCTCCGATATGGAAGTGCCGCTAGGTCGGGGTGAGCAACTGGGGTCGTTTGAAGCGGTGTTCAGCCGCCGTGACCGTAGTGGTCAGCCAGAGCGTATTTGGGACCGCAAGACGGGAAGAATAGACCATAAGGTTGCAGAGTCATGGAAGCCTTTCGATATCCGCGAGCGGCTAGAAAAGAACTGGAAGACGCTTGGACCAAAGCTAGCCGGAAAGCTGCATGTCTATACAGGTGGTTTGGATACGTTTTACCTTGAGGGTGCTGTCGTACGGCTAAAGGACACGCTGTCACGTCTCGGATCGGATGCCGCAATTGAAGTCGTTCCCGGTAAGGATCATGGTTCGCTGATGGATACCCGAATGCGCCAGCGCATCGCGAGTGAAATTGCCGCTGCAGCCCGTAAGGCGGGTGTTTAGTCCGTGCACTTCCCGGAGCTGCACAGACACCTCGGTGGCGCCACGCATCCAAGAATCCTTTGGGGCTACATCGAAAAGCAGAGCAGTGAATTGGCGGTTCGATTGTTTCGACGCTATGGCGATTACGCGCGGTTCCGCCATGAGTTTGAGCGTCCATTTCGGGACCTTGCGGACTATCTGAGTGTTCACCATCTGGTGGAAGAGCTTCAGGCGGAGGATGTTGGCTATTTCGCTCACCGTGCGGTACGCGGGGCGAGTGTGTTTGAGGCTGTGGATGTCCTTGAGCTGCGCTTTAACCCGTACAAGCGGACGCGGGCTGGCCTCTCTGAGGATGACCGCCTTGCGGACATGCACCGCGTCGTGGATGACATCGCAAAGGCAGTTCAAACAGACTTTCCAATCCGTACAGCGTTTATTCTCTGTATGGACCGTGGATTTTCCCCTGCGCGAAATAAGGCGATTATTGACCTAGCAAAAATGCATCCAGCCTGTGTTGCCGTAGATATCGCCGGGCCCTACCAAGCTGGTGGTCCGACCATTTCCGAGTGGGTAGAGCTGTTCCGCTACGCACGCGAAGCGGGACTTTCGACAACGGCACATATGGCGGAGTCTGACCCACGCGATGTCCATCCAGAGCTGTTTCCGTATCTCAACCGGATTGGTCATGGAATTCAGATTGGCTTGCATCATGAGCACCATCTCGCTGAGCTGTCACGGCGTGGGATTACGCTGGAAGTGTGCCCGATGACCTATCTCCGGACGAATACGATTTCGGATGTCAGTGAGCTCAAGCCCGTCTTTGACCGGTGTCGGGCTGCGGGTGTACGTATCGCGATTTGCACCGACAATCCGGCACTCCATGGCGAGAGCGGGCGTTTGGTGAATGAATGCGAACGCCTCGTTCGAGCCGGGGTGATTCACTTTAATGACATCTTGGAGCTCGCAGATGCCGGCTATGCGGCAGCCTTTCCGCATTCAGTTTAAACTTGCTTTACGTGAACTGAGTTAACCGCGGTTAATCAACTTTTTGTAGATTAAGCATTAAGTTGCAAACGTAAGTATTCATTTCATGTTCATCCGTACCGATGTCTTGGCTAATGGTAACTGACTTCGGTTCGGATGGCTTCCCGGCTACATCCGAGTTGCAACTTCCTGAAAAACAAAAATCGTACGCACAGCACTATGATTGGCTGTGTCGTAGTTGGGCGATTGCCGGCGTCTTTCATTTTTTGACATTCCACGACTGGCGGTGGCAGGGACTATCGGGGGCAATCCTGATTGGGCTTGCATTGATGGTTATTCGCCGTCCGATGCCAATCACTTTTGCCCTGTTTCTTGCCACTGATATCTACGCGGTGGCAAGTCGGATGGGGCCCGTCCCGAATCACATCCTGTTTTCACTCGTGATGAACACTGTGATGCTGGCGGTAATGATTGGAGCGCTCATTGCGGAGAAACGTGCTCCGAATGTGGATGCACGGGGAATGTGGGTGACGACAGTCGCGCCCCTTATACGAATGTCCGTAGCACTTCTGTACTTCTTTACGGTTTTTCACAAAATCAACCGGGCTTACTTCAACCCGGATGTCAGCTGCGCATCCACAATGCTGCATGAAATCGGAGGGATGTACCCCATCATCCCCGCTGGTGTCTTTGCAGACACTTTGGCGATTTACGGGACACTCCTGATTGAGGGATTGATTCCAATCCTTATGTTCATTCCCCGGACACGATTGGCTGGTGGGGTGCTTGCACTTGGCTTTCACGCGATGTTGTCATTGCATCCACACCCGGGTATCTACAGCTTCACTGCAACCATTGTCTCGCTCCTCAGCTGGTTCATCCCATCAAGGTTTTTCACCACTATCCAACCTGCACCAAAGGCTCGCAAGACACTTCATATCCTTTGGATTGTGATCTGCATCATGGTTACCGCTGCGCTCTTGGTTGGAGTGCTCCCAAGTCTCAAGAGCATCGTTGCGCGGGCCGGAACGATCGGATTTTCGATTGGCTACTACGGAATCCTAGTCTATTCTGTTGCGATAGGGGTGGCAGTTTTATTGCATGGTTGGCGAAATCGTGCAGATCTTGCCGGGCCGCTCGCTACAACAGAATCCTCACCACAGCGGCTTTGGCTTTCGTGCCCGCTCTGTGCATTGCTCGTCCTCATCGGGATGCAGCCATACCTTGGCTTGCGGACACGGATGTGTTTCTCGATGTTCAGTAACCTCCAGACGGAGGGTGGTGTTGGGAATCACCTCTTGATTCCGGATGCGCTGCAGCAGACCCGCTGGCAACAAGAGCTTATTAGTGTCGTTAAATCCGATGACCCTGGCTTGGACACAATCGCCAATCGACACCATCGGATTCCCATTCTTGAGCTGTCCCGTCGTGTCCGGGAGAGCAAAGCGGGCTATTCCACGATGTTCCTCTATCGAGGGAAAGAGTACACCTGCCTGTCCGGTGACACCGAGAGTATGAACGCTCTTCCTGAAATCAGTCCGTTGGGAAGCCGTTACCTCTATTTCCGATCCGTCGGGCCCGATCCTGCGACGGTACCTTGCCAGTGGTAGTCGAATCTGCTATCAGGATTCGTTCCACCGCATTTCGCACCGTCGCTGCAAGAGAGCGATGCCTATAACTGCGGCGTGCTGTGGTTCAAAGTGTGCTGTTACGCTCACCAATCCTTGCCCTAGCCTGCAATATCGAAATTTTTTTGAATTGCCATACAATGCTCCGAAGGGCTGCCGGATATAGGTTGGCCTGAGGTAAGGGACATTTCATGCTGAATCTGGCCAAACTCTGGGAACGTACATTTACTAAATCCTGGGAAAAGCACATCCCCGGTGGTTATCTGACACTTTCGACCCGCGGCGGCTACGCTGCGCTGTCCATTGCTGGCAACCTTGATGCGACCAACGCACCAATGGTTGAGGCTGAGCTTGAGGCAATCCTCGCAACCGAGCCTGACCTTCTGGTGTTTGATCTTGCTGAGCTTAAGTATGTTACATCCATGGGCTTCCGTATTTTCCTGATGGCACAAAAGGCACAGCGAAAGCACCGCGGACAGACATCCTTCCTAAACCTTCAGCCGCAGATTCAGGAAGTCTTCAAGATTATGGGTAGCCTTCCGGATGTCCGGATGTTCGGCTCCATCGATGAGCTCGAAGCTTTCGTAATCGAAGAACTTGATGAGCAGCTCGACCGTGCGCAAAAAAGCGCCGTTCAGCCGGAATAGCCAGTCCCTCTGAAAGGAACGGTAGCCCTGCGAATGGAGCTTTCATTCAACAAGGTTTGGGAGAGAGAGACATCCGGTGGGAGCATCGCCCTCTGGGTTCGCGGAGATAACTATGCTCTGCATATCTCTGGAACCCTTGATGCAGCATCCACTGATGTCGTTTCTCCTGCGCTCGACTCCATTCTGGAACAACATCCAAATGAGTTGATTTTTGACCTTGCTGAGCTTAAGTATCTGACATCAATGGGCTACCGCCTTTTCCTGATAGCAATAAAGCGTCAGAAAGAACATGGCGGAACCGTTTCGTTTATCCACCTTCAACCTCAGATTCAGGAAGTCTTTACCATCATGGGCTCGCTAAATGACTTGCGGGTCTTCGCTGATGTCGCTGAGCTCGACCACTATCTCCTTGCTCGACAGCATGCAGTAGAGCAGGGCGAATAGCCCGCGTTTGCTGGGTGATCATCATAGCCATCCAGTCAATGCTCTATACACAGTGTCAAATCATTCTTCATGTCCAACTTTTTTGACCTCTTCAAACGCCTAATCCTTGGCCTTGCACTCATCGCAGGATCCGCTGGCATCCTCCTTTGGTCCGATCTAGAATCGCGCATCGGGGCTAAATCGACTTCCGGCCTTAAGCGCATCGCAATCGTGCAAAATGCCAGCCAGCCCATCATGGAGGATGGATTCAACGGGATTACTGAGTCACTAAAAACCCGCGGTTACATAGATGGACAAAACATAGCGATAAAACGCTTTAACGCCGAACAGGACATCGGTACCGCAAACTCCATCGCCAAAGAGGTGACCAGCGGCTCGTACGACATGATCATCTCGATGACAACCGTGTCGCTCCAGACCATCGCGAGTGCCAACAAAACCGGAAAAAAAGTCGATCACGTCTATGGTTTTGTCTCGAACCCTCCAGGGGCAGGCGTTGGAATCGATCCAAAGGATCTATCCATTCATCCCCCGTACATGGTTGGCTATGGCACGATGCAGCCGATCAAGGAAGCCTTTGAGCTCATCAAAAAAATGAACCCTGGGCTGACCAAGCTTGGTCTGGTCTGGAACTCCGCCGAAGCAAACTCCGTGGCACAGACAAACTTCGCTCGCAAGGTTGCTCCGATATTTGGAATCACCTTAATGGAAGCCAATGCCGAGAACAGCACGGCAGTTTCTGATGCAGCGGCATCCCTCGTCTCCCGCGGAGTTGAAGCGATCTGGGTCAGTGGGGATGTCACCGTCCTGGTCGCTGCGGATGCCGTGATCGAAGCCGCCCGACGCGGGCGAATTCCTGTCATTACCGTGATTCCACCCAGTGTTAAAAAGGGCGCCCTACTCGATGTTGGCGGTAACTACACCATGGTTGGCCGTGCAATGGGGATGCGGGCAGCTGATATTCTCGATGGCCATCGCCCAAGCGAGTATCGCGCTGAGTTTTACGAACCAAAAACGGTCACCATCAACAAAAAAGCCCTCAAGGGACTCAAGGGTAACTGGTCAATTCCTGCGAAGATTGAGAAGCGCGCAAGCCTGATTATTGATGACGCTGGCGAACACAAGATCAAGCAACCTGAGGATTTGCCGACGGATGCAACAAAGCCAGAGGAGTGGAAGAACTCCGGGACAGCGAAGGCATCAACTGAAAAGATGTTCAAGGTCCGGCTGGTTCAGTTCGCGGATACTCCTTTGGGTGAGATTGACCAACAGGGGATTATCGAAGGCCTGCGCCAATCTGGAATAGAAGAAGGCAAAAACCTTGAGTTGAAAGTCCGAAACGCTCAGGGAGACATGGCGACGCTTCAGACAGCGATGACTGCTTCCCTTGCCGAAAAACCGGATGTCCTGATTACAAGCACCACGCCAGCGTTGATTAGTGCAGTCCAGCGAAGCACGCCAAAGGATAAAGTCGTCTTTTCACTCATCGCAAATCCCATCATCGCTAAAGCAGGGACATCGGATACCGACCATCGGCCAAATCTGACCGGAACGTATGTGCCACAACCGAGTGCAGAGGCTTTGGATATCCTTGTTAAGCTTCGACCAGGCATCAGGAAGATCGGAACGCTCTACACACCATCTGAAGCCAATTCAGTCTACTATCGGGACACTTTGGCCAAGCTTGCGAAAGAGAGAAATATCGAACTGATATCAATCGGGTGTTCGAGTTCATCCGATGTCGCCGATGCCGCACTGGCACTCTGCGCAAAAAAGCCTGATGTCATCACTCAGCTAGTTGATAATCAGACGACGGTCAGTTTTACCAGTATTGCCAATGCGGCAAAGGCAACCAAAACGCCTCTCCTGTCATTTGGGGTTACACGGAAAGATCAGGGCGTTTTCCTGACGGTTTGCAGAGATTGGTACATCGCCGGCATCGAAAGTGGGAAGCTCGCTGCACGCGTCGCAAAAGGGGAGTCCCCTGCAAATATCCCATTCAAATTTGTTCCAAATATCCAAACAACTCTCAACCTTCCGAATGCCAACTACTATGGCATCGACGTTAGCGACGCTTTTGTAAAATCCTGCAAGGAAGTCATCAGGTAACCAGATTGCAGATTACACGTAACACACACGATGCCTACATCATCCTTGCTCTGAATGGCCGCCTGGATGGCAGCTCTGCGGACACACTGGCCGAAGCGATTGAAGCCGCGATCCAAGATGGTAACCACCAAATCCGGTTGGATTGTGAAGCCGTTGAGTTCATCAGCTCCGTTGGTATCCGCACCCTCATTCGGTTTTATAAACAGCTCAAAGGTGTCGGTGGACAGCTGGCACTTAGCGCAGTCTCAAGCGGTGTGAACGAAGTCATCCGCCTCGCCGGTTTAACTGAATTTCTCCTTGATAATGCACGCGATAACATCGATCGCCTCAATGCCGCACTACGCTCCGCCGAACCGCGTCAACTGGGTAACTTTGAGTTCAATATTCATGCTACAAGCGACATCCCGGTTGTGATGCACGCTGTCGGTGACCCGCAAAAACTTGGAAGCGTTCAGGACGAGCTCCGTCCGGTGATGCTGCCCCGCCACACGCACGCAATCGGACTTGGCTGCCTTACGGACCCGACATCCGATGACGCATCCCGGCTGGGAGAAGTCATCGCCACCGATGGTATCGCAATCGCATGGCATACCAATGGGGATGTTCGTCCGGATGATGTTGTCTTGACGGGTGAGCTTGTCCCAACGGTAACGTTTCACTCTGGTCTGGTTGTCAATGGTGAATACGGCACGATGGCGACGCTGGAGCCTCTCCCCGATGCTCCGCATGCGACGCCGCTCTCAGATGTCGTGATCAATCTGATGGATCTCACGGAATCCGATGCTGTTGCCTTCACGCTGCTGGTCGAAATCAATGGCATTGTCGGTGCAGCAATCCGGCGATCGCCAGCTGTGTTGACAGCGGAGCCATTCGCATTTCCTGCGGTACGCGACAATGTGATGTTTACGACGGAGCGTTCCACAACGCGGGAAGTGGCACTGATTTCCGGTGTCGCAAGCCGAAAGTGCTGCGGTCCAATCAACCTATATATGCGCCCGCTGAGCCATGAAAACACGATGGGGCATATCCACGCCGCTGTCTTCCCGTATCGGCCGGTGCCAAAGGGTATGCTTGCGATTCATTCGACCGTCAGCGATATTTTGGATTCTGACCGTCCTACAGCCGTGTTCCACTGCATCGTGGATGACCGGGAATTCGATGGTATCGGCGAAACAGAGGTCATTCGGGGCGCTGTCTGGGTTTCACCCGTGTCGCTGGATGAATCGACCGTTGGAGGTGCACGAAGATGAGCCTCTTCCTTGGAGCCATGACCATTGGGCTCATCCTCTCGCTCCTTGCGCTGGGCGTATACATGTCCTTCCGCGTCTTTAAGTTTCCTGATATCACCGCTGAAGGCTCTGTTACATTCGGCGCAGCCGTATCCGCTGTACTCCTCCTGAAGGGTTTCAACCCCGGTGTTTCGCTGGTCGCTGCATTTGCCGCAGGTGCGATGGCGGGAGCCATCACCGGCATCCTGCACACAAAGTGCAAAATCAATGAGCTGCTTGCGGGCATCCTTGTGATGACCGCGCTTTACTCTGTGAACCTCCACGTGATGGGGAAGAGTAATATCCCGCTTGTGGATGCCAAATCTACGAGTACGGTTGCAGAGAATCTAGGAGCCCGGATTTTTGGCCAGACAACAGACCTTAACTGGTTTGGATGGGACGTCAGTATCCGGGATGCCGGGATGCTGGTCTCGATGTTTGCGGTTGTAGCTCTGGCTGCGGCTATTCTCCTGGTCTTCTTCCGGACAAATCTCGGAACAGCAATCCGGGCGACTGGCGACAACCCACAGATGATTCGTGCGCTTGGCGTGGATGTCGACATTATGATGATCCTCGGCCTTGCGATTTCAAATGGCCTTATTGCACTCGCAGGCGCTCTACTTGCCCAGTATCAAGGCTTTGCGGATGTCCAGATGGGCATCGGGATGATGGTCTGGGGGCTAGCATCCGTCATTATTGGAGAGGCGCTCGTTGGATCCAATAAGCAGGGGCTGGTCGTTACCGGGACGATTATGGGAAGCGTTCTCTTCCGCCTCCTGGTTGCGATAGCGCTCCGCTGGGGACTCAATCCAAATGACCTCAAGCTCATCACGGCGGTCTTTGTCTTTGCTGCACTCGTCGGACCAACATTGGCACGCAGCCTGATGAAAAAGGGCGGAAATCAGCCATCAGGGAGGACTGTCTAACATGCTGGAAATCACGAACATCCACAAAACTTTCCACCCTGGCAGCATCAATGAAGTCTTTGCGCTACAGGATGTCTCCCTCACCCTTTCAGAAGGCGACTTTCTCATCATCATCGGGACGAATGGCTCCGGTAAGTCCACATTGCTGAATGCCGTCGCGGGTTCGTTCATGACCGATAGTGGCAAAATCAGCCTAAGCGGAAAGGACATCACCAAATGGCCGGAGCACAGGCGAGCATCACTTATCGGTCGTGTTTTCCAGAACCCGTTCAGTGGTACCGCACCCACAATGACGATTGCTGAAAACCTCTCGCTCGCAGCGCGTCGCGGCAAACCGCGGGGATTCGGTTGGGCGCTTGATAAACAGCTACAGAGCGAGCTTC
>JBJTQN010000379.1:0-3381 GCA_046075665.1 Armatimonadota bacterium | reverse complement strand
CACTTGTTTGGCATCGACCATGAACGTTTCAGCGTGAAATTTCAGGGTCTTGATGCGCGACTCACAGGAGTTGAGCCGGCGAAGGTTGTGCGCGGAGTTCTTGCGTAAGAGCGTGTGCAGATTTGGTTCAGCATCGCTGGTGTAGGCAGGGACACATGATGCCAACCAAACCGTTGTCCTGTATGTATGGGGCGTCTCGCTTGACGAAAAACGTCGTTTTCCAAACGCGCATCGATTCATTGACGGGGCTGAATCCATCAACCAGGTCCGCTGCGATCGGTTACTTTGTAAGTGCCTCCATGGGTTGCACGTCTCTGTGCAACGCAACCACCGATGAGATACGTTACCGGACCGCTATCCTTCCGGAGGCACCGTATCTAGAGCTTGCGTAAGACCGGATAGGTCTTGCTACTTGTAATTTCCCGGTCGAAGATGTTCCACGTTACGAAGCCATCTGTTGAGAGCGGGTCGAGCAAATGGAAGATGAGCATCCGTAGTGGCTGATTGGTGGAGATAATCCAGTAGTCTTCAGTCGTTGCGGAGCGTAACTCCCACGAACCATTCACCCTACGAAGGGGATGGCCTTGAAATGGTTGGCTAACCTTGGTCGAAGTGATGTTGAAATGCTCGTAGCCGGCCACAGAATTTTGAAGGCCAGCTAGCTCCACACCGTGGAAGCGTAGCAATCGGATGGCATCAGTGCATGTCTTTGGCACCGCATAGTATGCGGGCACCTTCGCGACTGAAGTGATTGCCCATCTGTCATAGGTCGGTAAAACGACTGACTTCCACTTTGTGGGTGCCTTTGTCTGGTCAACCCGTGTTCCGGGGGGAACATCCTCAAGGTCTACTTTTTCCTTACCACGTGCGGCCATTTCAAATGCGATGCCAGCTTCGGTTCCACGATAAGCATCGGCAGCCATGATGCGCTTTCGGATTTCCCGCCGGTCCTCAACGAGCTTGTTCAGGGTCGCAAGGACAAAATGGTAGGTTGTCTCCACACGGAACTTGAATGGTAGAAAGCTGACCGCTTCTGAGAGGACGCCAATACGATTACGTAGTCCGGCGTAGTTTGTTACATAGCGACCTTCATAACCAAAGGTAGCCCAAATGGCTTCACCACCCCGTCGCTCTGCATTTCCGTAGTCGAAGAGCTCCCACTTGTGGTTCTTGCGTAGCTGCTTGCGAACAGCAGGGAGCAGGATGTCGCGTTGATACCGTAAGACTGCGGCATCTGTATCAGGATGCGTAGCTGGTCCATAAGTTAGGTGAAAGCCATGTCGGGTTCCATTGGTGGTGTGCAGGTCAAACACGACATCCGGGTCCCAGCCGCCGTAGACTTCCCGTAGAACGCCCCGCATTTCAGGCGATTCAGCCTTAATGCAGTCCCGGTTCAGGTCAAGTCCCATTCCATTGTGCCGTTCTCCCACACGCGCTGGACCATCCTGATGCGGACGATTTAACAGTCCATCACCGAACTTTTCGTTGCCATCAGCGTTGTAGATGGGCGCAATCACCAATGTCGCAGCATCAAGTATATGCGTCGGATCAGACTTCAAAAGATCCCGTAGGAGCATCAGGATAGCTTCTTTGCCCTCAACTTCACCTGCGTGGATATTCGCCTGAATGTAAACGACAAGGCGATCTGCACTTGCATGCGCCTGAAGACCGGATGTGAAGCCTGGTTTTGAAACGACAAGCAAAGGAACATCGCGCCCTTCCGTGCTCCGACAGAGCGTCCCACGCTTGACGATGGAATATTGCTTTGTTAGGGCATCACAAAAGGCATTGACATCGGCAAAGGTGGATGTCTCCGCGTAGTTTGTTGACTCGGCACGTGTC
The DNA here is from genome assembly GCA_046075665.1 of Armatimonadota bacterium. Classification (GTDB taxonomy): domain Bacteria; phylum Armatimonadota; class Armatimonadia; order Armatimonadales; family Armatimonadaceae; genus CAIRTT01. The sequence goes on along the minus strand of JBJTQN010000379.1, from coordinate 1,539 downwards.
TGGAGGACAGTCTGCATGAAGACAGTTTAGCATCGTGAGACACGTCTTGTTACCAGGATCATCGGAGCACTATTTGCTTGTGGACGATGATGGGATTGGCTTCTCCGGATTTAGTTTAAGAAAATCATCCACGGCAGCCCAAACAATTGCACCAACGACGAGCAGAAGGAGACCCCACCAAGGAGATACCTTTCTGACGGTCCGCTTTCTATGCCGTTGACGTCCCATGCGCGCTCCATGCACCATCGATGAACGCGAAACTAAACCACTTTAATGCTACATTAATGCACAATAACATACTTAACTTGTATAAGGGCAACGTAACAGATAGTTAAGCAGGTAACACCATATGCCTAACCTTTAAACACTGGCCCTACATGGTGGTGTGCTGCTCGCAAAAGTCATTGAACGCGCAACGCAGCGCATGAACAATCGCGATAAATGACAGGCTGATGTCTTCCATCCCGGTAAGGTAACACTCATGTGCAAGCCTGATGTAGAGTCCGTCATTCTCAGGGTCATCCACGTAGAGCACCTTGACACCCATATGCTCACGTTGCAGTTCTGAAGCGAGTTTAAGGGACGTTGGGAGATTCTCAAGCCAAATCGGGAGCTCTGTCGATATCGAAAAGGCAAGGACATCCGGATTGAATGTCTTCGCAACGGAAACACCGTTTACAGAAAATCCATCGTTTTGCGTTGACAGGAAAAGTGGATTTGCAGCGAACTGGTCACGCCAGCGTATGAACGACGCGTTCATGGTGCTACCGACCGTAGATTGGCAAAGTGCCACAGGTTATGTTTCGGACGGCGCGCCAGCGTGTCAACTTCCTTGATTGCTTGATCAAGCAGACAAGTTGCCCCAATCACCCACAGGGAATCATCCTCCGGAGTGGCATGAAAGAGACGTTCGGCGACCAGGTAAACATTCTCAGTCGTGATAACCCAACGAACACCAAGAACGGCTTTCCCAGCGTTGTAAAGAAGCTCCTGTAGCGGACACTCTCCTTTAAGATAGCCAGTAAGTGGCAAGTGTGCAGAGAGCGTTAACTGGGAGTCATCTTCCGATGACGTCACAGAATAGACGCCAGCACGGAGAGCCAGTAAGAGGCTATTCCCACTCCCTCTGGAGCATCAGATGCCACTGGAGATGAGAGCCATCTCCAGATGAGCCAAGCGCTTGTCGTCAGGCTGATTTGCGGACAATCACGGCGCACCACTCGCCTTCATCCGGGCTTGAGAGCAAGACATGTCCACGCTGCTCAAGGGCATCGATAACATCCTGACGCCGCTCGTGAATGATTCCACTGGTGACCAGCGTTCCACCTGGCACAAGGGATGCGGTGAGAGCATCTGCCATCCCGATAATGACATCGGGAAGGATGTTTGCAACAACAATATCGAATGGGCCTGCGGGCGGCTCCTCTGCGACATGGACATCGATTCCGCTTGTCACACGGTTGCGCTCGAGATTATCGAGGGACACTTTCACTGCAACGGGGTCATTGTCGGTTGCGATGACGCTGGCAGCGCCAAGGA
>JBJTQN010000378.1:0-2663 GCA_046075665.1 Armatimonadota bacterium | reverse complement strand
AGCCTTTGCCGCCGCGGTCGTCCACATCACGGATACGGACAAACCACTTCCCCGGCGTAAACTCGCGCGCGATAAAGGGATCACGGCCACCGGCCTGCCCGCCATTGCTGCCACGACCATCATCGGCTTCCTGAACCAAGTTACCTTTGGCATCGTAGACCTTGAGCTCAAGATCTGTCGGAACACCAAGCCGCCAGGCATAGCCATTAACGTGCAGCCATGCTTTGTCCTTCACATCAAAGCTGACCCAACGGGGTTTTCCTGGTTCAAACCAGCCATCAAGTGCGACTGGATAGCCGACAGGCACTGCTGTTTCGCGGGTGAGTCCACTGGACGCAATATTCACAGAAGGCTCAAGTGTCCACAGGAATGGCCGTCGGTTGCTTTCATATGCACCAGCGGTAAACATCAAATCGGAGATACCAAGCGACACATCCGGGTTCACGGGCCCAAAGACCGCGGTCATAGTGGAGACCGTTGCCCCAACAGGCTCTAGTTCGGCTTTCACCCCCCGTTGCGCTCCGATGGGATATGTCGCAAATGCGTGCGGCAGCTCGCCGACCGTAACACGGTAGACGGCTTTAGTATCCGAACGCCAGTTCAAGTCCCGAAACCAAATCGTATACTCGCCATCCGCCGGAGGGTCAAACCGAAGCACCGGATCCCAGCGGTAATAGTCATCCACGGTGCCCTGATTGGTCGTGATTGGCTGACCGGATGCATCCGTGACTTCAAGAAATCCTTTCAGCCAGCTTTCATAAATGTTCGCAAGGACACGTAGACCCTCGACTTCAATCAGCACCACCTGACCTTTGCGGAGACGAACTTTAAAGCCATCCCGATCCGATCCCTCATTTAGCCGACCATTAAAGCAAATCGGTAGCGGTTGAACCGTGACCTTGTCCGGCGTATTGTTTGGCTCGACTTCATTGACTTCCGGAACTTGTCCGACACTTATGATGCGAACATTGGATGCATCCCGCTCATCCGCAAAGCGAACTTCCCGTCTTCCTGGAGCGGCATCGACAGCGACTGTCAGCCTAGCCTTGCGCGTGGCATCATCCGTACCTGGCAGGAGGACAATCCCGACACCGTTACCCTGAATCAAGACATGCTTTAGGTCTTTTAGTCCAGATCCTTGGAGTGTGACCTCCACCGTAGCGCCCCGCTGAGCACCCGCTGGAAAAATGGATGTAATTCGTGGAGCAGCGTTTGCTACGCCGGCAATGGTCATTACCAACCATACGGCCAGCACCCGCGTTAGCCGACTCATTACTAAATCGCCCCAAGCTCCGGCACGGGTACTCCGTCATCTACCAGGCGCGTCGGACGGCCCTGTGGCGTTTCGTAGACCTTACTGCCATCGATGCCGAGCTTTGCAAAAAGCGTCGCTGCGATATCTCCCGGCTTTACCGGCCGTTCCTTTGGTTCGGCACCCTTTTCATCCGTCTTACCAATCACCTGTCCGCCAGGGACCCCAGCACCGGCAAACAAAGCACAACCCGTCTGCGGCCAGTGGTCACGCCCACCAAGAGCATTGATCTGAGGCGTGCGCCCGAACTCGCCCATACACACCACAAGCGTCGAGTCGAGTAGTCCACGCTCGGAAAGATCCGATATCAGCGCAGCGAGAGCCTTGTCGAGCGGCGTTACCAACCATCCCTTACAAGCCTTATCGTTGTCCGAGTGCGTATCCCACCCCGAATGATTAACCGTGACAAAGCGGACGCCAGCCTCCACTAGTCGGCGTGCGAGAAGACAGCCTTGCCCTACCTGTGTCCTGCCATACTTGTCGCGAACATCCGGTTTTTCATCCTTCAGCTGAAAAGCAGCCTTTGCCTTTGGGCTTGAAATCATGTCATAGGCGCGCTGGTAAAACGTATTCCTGGATGCCTTTTCTGCCGTGCCATCAAAGCGGCGAAAGGCGCTGTCAATGTTTTCTAAGAGCCCACGGCGACGGTCGATTCTCTCGATATCCACGCCACCAGGAAGTGAAATGTCGCGCACCTGGAAGTTGGCATCGTTAGGGTCACCGCCAACGCTGAATGGGTTAAAGGCATTTGGGAGGTAGCCGCAGTTACCGTAGTTGAAGGCGAATGACCCGTTGACAACCGTGATGTAAGGCGGCATCGGACCAACTGGACCAAGCTCTTTCCCGACAACGGCCCCGATACTTGGATAGACCATCGCTGGATTTGGCGTCCAACCAGTCAGCAATATATGACATGCCCGCTCATGCGCACCTTCGGTGTGCGCTACCGTTCGGATAATGGTGCTTCGGTGGAGCTGTTTTGCCGTCTCGGGCATCAATTCACAAATGTGCGTCCCGGTCACACTGGATGAAATGGCTCCAAAGGTGCTCTTGACACCTGATGGCGCATCAGGTTTTGGGTCAAAGGTGTCGTACTGACTTGGCCCGCCATCGAGCCAGATAAGGATGACTGATTTTGCTTTTGCGGTGGATCCAGGCGACACGACCTCGGCACGTGCCTCTAATGCCAACAAGTCGGCGAGAGAGAGGTGCATTCCGAGCATGCCAAGCGTGCCGACCTTGACGGCATCCCTTCGGCTAACTTTTCCCGAGCATCCAAGTGACATCGAAATCCTCCTCCCGTGACTACTTGTTAAAGACGAATTCTTCTGCATTCAGCAAGCCCCAAAGG
>JBJTQN010000377.1:0-6245 GCA_046075665.1 Armatimonadota bacterium | reverse complement strand
TAGGGGCAGGCTTCCACGCCTGCCCGCGTATTTCGATTGCGAGATGCCAAATGGCCAGAGACAGAGGCCTGCCCCTACGCATGGTTTCTTCGGTTGATGACGGCGCTTGCTCGAAGCCGGCACGCACGGGCGGAAACGGCGGTCCGCCCCTACGCGGAGAATTTGAACATCCACGCCCCATGCGAGCACGATAGATATTCGAAGCCAACCTCATCCTAACTAAATAATCACCTTCACCGGCATCGCATCAAAGACGACAACCTCAAATGGAGCAAGCTCAATTACATCCTGGGTACCCGCATCGCACATCAGCTGCTGAATACGCTGATCGCTGTAAGGCGACTTCAACATATAGCGCTTCGCAGCACCCGAAGGCAACTCTAACGCTAAACCAACATCCAACATAAACCGCTGCGGGACATCCGATGGATTCCGCAACATTAATGTCCCCTTACGCGCACACCACGCCGCATAGCCGTATACTTCGCCCGTGAGCGGATCGCCGCCAACCCAGTGTGCATCAATAAGAACATCCGCATTCTTATGCGCCCACTTTGCAGCATCGGCTACCGCATCCCACGCCGCGCTCGGGAGCAGCTCCGGAGTGAGGTAAAGCTCCTGCAGCATTGCACCGGATGCAAAGTAACTCCGCGCTTCGTTACGCAGCTCCGGCGGATTGACATCCCCAATCGACCCACCCTGGAACTCACGTCCGTGGACAATCCCGTGATGCATCACGCTGTTCAGAGGATAAAGCGGGCTCGCTCGCACAAACATCCTGTGGCACTCACCATCCCGAAATGTCAACCAGCGCTCACGGTTATAAACCGACTTCCCGCCATCCGAGCCCTTGCCCAACCATCCAACATCCGCGCTACCATTTCGCCACGTCGAATCAACATGCAACAACCAAAATGGACTTGGCCATGTCCCGACCGTCACATTAACAAAAACGCTTGGGTCGACCTTTCGAAGTGAGCGTGCGATATCGAGAAGTGCCATAAAGTGCGGGCTCACACCATCCCCTGCGCGGTCCCACTTGAAGGCATTCACTCCAGCCGTCTTCATGAGCTCAGTACAGCGCTTCAGAAACCACTGCTTGTAACCGGCGTGCGCGAGGTCGAGAGAGCCATCCGGGGGGATAATCCCCATTTTGCGCGCGAAATTCGTCCGCTCACGGTCGCCCCCATAACCGCCCAGCGGTGAAATCCAAACCGCCAGCTTTGCTCCCGCAGCTCGCATCCGCTTCGCGAGCCCCGTAAAGCCGCTCGGAAACTTCCGCAAATCCTCGGCCCAAAGCCCGCGACCCGTGTCATCCCAGCCATCATCAACTAAGTAGGATTCGACCTTGACGCCGCGCTTCTTCACCAGCTCTCGGTTGTAAATGTCAATCACATGCATCAACCGCTTCTCATCCACCCCAAAGCCGAGGTCATACCAGCAGTTGTAGTGCAAAAATGGCTTGCTTGGACGCGCGCGCTCATTCTCGACATAATGCAGAAACGCCCGGCGAAGTTGACCCGCCGGCGCAACGCCCATCACACTCCCAAAGCTAACTTTGTCGCCCTTTCCCAGCGGGAGGCTGGATGCAAACCCAATACGCGCACGCTCCGGCTGGAGCGCATTGCGACACCCAGGAAGCTCGACGCCAAGGTAAATCCCTCCACCGACCACCGGGCAGCCAGGAGCCGTCCCCGCCGTCTGCGGCGCTGGAATATGAACATCTATGGACTCAAAACCCGTGAGTGTGGCGGCTTGCTGGCCACCCGTGACATCGATGCGCTGGCGAATATACCCGCAGCCCGCCCGCAATGTAGCCATCCAGCGAATGGAAATGCCACCGGGGCCCGAGAGTGTTGCGGTTATCATCGATGCCCCCGCTGCGTTGACCACCACCGGATTTCCGACAAGCTTGCAGGCGCTCGCGGGTATATTGAAGTCGGGGTATGGCTCGAGGTTTGCACCCACAATACGCTCGCCCGCGGCGGTGGTGACATTGAAGCTGGATGGCTTATCCCGCACGCCGACCAGCACGAACCGCTTGGCCTCCTCCCAGATTACAGCGATGGCCGGTGCCCAGGACATCCCCGTATCGCTCCCCTTAGCAATCCGCGCGGACACAACGGATGTCCCTTTTGGGAAGGGGAAAGTCTGAACATGGGCTGCGTGCGGTGGACTCGTGATGACAAATGGGCTCATCGGCACCGCTGGCGTGATATCAGAAATGGTGGATGTACCCACAGGGCCATCCGTGGAGTGGCTTTTGCCCTCGGCTTTGAGGTTCATTTTGCCGATACGAATCGCGGTCGGGTCTCCTTGAAACTCGCTGCGCGGAAAGCTGGCGAGGTCTGTCCACGCATTGCCATCCGCGCTCGCCGTGACGACGACACGGTCTTTCAAAAGGTGTACGGCGACGAGGACGCTTTCCTTATCGATGGGCTTTGGCGCTGTGGTTGAAATGCGGAAGCATTCGGTGCCCTGCTGGAAATAGGTGTTCTGGGTGAGCTTATTGGTCACCGATGTCAGGGCAAGGCGCCCACCAGATGTGGACCACGCGGTGGAGATCACGCCGTTTTCGAGCTTCAGGATTGAATTCTTGGAGGTGGCGAGCGGATTTCCGGGGGCGCGCCCGGGAAACGGAATGGGAGCTGAGGGGAGTGTGGCGGGCGGCGTTGTCATCAAGCGGATTCCTTGGATGTATCTTACAGAGCATCCGGTGGATGGAGGAGGCTTTGCACTACCCTTGATGCACCGTAGAGTAGGCCTATGAGCGGATTTCTTCCTGTGGATGTGCGTGGCGTGGTCCCGATGAGCGCGGCAATCGATGCGATGGCGTGGGCATTTGAAGCGGTTAGTTTGGGTCTTGCTGATATGCCGACGCGTATCCATATGCACCCGGCGGGCACGGAAAACACGCATATTTTCATGCCGGTTTACTTGCCGGACAGCCCGTGCGGGCGTTACCCGGCGGTCATTACGTGCAAGGCAGTCAGTATTATTCCGGCTAATCGGGGGACCGAGCTGCCGGTGACGATAGGGATGGTGATGGCGATTAACCCCAAGACCGGTGCGGTGACCGAGCTGTTTCATGGCGGGTCGCTGACGGCGGTGCGGACGGGGGCTGCGGCGGGACTTGCGACACGGTTGTTGGCAGACCCGGCTGCGGATGTCCTTGCGGTTATCGGTGCCGGCGGGATGGCCTTTGACCAGGTCGCGGCGGTGTGTGCTGTGCGAAATGTGCAGCGTGTTGTGATCAGCTCGCGGACCCGGGAGCGCGCGGAAACCTTAGCGGAGCGTGTACGGAGCGAGCTTGGCGTTTCAAATGTGGATGTCATCGATGACGCAAACAATGCGGTCGCCGAGGCGCAAATTGTGTGTACCGTCACAACGAGCCCAGAGCCGGTGTTCGCGGCGGATGCCATAAAGCCCGGGACGCATATCAATGCAAGTGGGGCATACCTCCCGCATATGACAGAGATACCCCTAGAGCTGATTGCAAAGAGTGGATTTTATGTGGACCGGATGTCAAGTGCATTGCATGAGTCGGGCGAGGTGGTTCAGGGAATCGCGCGGGGAGTGTTTGCCGCCGAACACATCCGTGGTGAGCTGGGCGGGATTTCGCGTGGCCTTACCTCCGGTCGTCAGTCTGCGGATGAGGTAACTGTCTTTAAGTCAGCGGGGATGGCGGTGCAGGATGCCGCGATGGTGGCTGCGTACTTGCGGATATCCGCCTGCTAGCTAGATGTCCCCTGTGGAATGGTTATCATCACTTATGGTGTGCCAACTACTAGGTGTTAGAAATTTTTAGCCTGAAACGTTGCCTAGAGGAGACATGTACCTAGTAATTTTACTGTTCTAGGGTGACGCAACCAAACGCGTGGTGCCATCCGGGCTTCCGGGTGGCATCCCGTAAAACACCCGCCTGTGCTTTAATACACGCATGCTGCATTCCGCACAAACCCCTGCGCCACAGGTCTCCCGCTGCGAGCCGCCAAGTTGGTGGCTGGACACAAAACATCGCGACATCACGCTGCTCGTCACGGGCATCAACCTCGACCGCTGCCAGGTAACGCCGGCGAATCCGGGCATTAAGATTCGCGCCGTGCGCCAGGGGCGAACGCTCACGCACTGCTTTATTGACATCACGCTTGCGAAAAACGCCGCCCCCGGCATCTACGCGTTTGCCATCACGAACAAGGCTGGCAAGTCGACGCGGTTTACCTTTGAGCTTGTCCCGCAGGCCGCGAAGCGCATCGCGCCGCTAAGCACGGATGACAACCTCTACCTCATCATGCCGGACCGGTTTGTGGATGGTGATACCAAGAACAACATCCCGAAAGGCATGGATGCCCTCTATGACCCAAAGCGTCCGCGGCACTTTCATGGCGGTGACTTTGCGGGGATACAGAGCCGGTTACCGTATCTGAAGGACCTCGGGATCTCCGCCATTTGGATGACGCCCATCTACCAAAATGCATCCTTTATCGACCCTGCACGTAAGTACGCGGGCGAGCCCGTGATCGATTATCACCTCTATGGTGCGACAGATTTTTACGCCATCGATCCGCATCTGGGGACGCCGGATGACCTTCGTAACCTCATCGCCGCCGCGCACAAAAGTGGCATAAAGGTGATGCAGGATCAGGTCGCAAATCACGGAGGGACGTATCACTCGTGGGTGGACAATGCCCCGACGAAGACATGGCTGAATCCCAAGCGCGATAACACGTATCAGCTGATGGATGTGATGTCGCCGGCGGCCAGCCGCAAGATGGTGGATGGCGTGACGCGCGGCTGGTTTGCGGGTTTTTTGCCAGATATGAATCAGGATGACCCTGACTGTGCGCGTTACCTGATTCAGAATGCGCTTTGGTGGGTCGGGATGTTTGGTTTTGACAGCATCCGTCAGGACACGATTTCGTATGTGCCGCGGACATTTTGGCGGAAGTGGTCAGCGGCGCTCAAGGCGGAGTTTCCGGGGATTACGCTCCTCGGTGAGGTGTTAAATGGAAATGCGGCATTTGTATCCACATTTCAAAAGGGGAATCATGGACCGGGCAAAGTGGATGCTGGATTTGACACGCTGTTTGACTTCCCGGCGTACTTTGCGGTGCTCAATAGCATCCGGGATAACGATTGGCGCGGCTTTGCGGACACATTAGCGCATGATCTGTTGTATGAGGATGCGAACATTTTGGTCAGCTTTGCGGGGCTGCATGACACGCCGCGGCTAGCCGGTCGCCCGGAATATGGTATCGACCGTGTCATGATTGCGTTGACGATTGCGCTCACGCTGCGCGGGATTCCGATGGTGTATTACGGGGATGAGCTTGGACTTCCGGGCGGGGATGACCCTGACAACCGTCGGCATTTCCCGGGTGGATTTCCGGGGGATGTCCGCAGCGCGTTTTCGTCATCCGGGCGGACACCGGAGGAGGCGCGTATCCACGGACACGTCCGTCAGCTGCTGACGTTGCGCAAGCGTGAGAAGTCGTTACGGACGGGTAAGGTGACGATTCTTATGGCGGACCACACGGGTTTGGTCTTTGTGCGTGAGGCCAAGGGTGCAAAGCCGGTGATGGTGGCGATTCGTGGGCGTATTCCGGCCAGGATGCCGGCGATTGAGTTGATTGGTGCTCCGAAGGTGCGCGGTTGGAAGCCGGTCTTTGATGGCACAGCTAGTGAGCTTGGCCCAAAGGGCTTGACGTTGGCATTTGGGCATTTGCCGGTGGCGGTCTACGTGGGTGAGTAGGATGTGCGATTATTCCCATTGGTAGTGGCATGTGTTGATGTAGTTGCATCAGAATTCAGATGTTCGAAACGCGCGGGCGGACACAGCGGTCCGTCCCTACGCGGGGGATTTGTATTCCGGCCATCCACAATCAAACATTTACACGTAACAACGCGACGCCGGGTGGAATGTGGAGCGGGTGTGCCGGGAGCCGGTCATTTCAGCCATCGGGGGTTGCAAGCAAGGGGTCATTCGGCGGTTAACAGGGCGGGAACCGTCACCGATGGTCATAACCAGCAAATCGTTACAATACAACCCATCGTGACCATCGGGGATGGTCGACCCACAGGACCGCATCACGCGATAGACCAGCGAAGCCGAAGCATCCAGCAATCAGAAGTTTCGTAACATCCGGCGAGATCGGCACACACGTGATGCATCCACCTGGCACGCGCAGCATTGACATCAACAAAAGGCAAAACCGTATCGAAACGCGCGGGCGGACACAGCGGTC
>JBJTQN010000376.1:0-21663 GCA_046075665.1 Armatimonadota bacterium | reverse complement strand
ATCGGCCACCTCTTCGGCGGCGGCGAGCATCTCTTCATGTACGGCATCGGCGCCGAGGCCAGCGCCTACGAAGGCCGCATCTCCGCGGGCACCTTCGCGCTTTTCCAGGCGATGTCGCGCTCACTCATTTGGTTCCGACGTTCACTTCGTCTAGATGACCTACAGGCCTTTAGGTTACCTGTCGAACGCGGCGATGAGATTGCTTGTATTGTTGTTAGAGATAGTAGCTTCAGAATCGGCCCGGGCACCTTTGCTGATCGCACTAAAATGTATGACGATGCCGTGGCATCTCTGGCAGGTGATTTGGCCAAAATCGGCGGGAAACTCTACATTCTTGATGGAAGTCCCGAAGAAGAAATTCCGATTTTCTTATCACAAAACAACTTTACAGATTTGTGGTTTGCTGAAGAAATCGAGCCTAGTGGGATTAATCGCGATCGAATGGTTCGTACCAAAGTCGAAGCGTTGGGTATCTGTGTGCACGCAACCAATGACCAGTATTTGTACCCGCCAGCAGCATTTGTGACGGGAACCGGTAAGCCATATTCTGTTTTTACTCCGTACAAGAAACGATGTTTATCGCAGCTTCCGGGGCAACCCGTGGATGCCCCTAAGACAGTAAAGTGGTTTAACATTAACAAACCGTCTGTTTTTCCGGTTATCCCGAGCGGTGGTGACACATTTTGTGCCATCGGAACGGCCTCTGCTCATCGTCACTTTTCAGAGTTCTGTGCATCAGATATTAATGACTACGCAGAGAAACGGGATATTCCGGCAGAACGGGGGACCTCAAGACTGTCTCCACATCTGCACTTTGGTGTCGTATCACCACGTAGATTACTTCATATGGCCCTTGGTGCTGGATCCAATGGGGCACTAACGTACGCGTCCGAACTTATCTGGCGCGACTTTTATGCGCAGGTTCTTTATCACCGTCCAGATACTGTAACGTCATCATTCCAGCCTCAGTGGGACCAGCTTGTCTGGGAAGATAACGCTGATTCTATTGATGCATGGATGAATGGGCGAACGGGATATCCAATCGTTGATGCTGCTATGCGTCAACTTAACACGACAGGATGGATGCATAACCGCTTGCGGATGATAGTTGCTTCGTTTCTCACGAAGGACCTCTTAGTTGATTGGAGAATCGGCGAAACTTACTTCCGCAGCAGACTGTTAGACGGGGACCTTGCATCCAATGTTGGAGGATGGCAGTGGGCAGCAAGCACTGGAACGGATGCACAACCTTGGTTTCGAGTCTTCAATCCTATAACTCAAGGGAACAAATTCGACCCTGATGGACATTTTGTTAGAGAATGGCTTCCTGAACTGAAAAATGTTCCCGATAAATTCATCCATGCTCCATGGCAGATGACGTATAGTGAGACACGATGGGTGGGTTTGCGCTTTGGCTTGGATTACCCAGCTCCAATTGTCGATCATGGCGTGCAGCGTGCAAAAGCGCTGGAAATGTTTAAAAAGGTGACATCGACGCGTGAAACTCTGTAACGCCCAACCTCTGATAGCCGTGATGCTATTGATCTTCAGCATGTCGACTTGCCTGCCTGTCCACTCACAGTCGAATCAGAATGGCCCAGATGTAACAAAGGCATCATCCAATGGCGAAACGCTTCCGAAAGGTGTTCCTGACGTGCAGGTCATGGTTGGTCCAGGTGCACGCGGCCACACCGTTGCATTTGTTTTCCCCAAGAAAGTTGACACAAAGCTGGTCAGGATGCATGTGGATCGTTTTGTAGAACTTTCAGGTGCACCGGTTTCAGGATTGACGATTGAGACAAGTCGACTTGAGCATGAGGCTGGAGCAAAAATTGCGAAAGAGCCTCTGATGACATCGGCTACCTTTGAGACCAAAGCCGAGCTTGTTGGTCGTCAAGCAGGGGCGTTTATCCCTGAAAAGTTAATCCTCGCACTTGATCAATATGACCGGATTCAAGTTACGTTTCTAGTTGAGCAGGCCTTTGTCTACGAAAAGGCAAGGCACTTTGAAAACGAGAATCTCGTCCTTGATGTGTTTGGGCAGCAGGGAGCATTTACATTTGTGGCGAATATTCGCAAACGTCCAGTTGCGGACTTCGTGATTCCCGATCAGGATGTTGCGGTTACCCGAACTAAACCGCAGCGAAAGTCGTCAATGGCGATAGTTTGGGTTGTTTTTGCTTTGGCTATTGCTGCAGGATTGACGGTTATGAAAATCGTCAAGCAAAACGTCGGTAGATAAATTTGGAAGGTTGAGACCAAGCGTCATGTTGACTGTTCATGATTTGATTCGTTTAGCGGCAGAGCGAAAAGCTTCTGATATTTTTATCAAAGCGGGTGCGCCACCTAACTGGCGCCTCCACGGTCGCATCGCGGCGGTCGAAGAGCAACCGATTCTATCCCCAGAAGATACGCGAAAGATGGCTTACTCGGTCATGACGCATGAACAAATCATGCAGTTTGAACACTATCCAGAGCTTGACCTTGCAATTGAAATTCCTGATGTAACTCGTATACGATGTAACATTCACAAACAGCGAAACAGTGTTGGAATGGTACTGCGGCTCGTACCTCTCAAGATTTACACGCTTGACATGCTTGGAATGGCGCCGGCAGTCGGTGAAATGACAAAGAACCGATCCGGCTTGGTTCTCGTTACAGGACCGACAGGATGTGGAAAGTCAACGACGCTCGCCGCGATGATCAACAAGATCAACACTGAACAAGCCAAAAACATCATCACGGTTGAAGATCCAATCGAGTTTGTTCACCCTGACATCAAATCTATTATCTCCCAGCGCGAAGTTGGTATTGACACGGACTCCTTTTCGGATGCGCTCAAGTATGTCGTTCGACAGAACCCTGACATCATTTTGATTGGTGAAATCCGTGATGTTGAAACAGTGTCCGTTGCTTTGCAGGCGGCTGAGACCGGCCACCTCGTATTTGGAACGCTCCACACATCGAGTGCATCTGAAACGCTCGACCGTCTAATGCACTTGTTCCCGCCACATGAAAAGGGACTGCTGTGTTTACGTCTGGCAAACACACTCCGCGGAATCCTTTCCCAAAAGCTGCTGCCGCGTCAGGATGCGGCGGGCAGGGTTGCTGCCGTGGAAATTATGGTCGTCACCCCTACAGTCTCCAAGCTAATCGAAGAAGGACGCGCTGGCAACATCTATACGGCTATTCAAGAAGGTGGCTTCTGGGGAATGCAAACGATGAACCAATGTCTTGCGCGGTACTTCAAGGCAGGCATCATCAATGAGGAAGATGCAATGCATGCTGCCGGGAACATCACTGAGCTTCGTCAGATGATTCGCCGTCCAGGGGCATAGTATGACATTTGATGAGGCTGTAGCGTTCGCATTGCCAATAGCGACACAATTGCGACATACCTTACATCGCAATCCTGAGCTGTCCGGAAGCGAACAGAATACAGCCCGTCAGATTCAATCAGTTCTCGAGACTTACGGCATTTCTGTTGTGACTGACCTTGGAGGTATGCATGGATTAATGTGTACCATTGAAGGGCAACCTGGGGGTAAGTGCTGGGGCATTAGGGCAGATATGGATGCTCTTCCAATCCAAGAGACATCCGATCTACCATATGCTAGTCAGGTTCCGGGCGTAATGCACGCGTGCGGGCATGATGGGCACTCTGCGACATTGGTCGGCGTTGCGCTGACATTGCAACAAATGCGGGATCAGTTTGTTGGCAGGGTACGATGCCTCTTTCAACCGGCTGAGGAAACTGTTTCTGGTGCGACATCGGTCATTAACGGTGGTGGGCTCAATGGCGTCGACGCAATTGTGATGTCTCATGGTTGGCCGGATTTGCCTGTCGGGACGATTGGTTTGAAACACGGCCCTGCGATGGCGTCATCTGATACGTTTGAAGTTACAGTTTTGGGTAGCGGTGCCCACGCTGCCTATCCTCATCTCGCAAAAGACCCCTTACTCGGGGCGGCTGCAATGATCATTGAACTACAGCAGCTGGTTAGCCGAAACATAAGTCCTGTCGATAGCGCTGTCGTTTCCGTAACAATGTTTAATGCTGGCACAGCTCGCAACATTATCCCCGATACGGCAACATTCGCCGGTACGTTGCGTACGCTCAGGCACGATACACGCTCCTACTTGATGGCACGGATTGACAGCATTGTCGAAGCCACTGCTAACGCACATGGTGTCTCAGTGCAAATCAAGTGGAAAATTGGAACACCTCCGGTCGTCAACAACAATTCGCTTGTTAATCACATTGCTGGTTGCGTTACACACACCACTGTTAGTGGAAGTGTTACTTGGTTAGATGAGCCAACCATGGGTGCTGAGGATTTTGCGCATTATCTTGAGCATGTGCCCGGTGCAATGCTTCGGCTTGGAACGGATTGTCCGTATCATCTTCATACACCGAAGTATGACTTTGGTGATGACGCTCTGGAATACGGTATCAGACTTCTGGCATCGATTGGAATGTCGGAGATGCCGACATTCGATAAGGTCTAATAGCGAAAAATGCGACCTAACATCGTTGTCTTTCTCACGGATGACCATGGACCGTGGGCTGCTAACTGTTTCGGTACACCTGAGCTCAAGACGCCGGCACTGGATTCGTTGGTGCAGAATGGCGTCTACTTTCAGAATGCGTATACTCCCAGCCCAGTATGTAGTCCTGCACGAGCGTCGTTTTGGACCGGAGTTTATCCTAGCCAGCATGGTATCCATGACTGGATAGATGAAAAGGCATATCCGAGGAAGTGGCTCCCTGAAAAAATTCCAACGCTAGCATCGCTCTTGCAAAATGCGGGATATCGAACGGGATTCGTTGGTAAATGGCACTGCGGCCAATCGTGGGTACATCAGCCAGGTTTCGATTTCTATGTTGGTGAGAATAAAGATCAATATCCACATCGTGGTCAGTGCAAATTTACTGACAATGGGCGTGATGTGACCTATGTTGGTCAGCGCTCCGACTTCCTTACATCACGCGCGATAGATTTTCTTAGTGACACGTCAGACAAACGCCCACTATTTCTATTTGTAGGGCTGACTGATACCCATTCCCCGTTTACTGACCATCCACAACATTTGGTCGATTATTACACAAAGAATCCAATCACATCTGTAAAAGTTGAGCGCTACTCTGGAACTGCCATGAAATTGCCTGGAAAGGTTCCACCGCCTGCTGAACACTCGCGACGAATGGCACAGTATGCAGCCGCAGTCGAAACGATTGATCAGTGTCTAGGGCGGGTGCTCGATCACTTGACGGCGCTCGGACTTTCAAGCCAGACTGCTTTGCTCTATACCGGGGACCACGGCCATATGAATGGACATCATGGCTTGTATTTCAAAGGAAATGGTACCGTCCCGCAAAATTTTTATGATGAATCCATTCGGGTACCTTGTATATGGCGATTGCCAGACTCTATGGGTGCTGGACGGACAAGCCAGGCGTGGGTAAGTCATTGTGATCAATTCGAGACCATATTGGACTTGGCTGGAGCGAGTCCGCGAACAAGCTCTATCCCACATCCCGGCGTTTCATTGCTCCCGTATCTCAAAGGAAACCCTGACACCACGCGGGGTACGGCGATTTGTGAATATGGAAATGCTCGGATGATTAGAACGGCGGACCTTAAGCTGATAGTTCGTATGGGCGAAGGTCTGTCCGATGAAGCCTATGACATATTGCATGATCCGCGTGAGACAACAAACATCATTCAGCAGGCTAAGACTACGGATGCTTATAAATTGGCAAAGTCAGCTCTTGACGCACATTTCGGTACTTATCGAGCCGACGGTCAGGATGCGTTCTCTGGAATTTTGCCAAAGCACAATGCAAGTGAGCCGTGGAGTGGCATCAAACTCAAATAGCCTGTGGGTAATCGGCTTCGTTTAGCCGCAATGAATGCTCTATTTCCAGGCACTGATGTTGGATCCAATGGATGCATTGGTATGCAATCGTCGGATACTTGGTGATAGGAACAAGTAAGGTGACGATAATAGGGGTGACTGGTCTACGAAGAAACTCTGTCGTCGCTATATCGTTCTGCCGCAACTGATGCTTTGAGGTTTTCTCAACCGTCATTGGAGTAAAGCATACGCCTGACTGTATGTCGTGCATGCGCTTGCGCTTATTTCGTTGTCCGGCTGGAGTTCTATGACGGGAACATCTTTCATCGATTCAAATCACGAGGCATGACAACTATCCTGACACCTATCTAAGGTGCATTGACAAGTGTTTATTTGAAATTCAGATGAGCAATCTCGGTGGTAAAGGCATTTGTTTGTGGTGTTCCTTGCGAGACAGGTGTATCAGATTATGTAACTGGCCGTGTAAACCGTTTCGAATTTCGTGGTGGAAGTGGTACAACAAAGTTGCTGGGGGAGCTTCATGTGCGGAGCTGAGAGGGCGAAACGCCGACCCCAATTACCTGATCCGGTTAGTACCGGCGGAGGGAAGCGCTAGTCCAATGTGCCTAGATGTCTCCTGCCGTCGGCGGGAGGAACTATGAAACGTGCCTTTACGCTGATTGAGCTGCTTGTTGTGATTGCGATCATCGCAATTTTAGCTGCCATATTGTTTCCAGTGTTTGCTCAGGCAAGGGCAAAAGCCAGGCAAGCAACCTGTGTGTCAAATGCGAGACAAGTTGGAATGTCCGTGATGATGTACGCTCAGGATTTCGATGAGGGAATGCCCATTTTTCACGCGTATAACACGCAGCCGCCAGCCAATGTGGTTGGTCACCTAGGTGTAGAGGTGTCCTTGTTTCCATATGTGAAGAGTACAGGTGTGTTTAAGTGCCCCGATGACAATGGTGGGCCAGTTCCATCGGAGTATCCAAGCACGGTTGAGTACGGCGGGTGCTCTGATATCCCGGGAAAAGGGAAGTCTTATTGGGATTGTTATGGTTCAAGTTACCGATTCACTCGGTGTACCTTCAGCACAGTTGCTGGGTTTAGTGTCCAAAACAATATCGTGGATACGAGAGACTCAGTCGTAACTCTTGCGCAATTTGTTGAACCTGCATCGACGAGAATCATGCGGGACGAAATGCTGCCATGGTTCGCACCGCCTTTTGACAGGGATGGTACGAAGTATGAGTACTATCCATACTACTACAGGCAATGGCACTCACAGGGAGGCACGATTATATTTGCAGATGGTCATGCAAAGTTTTTGGTTTCAGCCGGACAGTTTGATGAGACCAGTTGCAATCCGGAGGCTACCAAAAAGTTCTCTGTATCTGGTTGGAGCTGTGACTAATTGGCCTAAAATGCCAATGTGCAAAGATTCTTCCGAAGAGATGTAAGTTATCTCGCCATTGTCGTGTTGTTGCTTTCCGGTTGTACGAGCAAACTTAACGCTCCAAAACAACCGGTGAGTCCAATCATTTCGGTGCAACCGATAACTGCAGAAATTCCTCCTGAGCCACCTTACGATCCGAATACGTTTGCTCCATTGCACCCACGGGCACTTGCATCGAGGGTAACGGTCCTGATGTTTCACGATGTTGTCGTTGAGCGCGGTAAAGGGGGAGTTTACTTTGATTCCACGGTAGCGGAATTCAACGAGATACTGGATTACTTTGACGAGCAGGGCGCGCACTTTCTATCGCTCAAAGACCTCCATGAACATTTGGTAAGAGGTAAAGAAGTTCCTGAACGTTCCGTTGTACTAACATTTGATGACAACTATCAGGGGTTTTATGAAAATGCGTGGCCCATACTCAAGTCGCGTAACATTCCGAGCGGGATGTTTGTTCATACCGACTTCGTAGGGAATAAGACTGGGAGCCATCCAAAGATGTCCTGGGAACAACTGAAGGAACTGGATGCTGCAGGTTTGGTTGAAATCGGTGGTCATACTTGCTCACACCCGGGCAACCTGAAGTCCCTACCCCGAGATGAACAAGAGCGTGAACTGGTCGATTCAAAGTCAATTTTAGAAGAAAAGCTTGGGCATCCGGTACCGTTTCTGGCCTATCCAGTAGGAAGTGCTGATGCAGAGACTGTTGCTCTAGCAAAAGCTGCTGGCTATACGATGTCCTTTACGATGAGAAATGGTCCAGCTGAGGAATCCCCGGGAGTCCTCGAGATCCAGCGGACCATACAGACAAAGTATAAGCAGGCATTTGAACAAGCTCTCGAGCGATCACAAAACGTACCGGCAGCAGTACTCTCCACAGATATAAACAATGCACCGATTGCACTTACCGCCGGGGAGTTTGATGGAATTTCGCTAGTCTTTGTCTCTGGGGGCGTTCCGATTTCCGTTCGCGATCCCGATGGTGGTAGGAAGTCGGTCGGTGCCTACGTTGAGAAGCACGAAGGAAAAGCGGGGATGAATGGAACGTTCTTTGTGAATGCCGCACTTCGGGGGACCGATAATGCCATGATCGGACCGTTTCTGTCTCAGAACGAAGGTAAGTTCTTTGACGACCGGGATGAAAGGCGTCTTGAAAAACTTATTGGGAGACCGCTAATTGCTTGGAATGATAAACGGATTGCGGTTGCCCCATTTAGTCGAGAAGCACTAAATAGCGAAGATGGTGTGCGTCAGCTGCATCCTGAATTCACTGATTGTTTTCTTGCCGGAGCATGGATTGTACACAATGGTGAGGCTAGAACTAGGAGTGAAATTTCAACCGCTGCGGCCAGCGACTTTGATGATCCACGAAAGCGGGCATTCTTTGGTTGGAAGTCCGATGGAACGCTGGTTTTTGGAGCAACGCAAAACGTGATTACTACGTCTGCTATGGCACGTGGAGCAGCGGCTGCCGGATTAGAGGAAGCTTTCCTGATGGATAGTGGGTTTAGTACATCGATTGTCTTCAACGGCAAAATCTTGGCTACCGGGCATTCGAGTGAATCGTTGCCGAGTCGAGAAGTACCCCATGCGTTGGTTGTTAGGGGGGAGTTGGGACTGGCAATGGATGCGACGACACAAAATGCATTTGATGAGGCAAAGTCATCAACCGAGGTTCAGCCACAAGCGGATCATGAAAGTCGCCCAAAAACGAAAAAACGGCGCCGTTCGCGACGCCGTTGATGCCCAAAGCGAGAGTCGAACTCGCACGCCTTTCGGCACTGGTACCTGAAACCAGCGTGTCTACCATTTCACCATCTGGGCCGATAGCGACAGGATGTTACTATCCTCGCACAGTAGTGTCCAGCCGATAACCATTGACGGCTTGTTGGCACGAATCCACGATAAAATGCGTATTCGAGTTAACAAATATGGTTTTAGGCATTATTGGTACACAGACACTGATCATCATTATGGTCGTCGCTTTGCTTGTTTTTGGACCGCAAAAGCTCCCTGAGATTGGCCGTCAGATTGGTCATGCGATGCGCGAGCTCAAGAAAATGTCCGGGGACATGACGAAAGCGCTTGACTTCGATCAACACATCTCAATGGATACAAACTACAACTATGGTTCGTATTCCAACTATACCGATTCGTCTACCTATCAGGAGCCGATGGATCAGTACGGGCTGAGTGATTCCCATGCGTATTCGCATGATGGGACCCTTCAACTCGAACCCGCTCCGGCATCGAAGACGCTAGAGATTTCGGGCAATGCATATGCTGAAGATGGCACGCTAATTTCGGCTGATTCTGATGCGGAATCTGAGCTTGTCGCATTGGATGTGGTTACCGATGGTTCAGTCGATGGTGATGACACAGCTGTGCAGTCTGGAGACACGATTGAGTCTTCGTCTGAGGTTGCAAGTGCTGATGACTTGCTGATCGAGGAATTGCCCGCGGATGCCTGTGCGGATTCTATAAATAACATCGTGTTGGTGGACGTAGACGATTCACCCGCAATCGCAGCCGATGGAAGAGCGCACTCAACATCGGATGAGGTAGCATAGTACTACAGCACGAAAGTGCGGAGGATTACGGAAATGACATTAGCATATTGGACAGGATGGGAAGGTTGGGCAATCGCGGCGGTTGTCTTCTTGGTTCTGTTTGGTGGTACGAAGATTCCCCAGTTGGCGAAGGGCCTTGGCGAAGGTATTCGCGAGTTCAAGAAATCAGTGATTGACGAAGAGAAGCCTGAAGACAAGAAGTCTGATGGAGATGGCAGCTAGTCATGTCGATTCTCGTTGCGTTACTGACGATTGTCTTGTTTCTTTTGTCGATTGCCCTCATATTTGTGGTAGTCGTGCAGAATCCGAAGAGCGAAGGCTTTGGTTCCGGTGTACAAAACACACCGGGTGGGTCGTTCCGCGGTAAAGCGGGGTTTGACGACATCATGTCCAACTACACTCGTATCATTGCGATTGCTTGGATTGCCACCGCTTTTTTGGTAGGTGCGGTCAATCGCTAACGTGCGGGGTTAGGTGTTGCAAGCGTGGTCCCCGAAAGGGAACCACGCTTGTTTTGTTTCCGAGGTCAACACATGCCTTTGATTTACCCCACGGCACAAGCCTGTATCCACTTGCAACGTCACACGGAGTCATTTGATATCCGTGGAGTCACCGTTTTCCCAGTGTCTCGCCTGGTAAGTAAGCTGAACCGATTAGGTTCACTTACCAGACAAAGCCTTGTGGCGGCGATTCAGGAAGAGTATCGGTCGGAAGGATTTCCGCTCGCCGTTGTTTCCGATGTTGAACAGGTTGACACTGGCTGGGTGGTAAAGGTTGCCGAAGGACGAATCCGACGGATTGTCGTCACTGGCAGTAAAAAGACGGCCCCGGGAAATGTCTTGAGATTCCTCGACTTACAGGTCGGTCAACCCTACCACCTGCCAACTAGTCAAAGTGATCGTGCGCGCTTGGCTCGCCTCGGTGCATTTGCGGATGTTCAAATTGCTCCGGTTGCTACAGAGGATGCAGAGAATGATGTACTTGGCAGCGTTGACTTAAAAATCACACTGAAGGACACGCAGACTGGTAATGTAGCTGCGACGGTAGGCTACGGTGACTTCACTGGCTTTACGGGCTTTGTGTCACTTACTGAGACCAATCTGCTAGGTAGCCTTAACCAAGCTCGACTTAACTGGCAACGATGGTCTTTCTTAACGCTGGATTCAACCGGCAATTTTGTACAACAACCGGCCCGGCAGGCATTTTCCTTTAACGTTCAGCATCCCGTGGGCAACAAAAAGTCATCAGGCTTCGATGTGTCACTCTACGATCAAAACACCTTGTTCTTACCGACATTTTCGAATAACTTGGAGACGCTAAGAAACTATGAGCAACGAAAAGGTGGAAACATTCAGGTTGGTCGACGGTTAGGTCGCAATGATGTATGGCTAGGATATCGGAATGATGATGTAAGTATGGCGGCGGCGCCAACAAGCTTGGGAGCAACTCAGGATGAACTGACATCAAGTATTGGTACCGTTAGCGCTGTAAGGTTTCAAGTTGGTTCTGACTCACGTGATGACCTCACAAATCCGCAGTCCGGCTCGAACTGGCGTGCTTCAACAGAACACGCTTCGTCACTCCTTGGTGGAACAAAAGCGTTCAGTAGGTCCGAATTGGACTTCAGAAGTTACCGCAGGCTGTCCGGTAAGTCAATGTCGCAACGGCCCGGACTGATCCTTGCATCCAGAACAATGGTTGGCGTGACGACTGGAGTCGTTCCACTCACGGAACAATTTTATCTGGGTGGCTTTGAGCTGATGCGAGGGTACGACCTTTACTCTTTGCGAGGCTCATCTATGTTTGTTCAAACAGCAGAATTGCGGGTGCCAATATCCGATAGCGTGACCGGGGCATTTTTTGTTGATTATGGTGGTGCATCGAAAAAGACGTCAATCGAAGGGGGCGACCTCAAGACGGGCGTTGGTGCCGGTCTTAGGTTCGCGACGCCATTTGGTCCAATAAGGTTAGACTTTGCCGTAGGCAGACGCCTGCAAACATATGTTTCACTGGGGCAAAATTTCTAAATGATCCTCATAGATTGGGCAAGACCAGCTGACTTTGATTCGCTTGAAAATCTCATTGAAGAGACATTTGTTGAGACATGGTCGGGGTTGGTTGACGATGAACATATTCGTGAGCATCTTACAAATGGACACGCAAGGTCTGTCGTTGACCGGTTTTGTCGCGATATCAAGTCCGATATTCAGGTAGTCCGTGCAAACGATCGTCTTGTCGGGTACGCCATTGGGTTTTGCCCGGATGACCATGACTCACCTCGGTATTACATCTTGGGAAAGCTCTACCTAAGATCATCCGTCCAGGGGATTGGCGTTGGGAGCAGGCTTTGGTACCGGATGATAGAGCTAGGTAAGGCTAGCGGTGCGGACGGAATTACCCTCACACATTATCCACTTAACAGTCGGGCATCGCGGTTTTACAATCGACTTGGACTGAAAAAGGTCGACGAGACAATCTATCGGTGTGGTAATGGTGAATACAGAGACTGGGTTTTGGCTGCGACCTGGGGTGATCTTGAGTTGGCCGCTAGTGCAAAAGGGGTAATGGCTGAGTAATGGAACGCGTAGAAATATACGATACGACGCTGCGGGATGGTTCGCAGATGGATGGAGTGTCGTTCTCTGTTGAAGATAAAATCCGCATCGCCAAACGCCTCGCCACGTTCGGAGTGGATTACATTGAAGGCGGATGGCCGGGGGCTGTTCCAAAAGATACTGAGTTTTTTGCCCGAATGAGAGACATTGATCTAGGTGATGTTGCACTCGCGGCGTTTGGTGCCACACGCAAAGCAAACAGTGATGTTGAGAACGATTCTCTCCTAAAGGCTGTGCTCGATGCACGGACCCCCGTGGTAACAATCGTTGCAAAGTCTAGCGCTTGGCAAGTGGATGAAATCTTGAGAGTATCCAGAGTCGAAAACCTTCGGATGGTCTTTGAATCTGTAAAGTACCTGAAAGAGCAAGGCAAGAAGGTTATTCTGGATGCAGAGCACTTTTTCGATGGCTACTTGCTCAATCCAGATTACACCAAAAATGTGCTCGCCGAAGCGGTACGTGCCGGCGTGGATGTCATCGTCCCCTGTGACACCAATGGTGGGATGCTTCCTCATCAAGTCAGTCAAATCGTCGCAGATCTTGTTATGACCTTTCCCACCACGATGATTGGGATGCATCCACATAACGACGGAGACTGTGGTACTGCAAATGCTCTTGCTGCGGTGATGGCAGGGTGTCGGCACGTTCAGGGTACGATCAATGGCCTCGGAGAGCGCACGGGGAATGCTAACCTCATTCCAGTTGTTGCCAACTTATCGCTCAAACTAGGTTATAAGGTTGGTAAGGACCATACGCTAAAGGATTTGACACCGATGTCAGCCTTTGTTGATGAGACAGCTAATCTTTCTCCCAATCCACGTGCCGCATACGTTGGACGAAATGCCTTTACACACAAAGCTGGTCTACACGTCGATGGAATCTCAAAGCACGCATCGGCGTATGAACATGTCAGACCGGATGTAGTTGGAAATGTGCGGCGGCTACCGATCTCCGAGCAATCCGGAAAAGCGACCGTTGTTCAACACGCTGCGACGATGGGCTTGACATTGGATAAGAACTCGAAAGAAGTAAAGGCTGTATTGAATGCTGTTACTGAGCAAGAAGCTGCTGGATATGCATTTGATGGAGCCGAAGCATCGTTTGAACTCATCGTTAGAAAAGAAACTGGACAGTACCAGAAGTTCTTCGACCTAATTGGATACCGGGTACTGGTAGAGAAACGCCATTCTGATGAGGGACCAATTACGGAAGCCACACTCCGCGTACGTGTTGGTGACAAGGAGTACCTGACCGTTGCAGATGGAGACGGTCCCGTACATGCCTTGGACGGTGCTCTACGTAAAGCACTGCAAGATGCGTATCCTCAACTCTCAAACATCACACTAACGGATTTTAAGGTTCGTGTGGTAACGTCAGGTGAGGGAACTGCGGCCAGAGTTCGCACGATAATTGAATCTACCGATCATCATGGTCACTCTTATAGTACTGTAGGCGTTTCAACAAACATTATCGAAGCCTCTTGGGAGGCTTTGGTTGATTCTGTTGAATATGGATTGTATAGTTTGGGTGTGGTGTAGTGTGCTTTGTTGATATAATTTTATACAGGAGCTGTAGATGAAGCGAAACACGTTCATTTTAGGTGCGGTTCTGTTGCCTTTCGTACTGCAGGGCTGCGGTGGTGGTGTAATGCCATACCCTTCTACGGGAGGGACCCGTGCGAAGGCAAAGTCAATTATCAAGTCAATGCTTGGTGCAGAAGGTCAAACCAGCGGAAATGCACCATCTCTTGGGATGAATCTTGGTAACGCACCTGGGGGTGGTGGTGAAGCAGGCAATGTAGCGGCACCGCGCCTCGACATGTATTTTAGAAATTTGGGTTGTGGTAACTTTCCTGGTAGATCTAGACAAAGTCCACCTCCTGGTGATAACGACTACAGTTACTTTTATTACGACGAATGGCTCCAGCTCTGGATTGATGTCAAATACACATCCGAGGTCTATCGTCAGGATATGTATCTCGATGAGGCAAAGTCGCAACCAGCTGGGTTTGTCGAATCTATCATGCCGTTGGATTGGACGGTGTTTCCTATTGTCTACTCTAACCGGTACCGTTTTGACAAAGGCCCGCTTGCAGTGTCATGGGGTGACTACCTGACGAAGAGCGAAGCGGATGGAACTTTCTTTTCGACATATGAGAATACGTCGGCAGATGGTTCGTTTGATAAGGGCAAGAGCAGCTATACCCCCGGCGGAGATTATACGTACGAGTCCACTTCAACGCTGGCATCTGGTGCGTGGACAAAATACTCCGGTACTTACCGAATGGATGGCTCAGGCGAGTCAGTTGTTGAAACCAGTGATGGATACACATCCACGTTCACATTCAACGCTGATGGAAGCGGCAAAGCAAGAATAGAAGGGAATGATCCACTGCTTCCAGCAACGATTACATGGGATGCAGAAGGCAACGTTGTGATTCGTTATGCTGATGGAAGTGTGGAAAAGTACAACCGCTGGGCATGGTTCGGAGGCGGTGCTTCAGAGGGTGGCACTGGAAAAGGATAGTTGGCGACACTGTGTCTGGCAGACTGTCAAAATCGGGGAGCCGAATAGGGCTCCCCGATTTAGTTTTACACCGTCGAGAATATTGGAACCTGTTTCATCGCAACAAGCTTGAGCTCTTCAACCTCTTCGGATGAAATGTCGGTGAAGCGTTGCGCGTATTTCAAAGCACGCCGGAACAGAATAGGGTCCCCTGGAGGCACCGCTGCGGTTACATCCTGTGACAATGTCCATCTTAGGGCAAGCTCTGATAGTCTCTCGTCAGAGATTGGTGAATACCAGCAATTTGGATAATCACGGTGTTCACCTTCCTTCCAATGCGTCATCGCCATGGCTTTGAGCGCCAAACGCGATGCACCGTTTTGCTTACAAGCATCGATGATCTGAGGGCCAAAGTTTCCTGCATATGTGGTAACAAAGTTGACTGGGAACAAAGCACTTGCGAATGGAAAGAGCTCAAGCGCCCGAATTGCTGCCTCGACTGAGTGAGCGCTGAAGCCGATATGGCGAATTTTTCCAGCCTGTTGCGCTCGACTAATCGTATCCATTGCCCCATCAGAACCAAACGCACGATCGACCTCTTCTACACTGGTGATCGCATGGAGTTGATACAGATCAATTCGATCCGTTTTGAGATGTTGTAGGCTACGCTCGAGTTCAACTTGTGCACCGGCTGCCGTTCGATCACCGGTTTTACAGGCTAGAAAGACACGAGCACGTCGACCGGCAAGTGCATCTCCAAACCGCTTCTCCGTCTCCTGGTCAACTCCATAGCTTGGGGCGACATCTGCGTAGTTGACTCCAGCATCCAGTGCCTCATCAAACAACCGAACCGATGCGGCCGTATCGTGACCCACGACAGTTACACCTCCGATACCAATAATCGATAGGGACTCACCGGTTTCGCCGAATGGACGATGAATGATTGACATTGTAGTTACTTTCTAATGCACCTATGGATATATTCCCATTGATTTTATGGCATCAGCGACGCGTCCGACACCAACGATGTACGCACCCATACGCAAGTCAACCTTGTGCTGAGTCGCCGCGCGTTGTACTTGTTGATAAGCACGGATTAAGATCTGCTCCAATCTACTATTGACTTCACTTTCAGTCCAGAAGAAGCTTTGAAGACCCTGTACCCACTCGAAGTAACTCACTGTGACGCCACCAGCGTTCGCAAGAACATCAGGCACCACCGTGATGCCTTTCTCCCGAAGAATGACATCCGCGTCAGGAGTTGTAGGACCGTTCGCACCTTCAACGACGACTTTAGCCTGAATGCGTCCTGCGTTCTCAGACGTGATTACATGTTGTAGAGCCGCTGGAACCACAACGTCAACAGGCATTGTAAGGACATCATCTGCGGGGATTGATTCAGCATCAGCGAAGCCAACAACAGACTTGTTCACTCTTACATAGTCCTGTAAGGCAATGATGTCGATTCCCCCTTTACGGTAGATCGCTCCCCTAACATCTGATACTGCTTCAACCTTTGCGCCGCTCAAGTGAAACAATACTGCAGCTGCTGAACCGACATTTCCGTAGCCTTGCACAGCAATCGTTGATCCAGGTAGCTGCATATTGAGCGACCGTAGAACTTCTCGCGTAATCGTAACTACACCGCGGCCCGTCGCTTCGACCCGTCCTTCTGAGCCTCCGACACTGATAGGCTTCCCAGTGACAACCGCCGGGACCGTTGTGCCCCTAAGTGCAGAATATGTATCAAGAATCCAGGCCATAGTTTGGCCATTAGTCCCCATGTCCGGAGCAGGGATATCCTTGTCTGGTCCCAGAAGAATAGCTATTTCCGATGTGTAGCGTCGTGTGAGGCGTTCAAGCTCATCTTGATTCAACTGGGTAGGATCACAAACGACACCTCCCTTTGCGCCTCCAAACGGGATATTCACGACGGCGCACTTAATTGTCATCCAAAAGGCGAGTGCTCGTACTTCATCGATGTCAGTTGCAGGGTGATAGCGAATGCCTCCTTTGGCTGGGCCTCGCGTGAGGTTGTGGTGAACGCGGTAGCCAGTAAAGTTCTGGATGTTTCCATCGCGCATTCGAACCGGAAAGTGGACGGTAAGCTCACGTTTCGGCATTTGAAGAACGGCTGTGACATCAGGTTCAAGTCCCATCAAGCCTGCCACCGCGTGAAGCTGCTCTTGCGCCATTGCAAACGCATTAATTGTTTGATCCATGGCTGATTGTACTTTCGAACGTCACGTGATGTTCCGGGTAGTATCAGATTGATGTCATTGACTGCCTATATTCACTCGGATTTGTATGCTAGTTATAACCTTGGACCACGTCATCCCCTGCAACAGTCGCGACTGCTAGACATCTGTAACGTGTTACGTACCAAGGGTGTTTTTGATATCGGATTACATCTCATTGAGCCGAATCCTTGCACTGAGACAGATATCCTTTCAGTGCATGCAGCGGATTTTGTTGACATCGTCAAGCGGGCGTCCTCCGGTGAAACTGGACTTCCGCTGTCCCGGTACGGATTAGGACCGGGTGATACGCCAGCCTTTCAGGGGATGTGGGAAAACGGACTTTTATATTGTGGTGGATCAATCAGATGCGCTGAGCTCGTTGCAAGTCGACGTTATACGACGGCGATTAGTTTTGCAGGGGGCTTGCACCACGCGCATCGTGATCATGCCAGTGGATTCTGTATACTTTCTGACATTGCACTTGCCATTCAATCGTTGAAGATGAACGGTTGTCGACGCATTTTGTACGTTGATATCGATGTTCATCATGGGGATGGCGTTGAGGCATTGTTTCGTACAGACCCAGAAGTGACGACACTAAGTTTTCATGAAAGTGGCGCCTGGCTTTTTCCTGGAACTGGGAACGTACAGGATAGGGGCATTGGATGTGCAGAAGATAGTGTGTGGAATGTCCCTTTCGCTCCTGGGACCGGAGGGGATATTTGGTGCTCGACTGTTCACAAAATCACGGATCTGGTGATGCAAAGGAATCCGGTAGATGCCGTTGTGTTACAGGTAGGTGCCGATGCTCTCGCAGAGGACCCTTTGGGGCATTTGCTGGTAACGCGATGGGAATGGCTAAAAACCGTTGCTGCGCTGTTACATACCTTTGGACAACGACCTCTGATAATTCTAGGCGGCGGAGGCTATAACCGCCCTGCTGTTGTGGATGTCTGGTCGCGGGTTGCAATGATGGCTGCAATTCAGACGTGGGATGATTGTTTGGAGGCGACAACGTCTATGTCTACGTCAGAAGCTTATCAATTTCATTCGTCAACTATTCAGTACTTGCAGGAGCATCGAGGATTAGATCGAAGTTAACTATCATCGGATCGATGATGACCTCAACGTATGTCTATAAATGTGTCTATTCTCGAGATTCCTCCTAGGTTGATGCAGTGGGAACGTCACAAACAGGTACAACGGTGCGATATATTGGTAGTCCAAGATGATAGGGGGGCGATTGGAGTAGACGGGGTACAGTTGGGTCAGATTGCGAGCCGAGGCGCCGGAGGCCTCGTAAATACCGGCAAAAAAACAAATGCAAAAAACAACTTTGCAACCGCCCGCAACGCAAGTTGCGTGCTTGCTTAATCTAATACATTAAGCCGTCCAAGACTGTCCGTTCCGAGGGGACTGTTGCGGGCGATCACTTACTCGGATACCTATCAGTGTAGTGCGCCGATCACTGGGGAAAGTAGATGGGGCTTGGGATGAATGGTAGCCTGCACGTGGGCGACCATCAGACGACAATAAATCACTTGACACGCTCGTAGACGTCTGTGCTGCTCTGGCTTCGGACCGGGGTTCGAGTCCCCGCGCCTCCACTCACGAACCGGACTTCCAATGGAAGTCTGGTTTTTCATTTTTCGACTTGTGCAATCCCAATACTTGGGTGAAGATACAGCATGGATGTTCTTGGTGTGTTAACGGTGTTGCCGCTGCTATTTCTTCGTAGTGCTCCAGCGTTACAGCAGGCAAAGTCGAAGGTTCCACCTCCAAGTCGCTCTAACCGTGCCACACGTGCAACAACATCCGTTAGGCCATTACAAATTCTCTCACCACGTGGAATGTTGATTCCAGTTGGTGATGTCTCATCTGCGTGGCGAAGCTCAGATGGAACGATATTCGTAAGCCATCAGTCACTTGATATTCTGGGTCTCAGAATAACCGATCTCGAACAGTCTGGTGCCATTGAAGTAGCTGCCGGGGGTATCGGCATCGTACGTGTGGAAAAAGAGATGGCTCCAGGACATCAATGGGATGGAATGGTACGTTTGTCAGATATCGCAAGTGCTACAAAATCACGGATTTTGATCGATCCTAAACTCCCACTGGCAAGACTGCAGACATCGGTTTCATCGGTGTTTGCTGATAAAGAGTCAGTCAGAATTGCGTCTTACCTTCCGATCCGCCCAAATCTTGTACGCGATAAGTCTAGTGGGAAAGTTATTATCGATATCCCCGGGGCGACGATGAATGATGTTGCGCGACCAACAATCCCGGATGGAGCGTTATACAAAACTGTCCGTGTTGGCCAATATCAGGATAACATTGCGCGGGTAGTCATCGAATCGTCTGATGTTGACAAGTTCAGATTAATTCAAGGGGAGAGTGCAGCTGAGTGGATTGTTTCTGCAACGCCTGCGGAAGCTCTTCCTGTTGCAGTCGCTGTCGCACCAAGTCTTGGAGCGGCTCCAGTTATTCGGTCAGCTGCATTGCCTGCTACGACGGCGCCATTTGTCACTCCAGTAACGCGGGCCGAGGCAGTTGCCAGCCCACATGGAGTTGACTTCATTATCGAATCCTCTAGACTCCCTTGGTTCCGCCCAGTTATTGTGGGCAATCAGTTTGTTCTGGATCTTAATGTTGATGATTCAAGTGCGATGCTGTCTGATTTAGTTACGAAGATCGACAACACCTTGCTTGGCACATGTGAATGGAAATCTGGACTTGGATGGGGTGGTCGTCTCACGGTAACTCTCAATCAACCAACGCGATTTATGGTCAGTGTTGATCCAAGGGGCCGGCTTAAAGTATCGTTGCGTGAGCAAGTCGGTGATGTTGCTGGCTTGCCTCTTGCCGGCAGGACCATACTCGTTGATCCTGGTCATGGCGGTCCCGGTAGTACAGGGACTAAAGGTGTCGATGGCCGGCTTGAAAAGCAAAATACGCTTCCAATGGCGATAGCAACAGCGGCGAGGCTCGATGCGCTCGGAGCCAATGTCGTGCTTACACGTGACAATGATGTTGATCCAGGTTTAAAAGAACGTCCGGCTATCAGCAACCGAGTTGATGCCGATGCTTTTGTCTCCATTCATTGTAATGATGCGGTTAGAAGCTCTGCTGTTAATGGGAGTTTGGTCTTCTACCATATGGACTCTCAACCATGTTTAGACCTGGCAACCAAAATATCTGACCGTCTAGGAACTGAAGTAGCTGCCATCAAAAAACTCGGAGTGCGCTCGGACAAAACTGTGTACAAAAATGATGGCTTTGCTGTGTTACGCCTTAGTTCAAGTGCAGGTGTGTTGGTCGAGGCTGGCTTCATGAGTAATCCGTCAGACGCAGCAGCACTCGCCGCTCCAGCAACCCAGCAGGCTATTGGAGTGGCTGTTGCTAACGGAATTTTGGATTTTCTCCTTGGCAATCAGGAAAGAGATACCCGATACATCAAGGGGAAAGGCAACAAACTTGTCATGCCTGACCCAAATGACACTGCTCTGCCAACGGACAATCCATTTGTTGACCGGGATGTCATCAAACCAAGGAATTAACCTTGTGTTGGGTGTTCCAATGCTGATTACCGATTAACCCGATGCGCATTGAATACTGCGTCAGCGAACGCCTTCATTTTCAATTTACATTTGACACCTGGCGACACTTCGATGCCCGATGATACATCCACAGCCCAGGGAGACAACAGCGATATGGCTCTGGCAACATTTTCGGGATTCAATCCTCCAGCGAGTATTCTAGGGATGTGGCATGTTCCAGAGAATAATCTTGTCGCCAGCGAATCGCCTATCGAAATCCCAGATCCACCCATCAGGTGTGGATGGTAGGCATCAAAGAGCAGAGCCCGTACACGTCCCAGATTACCTAGCAACTGTTCAACGTCCAAGGTCTCTTCGACTCGTATAGCGTGAATAATTGGCTTCCCAGAATTAGTATCGGGGAGTTTGTATAGCTGCCAGTAATCCGCATCGTATTTTGATGCAGTCTCTGCATCTGGTGCTACTACGGTTACACCAACCCATGGCGGTAATGCCTTACGAATCTCCGTGAGTCCTGATGGTGGAAGATACCTTGGACTACTTTCAAAGGCGATGATTCCGATTGATGTTGCCCCGACCTCCGCCGCGGCCACTGCATCTTCGGCACTTGTCATCCCGCACATTTTTATTCTGACCATAGTAAATGATTCCTAAGTCCCTCGATATAGCTGGCCACCACTCTTGTAGAGTAACCAAATCACAATGGGAACCGTAATGGCTGAAATAGCCGTCGTCCAAAATACAATGTCTGTCGTTCGTTCCACATCAGCTTTCTGGTCGATTGCGAGGAGGACAGCATTTACTGCCGATGGACTAGATGCTGCCAAAATCATCTGACCACCTGGCCATGGCCAAAATCCA
>JBJTQN010000375.1:0-6800 GCA_046075665.1 Armatimonadota bacterium | reverse complement strand
CTTAAAAGGTTCGTGAACATCCACAAATTTGGATACCCAGGGAAGCCGTATAAACTTCCCTTTTGGCGACATCCATATAAGTAACGCTTTACCTTCACCAACTGTGAAACTCTTATCACTCACATAAACTTTCATGTCTGTAGGGGATAGGGCCTCAAGTGCAGCCGGTTTGCTGTGAAAGTCCCAGACAGATTGTAGAGTTCCGGATACGCAGGTGGACGCTCTAAAGATGTTTCGCTTTCCAGCCATCCACCAAAGTGGAGACCTAATCAATCTTCACTCCACGCCATAGCCATCTGAGTGATTCTGGTAACAAGGACTTTCCGTGACTATCAGAATGGAAACCCTGCCCCATGACGGATTTATAGTCATAACCACTATATGCAAACGCCTTTTCCATTTGCATATTTGCGAGAGGCCAGTTTCCGAACGGATTATCGAGGTCATTGATGCCATCTTGTAGAAAGACTCTAATATTCTTGGGATTACCTTTCGACTTGCGAATTAATGTCGGGTAGTTGTGTCCGCCTCCAATTCCCGTTGGGCCACCCTGTAGATTCACGTAGCTGCCAATCCATGAAAGTACTTTATGAAACTGGTCAGGGCGTTCCCATGCAACCGTAAAGGCGCATATGGCACCACTGGAGAGTCCAGCAATCGCCCGGTTTTCCGCACCATCACGGTATGGCCATTTCGCACCAACAATCGGCAGGACATCCGTCATCAAGAACTCTGAATACTTGGGAGAGAGCGTATCGTACTCTACTGAGCGGTTAGAACGGCCACCCGCGTACGTTCCCGGTGTAATGAAGACTCCGATAATTTGCGGAATTTCTTTGGATGCAATCATATTGTCGAATACAGGTTGCATGTAGTTCTTCGCCCATTGACCATCTTGAAAAACCATCAGGCATGCTGGCTTGCTCTTGGAATAACCGTTTGGAACATAGACCCAGATATCGCGATCTGTACCAGGGTATATGGCGCTGGTGATTTTGGGGAGCTGGATCATTTCGCCCTTAGGGACACCTGCCTGCGACCGGCACTTTTCTGGCAGGAAATGATATTCAAAGTCTCCACTTCCAACTTGACGGCCATCATTGGTTACTGTCCAGCGAAATCCCGTTCCGCTGTTAAACTGCTCTGCAAACGCAACCCATCCAGATTGCCCGATAACGACAGGGTTATTGGGTTTTACATCAGGGTGCACAAATCGAAGGGCAACATCATCGGTCGGGGATGCTCTAACGTACCAGATTGCACGGCTTCCATTGGTGCGCAAAATGACGCGTGTATCGCCGGCAACGGTACCAAGTGCGCCGAGTGCTTTGCCTTCCTTTTGGATGCCCCCTGCGGAAATCGCCAAGTAGGCTTCATCAAAGGATGACTGGGCAACCGGTGCAACTATTGCGGGAAGGATAGGGAAAAACAAATGCATTTACTTACCTCCAACAACCAATGTAACCAAATAATAATAACAAACAGGCGCGGTGAACAAGAGTGAATCAAATCGGTCAAGCACACCGCCATGCCCCGGCATGATTCCACCAAAATCCTTAATCCCAACATCCCGTTTCATTGCAGATTCACACAGGTCACCAATCTGACCTAGCACGCCGCATAGTATGCCGAGGATAATGCAATGAATGGTTGGGATATTTATCCACCTTCCCCACGCTAGTCCCATCAGAACAGCAAACAGAATTCCACCGAGTGAACCTTCGATGGTCTTGTTTGGTGACAATGATGGCGCAAGTTTGTGTTTTCCAAAACGGCGGCCAACAAAGTACGCACCAGCATCCGTCGTCCAAGTCATTGCCATCACATACAAGACCACCCATGCCCCAAAAGGTGTGGATGGGAACGGTGTTGGGGCTACGGTCCCGGGGAAAGAACGTAGTTGAATCAGGTATGACATTAGCCAGCCTGCGTAGAATACGCCGAGTAGTGTGACACCAGTATTTACGAGTGGTTCCGTTTCCCGGCGAACAACCTGATGGATGAGCGTTCCAATCAGAAGGACCACAAGTAGTGCTGGCAGGAGCTGTTCGAGTACGGAGCGACTTACACTCCAGGCAGCAAAGTGGCTAACGAACACAGCGATATACGCCAGTATGGAGCTTGGTCGGAAATGCCGCATCCTCATCGCGCGGAAAAACTCACCAGCACCGATAACCGACACGGTTGCAAGAGCTACAACAAAAAGCACACCTGGCGCTGCAGGCGAAATCTCAAAAAAAACAAGACCTAGGAGAAGGGGGATTCCGACCATTGAGGACAGCAAGCGAACCGCGAGGCCAGCCGGCATCGCATCAGCAACCGCTCTCGCACGCTCCTGAGCATCCCTAGCAGCCTCACGTGCGGCGGAAACAGCCACATCCTGAGCATCTCGCACACGAATACGCGCATCCTCAGCCGCATCAACCGCCTTCTTACGAGCATCCTCGAGGCGCTGTCGAGCCTGCTGTGTCGCATCGTCTACATTCATCGACTACGTCTCCGAAAAGAGGTCTTGGCCAGTTTACTACAATCGACTTCTATGCCATAACAGACCGTGTCGGTCCCCAAAAGTATTCGGCTCATGGTGGGTTCAAGGCAAACCGCGAAACGACAACACATCAGCGGATAAGCACCCTAAGCGAGCGTGCCTTGACATTGATTTCGAGTGGCGTAGAGCCACGGACTTCACCATCAATGTTTAGTTGTTGAGGCGGAACAGCGTTCATCGTTATCGACCGTGCCTGAAACAGCTTGATTCGGGGATCGTGTACATGATGCCCCTTTTGTAGAAGCAGTAACAGCCCCAATCTTTGTAAAGGCGGGACGTTTTCAACGACTAAGATGTCCATACGTCCATCATCAACTTCCGCCCCCGGCGCGGCTGGCAAACCTGCCCCGTAAACCTGCCCATTGAGAACACTTACTAAGAGAGCTTTCGGTAAATCGAATTCCGTATCTTCCGACTGTAACGTCAACCGAAATGGCTTATACACGAGTATTGACTTTAGTATCGCTAGCATAAACGCGGGTTGTCCACGAAGAAAACGAATACCTGAGTTCATCGTCTTCATCACATGAGAATCAAAACCAATCCCTGCATTATTGATGAAAATACTTCCGTTGATTGTCCCAACATCCACAAAGCGAATCGTACCGCCCATGATGGCAAGGCATGCCTGTTCAACATCGAGGGGTATCCCGAGGTTGCGTGCAAAGTCATTTCCTGTCCCAACGGGTAGTACCCCCAAGTTGGTGTCTGTGCCAAAGATTCCACGGGCAACATCGCCAACGGTACCATCCCCCCCACAAGCGACAATCGTCGGGACTTTTCCGGCGTACGACTTTGCCAGCTCGGTGGCGTGCCCAGCATGTAAGGTTGGGACCCATTCAAATGCATCACCCAAGTGCAATTTTGCCTGCTCAACAAGGATTGCCCCTTGCCCGCGTCCAGCCGTTGGGTTATAGATAACTACGCCGCCTTGAACGACAATGTTTTCAGTGGTCATTAAGTTGAAGTATAACCGGGACACAGCAATACGGCATCTGACCGCTAGATGGAATCATCAATGGCAAGGCAACACCAAAACAACTTACTTGTACTCCCATGGGCTGAACCGGGTCAGTGGGTTTTTCAGAATACGAATGAGAGTTCCAACACGTCTGTGTGTTCTGTCCCTGAGCTCCATAGAACACGTTCCATTACGAACGTACTTAGGTGTATCTTCCGGATTGCCAGAACCCTAAAACCTAACGATTGCGTTGTAACTTGGGAGGCACCAGCTGCTTGTGCAACAAGTATTGCGATTCGATTGACCAGTGCCCAAAACCCTTGGGTTGCACTTGGTATTATCCCGAAGCCAAGCAGTGTTAGGATCAATGGGTTGTTATCATCAGCCCTTGAGCGGGCATCGATAGTGACATGCTTTAGCCGAGTCGACATTCCAATACTCCATTCGCTCACAGGAGTAAAGGCACACGATGTGACTCCGACCGTTTGGCAACAGAACCAACGCCCTTCAGCCAACAAGTCAAGAGAATGGGTTTCTGTTGGCGATAGTAACCGGGATGACTTGACCTTAGCCCGGTCAGCAGAGCTATGTGGAATCTTAGTAGACCGCTTTGCACGAAGGGCATATGTGAAATCATCAGCGATTGCTTATCACCTAAAGTGTTCTGATGGTGAAATAGAAAGTGCCTTTCAAACATATCTGTTTCACTTGGCCATCTTGAAATCGTCAGCTTTTGCATCTGGTTATTCCATCGCCGTCCGAGCAGGATTTGCGAGACAGTTACTTGTTGCAAGCGATACACCGCACATGCGTGAACTAGTCATTAATGGTGAAAACGGGTTGCTTGCAAATGTCGGAGACAGTGACCATCTAGCAAATGTGATTCGCGCTGTCAGGCGTGGTGATGTTGACATCGACAGACTTGCCGGAACGCTTCATGCAAACTGTAATGAGGATCACACCTATCCAGTGCTTCGAGGACATATTGAAAAAATGGTGGCAATGTGCTGCTGAAAGACAACGCCATTAGGGAGCGCATCGTAGCCGGCCTGATGTCTGGAACATCGGTGGACGCAATCGATGTAGCAATCACCCGCATAAGCCCGAGTGGACCCAACATTGATGTCGAAGTAATCGCATATGGGGAGTTTCCGTGGTCATCCACTGAGCGCGATGCGATCCTGAGAGTTTCTACCACCGATGTCACGGCGCAAGTGATAGCCATCGTCGATAGGTTGATTGGTGAGCGATTCTCTGATGCACTAGCCGCTCTGGTGGAGCCTAAAGGGGTCATGATTGATGCTATTGGCTTTCATGGCCAGACGATTGCACATGTCCCGGTTGCACCTGTAGGTTTTGCTCCATCGACTTTACAACTCGGCAATCCAAATGCATGTGCTCGGCGTTTTGAGTGTCCGGTCGTCTTCGACTTTCGCCGTGCGGATATGTTGTCAGGAGGCCAGGGAGCACCCTTGGTACCAGCTGCAGATAGCCTGATATTTCACCGGGAAGTGCTGTGTCATCCGATTGCAATCCAAAACATCGGTGGTGTGGGAAATGTAACCTACCTTGCGCCGAAGTCTGCGCCAATCGGGTTTGACACAGGACCGGGGAATATGGTCCTCGATCAGGTGATGGCAGCGCGGACAAAATACTTGTTCGATCGAGGGGGGGAAGTGGCCGCTGGTGGAGTTGTAATCAGTGACATGTTAAGTGCCTTACATAGCTGGCACCAACCAATCCCACCCCCGGTTAGCTATGGCCGCGAGCATTTCGGCCCACAATTTGTAAGTCGACTTCTCTCGGAGTGGGGGGATGAAGAAACGGCTGACATCATGGCAACTGTTTCGGAATGGACTGCCTCGACCATTACAAGTGCTTTTCAGCAGCTCCCTAGCGTACCGGAACAAATTTTCATGGCAGGCGGTGGAGCGAAGAACAGCGACCTCATCGCACGGCTTGAGCGACTTCTAGGAAGACGTATCCAGCCTTTGGATCGTCTGGGAATCACCAGCGATGCGCGTGAAGCCGTTGCATTTGCAGTTCTGGCAGATGCACGCCTTCGAGGCGTTAAGTTTGACTTACGCCGGGTAACCGGCAGCCAAGTCCCGCAGGGACTTGGCGCCATTGCATTGCCATAGCTAACTTACAGCAGTCTCAATCCTCTTCAATGTAGCAAGCAGAGCCGGTAAGTCAGCCAGATCGAGCACCGTTGCTGCATCGGACATCGCGTTTTTAGGATCTGGATGAACCTCGAGAAACAATGCATCAATTCCAACGGCCACTGCTCCCTTAGCTAGATGGGGCACGTACTCACGTGTACCGCCTGTCGCATGACCTTGTGCAGCGGGTTGCTGTACTGCATGCGTGGCATCGAACACTACCGGAACTCCGCTGGTCGCGGCCATGATCGGCAGGGAGCGGAAGTCAACGACAAGGTTATGGTAACCAAAGCTGACACCTCGTTCCGTAACAAGGATACGGTTGTTACCCGTAGACTCAACTTTGCGTACAGCCTGTGCAATATCCTCGGGAGCCATGAACTGCCCCTTCTTAACATTGACAACGCGACCGGTCTCTCCAGCAGCAATCAGCAAGTCTGTTTGACGGCAAAGAAAGGCTGGAATCTGGATCACATCGACAACCTCAGCAGCTGCTGCACATTGATCTGCCTGATGGACATCAGTGACAATCGGTACCCCGAACTCAGACTTGATTGCTGCAAGTACATCGAGGCCAGCCTGGATTCCATCTCCACGGAACGACCGCACGGATGTCCGATTAGCCTTATCAAAGGATGCTTTGAAAATATAGGGGATACCCAGTTCGGTCGTGATTCTTTGTACTTCACGACAAATCGTTCGGCACAGTTCCAGGTTCTCAATCACACATGGACCAGCCATAAGAGCAAAGGGTAAGCCATCGCCGATCTGAACAGAATCAGATACCACCACACGGCGGGTTATCACTTTAGACATCAATTACTCCTTTGCAAACAATGCACGAACGCGGTCAAGGTCATCGGCAGTGTCCACTGACTCAGGAACATGATCTGTTCCGATGACCCGAATTCGGTATCCATGTTCTATAGCACGCAGCTGCTCGAGCGATTCAGTCTGCTCGAGGGGAGTGCGCGCAAGGTTTGGGAACGTGGATAAAAAGCTGTGCCGATAGGCGTACAAACCGACATGCTGTTGGGGCGCAACATACCCCGATGTCCGCGGAAACGGTATACCGGCTCGAGAGAAATACAAGGCATCCCCGTTTTGCTTCACAACCACCTTGACCGTG
>JBJTQN010000374.1:0-2534 GCA_046075665.1 Armatimonadota bacterium | reverse complement strand
GGGCGACTCCGCCGCGTCCGAGACTATGTCGGAACCGACACGTTTTGCTTCACTTACGGCGATGGCGTAGGGGATGTCAATATCACTGAGCTCGTTGCCTTTCACAAAGCGCAGGGAACGGATGCAACCCTCACCGCCGTTCAACCTGCCGGACGCTTTGGAGCCCTCGGGCTTGTCGGAGGACAGAACCGTATCACGAGCTTTCAGGAAAAACCCGATGGCGATGGCGCATGGGTCAATGGCGGCTTCTTCGTCCTCGAGCCAAGCGTCATCGATCTCATCGAGGAAGACTCCACCGTCTGGGAAACAGGGCCACTTCGAGATTTGGCATCCTCCGGGCGCCTCTCAGCGTATCGCCACGATGGCTTTTGGCAGCCCATGGACACACTCGCCGACAAACAAAAACTGGACAAGCTCTGGGCCAGCGGCAATGCGCCGTGGAAGGTCTGGTAAGACCCGTGACCTTTACGGAAACAGCACTACACGGCGCGATGATTGTCGAAATGGAAAAGCGCTCCGATGACCGGGGCTTTTTCGCTCGCGCTTTCTGTGCCCGCGAAATGGCTGCCATCGGCCTGAACCCGGATGCCGTCCAAATCAATGTCTCCTACAACAAAGACAAAGGGACCCTACGCGGGATGCACTATCAGGTCGCACCTGCCACGGAAACCAAGCTTGTCCGCTGCACGCGAGGCGCAATCCTCGATGTCATCATAGATATGCGACCCGACTCGCCGACGTACTGCCAGCACATCAAAGTTGAGCTAACCGCCGACAACCACCGAGCTCTTTACGTGCCAGCGATGTTTGCACATGGCTATATCACCCTCACCGATGACGCTGAAATCTGCTATGTGGTCAGCGAATACTACACTCCGGGCTGCGAGCGCGGTGCGCGGTGGGATGACCCTGCATTCGGTATCGAGTGGCCGCTGGAACCCGTTGGGATGTCGGGTAAAGATGCCGGCTGGTCTCTGATGTCCGAGCGAAACGCCGAGGAAACGCAATGACACCCGGCTTCTGGAATGGAAAACGTGTTGTTATTACAGGGCATACCGGCTTCAAAGGCAGCTGGCTGACGCTCTGGTTGTCGCAGCTCGGCGCAAATGTCACCGGTATCGCGCTCGAACCATCCACGACACCGAGCATCTTTGATGAAGCCAACATCGCAGCGTGCTGTGATCACCATGTCTGCGACATTCGCGAAGCCGCGCACACAGCGAAATTGATCAAAGCTGCAAACCCGGAGATCATTTTCCATCTCGCGGCGCAGCCCTTGGTCCGCCTCAGTTACCGGGAACCTCTTGAGACATTTGCATCCAACATCATGGGCACCGCAAATGTCCTGAATGCACTGCGTGACTGCCCGGACTGCCGCACCGCCATTATGATCACGACCGACAAGGTCTACCATAATCGTGAGTGGGCATGGCCGTACCGCGAGGATGACACCCTTGGAGGGCACGATCCCTACAGCGCGAGCAAAGCAGCGTGCGAGATCGTGATCAATTCGTTCCGTCAGTCTTTCCTAAACGATGCCGGTGTCGCAGTCGCAAGCGTCCGTGCGGGAAATGTCATCGGTGGCGGTGACTGGTCGGAAGACCGCTTGATTCCGGATGCCGTTCGTGCCTGGACCACGGGTCAAACCTTGTCGATTCGCCGACCGGATTCCGTGCGTCCATGGCAGCACGTCCTCGAACCGCTGCGAGGCTATATCGAACTCGCGGAAAAGCTGCACGAAACGCCATCCCTTGCCGGTGCCTACAACTTCGGTCCGCGTACGCACATGGCTGCGACCGTCCGGGATGTGATTAACATCGCGCAGGGCGCTTTTGGCTCCGGAGATGTTGCATTTGGCTCAGAGGTCAGCGGACCGCATGAAGCCGGGTTGTTGATGCTGGATATTTCAAAGGCCAAGCATGTTCTCGGTATTGATCCCTGTCTGGCATTGGAAGCTGCGGTTACGACGACGATGCACTGGT
This sequence comes from Armatimonadota bacterium, assembly GCA_046075665.1. Lineage (GTDB taxonomy): Bacteria > Armatimonadota > Armatimonadia > Armatimonadales > Armatimonadaceae > CAIRTT01. The sequence goes on along the minus strand of JBJTQN010000374.1, from coordinate 552 downwards.
ATCGGGATCACCATGAAGGCGTAGCGGCGCGGGAGCTCTGCTTGAAGGACATCGCGGCCTTTACGGCTGCTGTTGGTATCGGGGATGCAAAATGATCATCGTTGACACAGCCCTCGAACAGCGTGCAGCGGAAGGACGACCAGTCCGCGTCGGGATGATTGGTGCCGGGTTTATGGCGTGGGGCATTAGCAATCAGATCAGCAATTACATCCCTGGGATGACTCTTGCCGCCGTTTCCAACCGTACACTCAGCGGGGCCGAAAAGGCCTACGCCGAAGCAGGTATCACAACGACACAACTTGTGACTTCCGCGGCCGAGCTGGATGCTGCTATCGATGCAGGAATCCCGTGTGTGACATCCGATCCACATGTGCTCTGCGCAGCGAAGAACATCGATGTCCTCATAGAAGTCACGGGTACGGTTGAGTTCGCAGCCGGTGTCCTTCTTGATGCTTTTGCACATGGCAAGTCAGTTGTCATGATGAATGCCGAGCTCGATGCCACCATCGGGCCGATTATGAAGGTCTATGCAGACAAAGCTGGTGTGATTCT
>JBJTQN010000373.1:0-3522 GCA_046075665.1 Armatimonadota bacterium | reverse complement strand
GTGCACCAGATGACGTCAGTTACACTAGTGGTGGTACTGGCCCACGAATGAACTTTGGTTATTCGATCGCAGTGAATGAGAAGTTTTTGGTTTCAGGCGCCCCCTTACGAAAGGGAACTTGGAATCTTGGGATATCGAATTGGGGAGCCGTTTATGTCTTTGATCGTAGTTCAAAGGAATTTCTGTTATGGGTTGATGGATACGAGTTAGGCGTTACGAAACTAGGAACCACCGTAGAAACTTCAGGCGACTCCATCATTGTCGGTTCTCAAAGTTCAAATGGGAAGTTCCACACCGTCTCGCTTGTCAATCCACTGTCGATATCAACCTCAAGTTCATCGCTGGCTGCCGGACAATCGGTAACAGTCACACTTGACAGCACAGTCAATGCTCCAAAGGGCGGAACTGTCTGTCTCCTAAAGGCATCAACGACTTTAAATGGTGTTCCTGCAACAATCGTAATTCCGGAAGGCAAACGAACAGTGTCATTTTCCGTTACTACGGATCAAACAACAGACTCAACCGGAACAATTACAGCAGTCGCAAATGGCTTTGCCGATGCCACACTCTCACTGAAACTTGTCGCTCCCCGAAACATCAATTCGCTGACTGCAACAAAGACGACATTGGCAGCTGGTGAATCGACCACTTTGACCGTCGTTGTTGATAAAGCTGCCCCGGCCGGTGGACTAATGCTGACCTTGGCAGAGTCAGTGGACATTATTGATGGTCCAACATCCATAATCATCCCCGGAGGAAGTGTAACTGGCACAGTCACACTAACGGCCAAGTCCATTGCGAGTGCTACCACCGCTTCCGTCAGTGTCTCGACGGGACTTGATACAAAAGCGTTGGGAATAACCGTCAATCCGCCGGCAATAACCGGCATCGCCTTGGCCCCTACATCCATTATCGGCGGCGCATCTTCAACCGCTACCGTTACACTTTCCAGCGCTGCACCAACAGATGGTCTAACTGTCACTCTGACATCAAACAATGCTGCCGCAATAGTTCCTGCATCAGTGGTGGTTCCAGCGGGATCGACCTCCACAACCATCACCGTTCAAACCAAAGCCGTTACAGCGGGAGTAAGTGCAACCATAACCGCCACGGCTAATGGATTGTCGAAATCGGATGTTCTTACTGTCAGGCCGCCAGCTGCATTGTCAACTTTGACAATATCACCAGCAACCGTTATTGGGGGTTCGGCTAATGCTATTGTGACAGTGAATCTCTCAGATTTGGCACCTAGCGGTGGTGCTACTGTGACGTTGACGAGTAGCAAAACAACCGCAGCAACGGTACCTGTCTCCGTTGTCATCCCTGCTGGATCAACTTCGGCAAATGTTACAGTCACCAGCAAAGCAGTTACGGCAACAACGGCAGTGACCATTACCGCAAAATATCTCACTGTAACGAAGACCGTAGGGCTGACCGTAGATCCTCCAGGGCGTTCGGTACCACTAGGTTCATTAGTGGCAACACCATCAACCGTTTATGGTGGAGAGACACCGAACGTAGTGCTTACTCTCAGGACAGCTGCTCCGAGCGGTGGTGCCTTAGTTGCTATTCAGTTGTCTGATACGAAATTGGCCAGTGCACCAAGAACGGTACAGATTGGCGAAGGACAAACATCAGTCGTGTTTGCAGTAAGTACAGTGGAAGTCACAAAAAGTCAGGGGCTGCGAGTGACTGCTCAATCCGGCACGAGCTCTATTAGCGCCGACATCACACTCAAGCCTCAGCCCGGAGTTGCCAAATTGTCGGCATCTAACACTGAATTGCGGTCAAATGCCAGTACAACCGCAAAGGTCGAGTTGGCACAAGCAGCACCATCTAACGGAACATGGGTTACGATTGCAACATCAAACGCGGGCATCGAACCCGTTCAACGACTCCTCGTTCCTGCTGGTTTGAAATCAGTGTCGTTCACTCTTCGGGCATCCAAGGTGACACGAAAGACAAGTGTGAAAGTCACAGCAGCAACGACTGGTGGCTCGAAGGAAACGAAGCTGGTGATAATCCCTTAGCAACAAGTGCGGCAAATACTCTAAAAGCTCAACAAGACGTAGAGTTCACATCCACACGAAACAGGTTCCAGCTCCAGCCTTGAAGTCTGACCGATAACTGGCCATCCGATGCGACGTTCAGAGTCGTCTCGGATGGCACGACAGCCGCTGGGTTGGCGGCGAAGTTCTCTGTTCTAAGGTCATCATGGTGGATACAGTGATGCACCAATGTCGGAGCCAGGTTACATCCTTTTATATCTATTGCCACGTCCACGGGAGCACCCGATGGCTCGCGATTTATCACGAAAATATGCAATGCCGGTCCATCTTTTGTATTGGCAAGGATGCTCACCGATTTGATTACGGGGACAGCATCCCGATTTTTCGCATCATAAACAGGGGCCACCACAGGCGTGTGCAAAACCTGGCCGCGACCGTATTCACTCGTTAACGAAAACGGCCACCAAATCGTTTGTCGCCACGCGGGTCCGCCTGGCACTGTCAACACGGGTGCCAACACATTGACTATCTGCGCGATACACGCAACCTGCACCCGCGCAGCATTCTCAAGTAGCGTCAGCAACATCCCACCGACACAGAGGACATCCGCCATGTCGTAAACATCTGATGCACGCTTACTCACCTCCGGCCACGTTGGACTGCGGTCAATCAGATTGTTCTCCGGAAACCAGACATTCCATTCATCAAAGCTCAGCATCATGGTCTTCCGGGACTTCGTAGATGCCTTCACGGCATCACAGACAGACACCGCATCGCGAATGAAATCGCTCATGTTCTCGGGCTCAGCCAGAAACGCCGCCATGTCGCCGTGATGGTCATCATAGTAGGTGTGCAATGATACAAAGTCGACTTCGTCGTATGCTTCCATCAACGCTTCCCACTCCCACCGTCCAAATGTAGACATCCCGCGCCCACTTGAGCCGCATAAAATTGTCTCGATGTTGCGGTCGACACGCTTCATTAATTTAGAGGCTTCTCTGGCAAGCCGTCCGTATTCGACAGCTGTCTTGGTTCCCATTTGCCACGAACCATCCATCTCATTGCCGAGACACCAGGTCCTGACCGCATGAGGCGCGGCGTAGCCGTGGTGCCTCCGAAGATCTGAGAGCGCAGTCCCTCCCGGATGGTTGCAGTACTCCACCAATTTTCGGGCTTCATCGATGCCGCGGGTTCCTAGGTTTACGGCAAGCATTGGCTCGGTACCGACTTTCCGGCACCAGTCAACAAACTCATTTGTTCCGAATTGATTGGTTTCGGTTATCCCCCAAGCAAGGTCAAGCCGTTTGGGACGCTCACCCTTCGGACCGACGCCATTCTCCCAGTCATACCCACTGACGAAGTTACCCCCGGGGTAGCGGATAATGGGCATCCCTAGCCCACGAACCAGCTCAATTACATCGGTTCGAAAGCCTTGCTTATCAGCCAGTGGATGATCTGGTTCATACATCCCGGTGTAGATGTGCTGCCCTAAAGGCGCAGCAAAACCGCCGAA
>JBJTQN010000372.1:0-4804 GCA_046075665.1 Armatimonadota bacterium | reverse complement strand
GGAATGTCCTCTGGGAGGATTTCGCTTGTAGTGAGCTCCGGGATCCGCAGAGTGAGCGTCTGTCCTGTCTGGACTTTATTCGCCGAGCGTGTCGCCAGCTTCCCGCTGATATCGAGACCACCAGCCTCCAACCACCGTTGGATAGATGCCCGACTCGCCTGGGGAAGCAATGCTGCCAGCGCCGCATCCGTACGTGTTAGGTTAAGCTCTTCAGGAACGACAAAGGTATAGGTACCAGCAACCAGAGGTTCCAGCTCAGCAGGTGCATCGTCCTCTGCGCCATCAAGCTCATCATCCTCAAAACCATCCACATCTTCAACTAGCGGCATCAGGCAGCAGTCTTCTTTCCGCGCTTTGCCAGTAGCAAATACGCTCCCAAACCCACGAGTGCGGCGGCGATGGATGCGTATTGCCCAGTTGTGAGCACACCGAACTGCACCTTTGCGGTTGCACCTTCACGAATAAACTCGACTCCAAAGCGGTAAATGCCATAGAGGATAGCAAACATCGCGAGCAGCTGGCCCGGCACGCGCTTCTTCGGCTCGAGCACATGGAGAATTCCATAGATGATCAGACCACAGATGGCGGAGTAAATCGGAACAGGGTGCACCGGGTTGATGCCAACCGTCTCAGCCGTGTCCGGGAGGTTGACCCCCCAAGGCAGCGTGCAGTGTGTTCCGAAACAGCATCCATTCAGAAAACACCCGATACGGCCAACAACGTACCCTAACGGAAGGCCGATTGCTGCGATATCAGCGGCATCCCCGAGGGCGATTCCGCGCTTCTTCGCCGTTGCGATTCCGGCCCACAGTCCACCGATAAACCCGCCAAAGCTGGTCGAGCCACCCTGCCACATCGCGAAAATCTCAAGCGGATGGGCAATAAAATAGGATGGTTGCTGAATAACATATGCGATGCGCCCGCCGAGGACGCCACCGATCAGACCATACAGTGCACAGTCCCAAATCACCTGTGGGTCAACTTTGTAGCGGTTTGCAGACTTTGAACCGCGCCACGTCGCAAGTAAAAACGCAATCATCAGCATCACCCCCCACGAATGGACAGGGTAGTTACCGATTTTGAAGAGGGTTGGGTGCATGGTGTGAGGTTCCTACCGCCTATACCGTGCCGGAGGGCGAATCGTTTCCGTGCGCATCCTGTGCTGCTTCCCGCTCAAGCGGCGTCGGTTGCATAAACGACAGGAGGAGGAGCCAGACAATGCCGACGGTGATGGCACTGTCTGCGACATTGAAGATAGCGAACTTGATGCCGCGAACATCGATAAAGTCGACGACATTTCCAAAGCGGATGCGGTCAATCATGTTGCCGAGCGCACCACCAAGGGGCATCGATAATGCAATACCGTACGCCAGCCCAAGCTGCCCTGCTGCTTTGCGCTCCGTTAGGATTATTCCAAGCATCACGACCGCGCTTGCAATCAAAATGACTGGAATCTTCCCTTCGAGCATCGAGAATGCAATGCCCGTGTTCCGTACATGCGTGAAGTGAAAAATGCCCGGGATGAGCGGGATGGTTCCCGGTTCTCCGAGGGGCATTTTGGCAAGCACGATGGCCTTGCTCAGCTGATCAAGTGTGGCGACCAGCAGTGCGGAAACATAAAAGGCAAGCGGCGGCAAGCGCCGCTTACCGTGCATCGCGAGAATCATCAGGCCTCTGGTTCCAGCGTCACCGCACCACGGCGGATGAGCTCGCGGACGATATTCGCCTGTGGGATAGAGAGTGTTGGATGCTCTGGATCAGCCCCGACATCCTCACGAACAAACCAGGAGCGCATACACTTCTGACCGGGGGATGCCTGAACACTGACGCTGATTTCATCTCCTGTCGTGAGGTCAAGCTTTGCGACAATCAGCGCCTCGCGAAGAACATCGATGTGCGCTTCATCCAGAGGAGCCGTCACTGTCGCCCATGCTTCGGCACTCTTGGTGATGCCGCCATCCGCGCGGATGGTTTCCATGGCTGCATTGAAAGCATCCCGGACTTGGAGAATCGTCCCGAACAATGCCTCGGCTTCGGCGTTTACCTTAGCAGGGTCCGCGACTGGGAAGTCAGCAACCTGCGGGCTGATGGCGATCTCCGATGTGCCAGGAAGGTGCTGCCAGATTTCCTCACAGGTATGCGAGAGGATTGGTGTCATCATCCGGCAAAGAGCCGAACAGATTTCCCAAAGCACTGTCTGGCTCGAGCGGCGCAGCTGGCTATCCGGCAGCTCGGTGTAGAGACGGTCCTTGAGAACATCCAAATAAAACGCACTTAGCTCCACGTTGCAATAGTTGAGCACCGCCTGGGTTGCCTTGTAGAACGCATATTCATCGTAGGCCGCAGTGACATCCGTGATCAATGACTGCAACCGTGAAAGTGCATAAGCATCCAGTGGATGGAGCTCTGCCACCGCAACGGCATCCGTGGCCGGGTTGTAACCAGCGAGGTTTCCAAGCAGGAAGCGAACGGTATTGCGCAGCTTACGGTAGGAGTCGGCGAGCTGCTTGAGGATGCCATCTCCAAGGCGGGTATCTTCGGTGTACTCAATCGAACCAACCCAGAGGCGAAGGACATCCGCGCCGTAGCGGTCAATCGTCCCGAGTGGATCGATGGTATTGCCCTTGGACTTGGACATTTTGTAGCCAAGCTCATCCACGGTAAAGCCATTTGTGACGACGGCCCGATAAGGAGGCACGCCGCGGACGGCGGTTGCTATCATCAGGGATGAGTTGAACCACCCGCGGTGTTGGTCGCTGCCTTCGAGGTAGAGGTCTGCCGGCCACGAATGATCGGGCCACACACCACTGTCGAGCACCGCAAAGCTGGTCGATCCGGAGTCAAACCAAACATCAAGGACATCCTTTTCCTTGGTGAATTCGCTCGCTGGAACACCGTTATAGGTAAAGCCTGCTGGGAGGATGTCCTCCGGCGACATGCTGTACCAGGCTTCGATGCCATTTTCTTTGATGACCGCGACGGCCGCATCGTATGCGGTTTCATCAAAGACCGGCTCGCCATTCGCATAGAAGATGGCGATTGGCACGCCCCAGTGGCGCTGGCGGGAGACGGTCCAGTCCGGGCGGCTGGCGAAGGCGGCGCTGATTCGGTTACTTGCCTGCGGCGGGTACCACGCGACGGTGTCAATGCCGGTAAGTGCTTTTTGGCGCAGGTCATTGTGGTCAACGGAGACAAACCACTGAACGGTGGCGCGGAAGATCAGCGGCTTGTAGGGCGCACGTGGCGCGTGGGGGTATTTGTGCGAAAAGTCGCGGAGGGCGAGGAGCGCTCCGGCATCCGTGAGGGCCTGCGGGATGACCTTGTTGCCTTCATCTGTTGAGATTCCGACGAATGGTCCAGCATCTTCGGTAAAGCGTCCACGTCCATCCACAGGGGAGAGCACGCGCAGGCCGTGTTTCATTCCAGTGATGTAGTCATCGGGGCCGTGGCCTGGCGCGGTGTGCACAATGCCCGTACCGGTGTCGAGGGTGACATAGTTTGCGGGGCAGATTGGCGATTCGCGGTCGAAGATTGGATCGAGCGCGTGGAGCGGGTGCTGGAAGCGGATACCAACGAGGTCAGAGCCACGCAAGCGGAGGAGTTCGGAGACATTTTCGAGGCCACAGTTGGATGTGACATCCGCGAGGAGGCCATCCGCAACAAGGATAGGCCCGTGGTTGCTGGTACCCACGACGACATATTCAAAGTCCGGGTGTACGGAGAGACCGGTGTTCGCGGGGATGGTCCAAGGGGTTGTGGTCCAGATAAGGGCGCGGACGCCGGGGGTTGCATTCAGGACGCCATTTGGGTCACCGCCGGCGAGCAGCGGGAATGCGACGTGGATGCTTGGCGAGATGTGGTCTTTGTGTTCGGCTTCGGTGTTTGCGAGGGCGGTTTCGTTGGCTGGGTCCCAGAGGACAGGCTTGAGACCGCGGTAGACATAGCCTTGCTTACAGAGTCCAAGGAATGTCTCGACGATTTTGGATTCGAAGGCAGGTGCCATCGTGAGGTATGGGTGGTCCCAGTCACCGCGAATACCGAGGCGTTGGAACTGGGTTTTCTGGGTGGTCACCCAGCGGGTTGCATACTCGCGGCAGCGTGCGCGGAGGGTGTCAGGCGTCCACTGGACTTTCTCCTCGCGGAGCTCTTTGACAACGGCGACTTCGATGGGCAGTCCGTGGTTGTCCCATCCGGGAACATAAGGGGCTTCGTAACCAGCCATCGTTTTGTACTTAACGACGATGTCCTTGAGGGTTTTGTTGAGCGCGTGTCCAAGGTGGATGTTGCCATTTGAGTATGGCGGGCCATCGTGGAGGAGGAAGCGTCCCTTTGGTGCGGGTTTGCTGAGGGATTGCTGGTAGATGCCAAGTTCATTCCAGCGTTCCTGAATGGCGGGTTCGCGGGTTGGCAGGTCAGCCTTCATCGCGAAGTCAGTGGCAGGGAGACTGAGGGTGTTTCGATAGTCCATGTGGTGCAGGCGGGTTCGGTTCAACGTTTCGACGATGATATGCGCCCCGCGGGATGCGTGCGCCCACCGAACCGGGGCCGATGCACGAAGAGGTCATCGACAGCGGGGGCACTACTCCACGGGACGCCAGATAATCTGACAGATCCCACCGGACCGATAGTGTCGTGCCATCATAGCGGGCTGATTTTACCATGATGGCCTCCTCGGGCGGGTGTGATGTAGGTACGGGAACCGTATCGGTGCATGCGGCCAGGACCAGTTGGACCTTCTTACGTCCCAACAACATTGTGAAGCTTGCAAAGTGCATCATCACCAGGTTGTTGGCCCACCGTGTTC
>JBJTQN010000371.1:0-69632 GCA_046075665.1 Armatimonadota bacterium | reverse complement strand
ACTAAAGGCACCAAAAACCTCTGTGCTACCGTTACACCACCAGGAATCGAACGCGAGTATTCTACCCAAAGCACTCGAATCTTGCCAAGACAGCACGCACCATTAAGAATGAATTTGATATGCTCCCGTGGATCTCACAATGACAAATGGCTCGAATCGAACACTGCTTGAAGCTATGACCATCCTAATCACAGGAACAAACCGGGGAATCGGTAAGGCAACCGCTATCCTGGCTGCAGAGCACGGTGCTCGTGTCATCTGCCACGCAAGAACATCATCCGAGGGCCTGATTGACACACTGACACACGTTCAACTCCACTCTCCAACATCCTTTATTGTCACAGCCGACCTCCGCGATCCATTGGATTGCGCCAAAATGGCGACGCAAATCCAAGCAAAGTCATCCACACTGAATGCTCTGGTCTGTAACGCAAGTGGCTTTCGGGAAGCTGCAGCGCTGACATCCCTTTCGTTTACTGACTATGCCGATGAGATTTCCGCTGTCCTCGCGCCAGTCATAAATCCTGTCAACGCCTTGCTTCCACTCTTGATTGCATCCGAAAACGCATCCATCACCTGCCTCACCGCAACCCTACCGCAACATCCAGTAGTCGGGCACGGAGCACATGCCGTCGCCAAAGGCGCAGTACAAACATGGATACGCCAGGCGGCACGCGAACTCGGTCCTCAGGGTATCCGTGTGAATGGAGTCGGGCCGGGCGTTGTGACAACTGACTGGGCAAACGCACAAGGGCAAGACTTTCTCGCACCAATCGCCGCGCGTACACCCCTGCGGCGGCTGGCATCAGCAACCGATATCAGTGGTGCCATCCTCTTTTTAGCCAGCCCACTTGGCGGGTTTGTCACGGGCATCGAGCTCCCGGTGGATGGCGGAGCAGGGCTTAACTGAAATCATGGACATCCCACGCACTGGTGCGGTAATCGTTCACTACAAGGGCATCGAAACCACACTCAAGTGCATCGATGACATCCTTCAACAAACACACTTCATAGCGCCAGCGGTTGTAGTCGATCAAGGGGTTGAACCGGATGCCCCACAGCGCCTTGAAACCGCTTTTCCAAGTGTCACTGTTCTCACACAGGCAACGAATATTGGCTTTCCTGCGGCGGTCCGTATCGGGATGGCGGCTCTGCGCGCCGGCGGTGCGCGCCTTGGGTTCATCGCAAACCCTGACATCCGCCTGCCCGCAGACACCATCACCAGTCTGATCCCACATATAGCCCCGGTTGCCGATGGCACTTCATCCGGTGTTGGAGCCGTAGGCCCCTTGCTTGTGGATGCTCATTCACCGGACAAAATATGGGCAGCGGGCGGGATGGTCGGCCCAAATCTCGCTGGCGGTAATGCCTATGCCGGACATCCAGTCTCGAATCTTTCCCGGACGAGCGCAAAGGATGTCGATTACATCCCGGCGTGCGCAATGCTGGTTTCTCTCGATGCTTGGGAGGCGGTTGGCGGGATGGATGATGGCTGCTTTCTCTACTACGAGGATGTTGACTTTGGTATCCGTTTGCACCGCCACAAGCTTCGGTCCCTCATGGTTCCAAGCGTTGTCGTGCACCACGAAGGCAGCGCAAACACATCAGAAATGCCACTGGAGCGTGAATATTACCTCTTGCGAAATCGCCTCCGAACGGCGCGACGCTGGCAACGAGGACTGACCTTCTGGCTAGGAGCCTACATCGACTGTCGAAGAATCATCCACAGCAGTCGCAAACGCAGTGAACCGCGTGCTCCCATACTGGCGCGTGCGCTCAGGGATGCCATGTCAGGTGCTACGGGACCGTTTATCCCCTAAGCGACAGGTGGGACTTGCTCCGCGGTGATTGTAGAATGAATGCGTACTATGTCCATTAAGCTCCACCCAGATATCGCATCGGTTCGCCTGTCCGCGGATGACATTTCTTCCCGCGTCGCCGAGCTAGCGCAGCAGCTTAGCCGCGATTATGCGGGTAAAGATGTGGTTTTGATTGGCGTGCTGACAGGTTCTGCAATTTTTATCGCCGACTTGGTGCGTGCCATGTCCATCCCGGTTTCGTTTGACTTTCTCGCGGTTGGCAGCTATGGCCCGGATGCGAAAATCAGCGGCGTGGTGAAGATTCTCAAAGATCTCGATGCGCCGGTGGAAAGCCGCCACGTAGTGCTAATTGAAGATGTCCTGAATCCTGCGATGGCCCGTCGCGCGGAATACCTCGCGGATGTGATGCGTGCGCGCCGCGTGGCAAGCGTCCGCATTTGTACATTGCTTGACAAACCGGATGCGCGTGAAAAGGCTGGTGTCACCGTCAAGCCCGATTATTGCGGATTTTCTCTCGATGAAGCCTATGTCGTTGGCTATGGCCTCGATTACTTGGGGAACTACCGGGCACTGCCTTACATTGGTGTTCTGAAGCCTGAAATCTACGGCGGCGGGTAGTTTTCAAGCACGATTTACACCCCCAATGCCGATAATCCACGCATAGTTGCTGGATGTGGTATATTTCGTATGCCTGTGCTTTATGTCGGGCACTCTGCGTGAACTTGCCACAGTGTGATGGTACTTCCGCACACATTCCACACATATTTCGCCCGATTCACTGCGTGAGCAGGCCGTTGCCTGACCCCTTTGAGACCATCACCACCATAGCAAGGTGGACACCCCTGGAGTTATCCATGCCAAGACCCCGACGCGCTGCCGCGACAACTGACACTGAGCCAACCACTGACGTAGTATCCCCAACCGAAACCCTGAAGCAGGTGCTAAACATGGACCCGGATACATCCGATGCGGCTCCCGTCGCAAAGCGAGGTCGTCCACGACGTGTGATCCAGGCGCCACCTCCAGACATCACCGATGTCCCTGAACGCCAAGTAATTGCACCACCTGTTGTCGCCGCACCTCCTACACCGATACAAGTCGCATACAATGATTCGCCAGCTGATACGCCTGCAGATTACCGCGGAGCATCCCCAGATGATGCACCTCGCCCGGAGCGCCGTGGTCGCTATGGCCGCGATCGTGCACCACGCTACGATGCGCCTGCGCAAACGGATTTGGATGCAGCTGGTGCACAAACTGGCGATGCTGAATCCACGCCCGGCGGCTCGGTACCCCAGCAGACATCCTATTCCGCGGGGCCGGATGACCTGCCAGAGCGCCGTGAGCGCCCTCAGCGGGATGACCGCCGTGACCGACGTAACAACAATAACAACAATGCCAATATCGGTCAGGGACGCGAGCAACGCGAGCGCCCTGGACACCGAATGCGCCCGGGGGGTGCTCCATCCACCGGTGGACGTGACAAGCAACAACGCGGTCGTGGTAACCGTGACCACTATATGGATCTCTCAGATCTCGATGCAGATGCAGAAGTCGTGGATGGCATCGATGCAGAAGGCATGCTCGAGATACACGCGGATGGCTTTGGCTTCCTGCGGAAAAAGCCAACCCTTGCGAGCTCCGATGACATCTATGTCTCACAAAGCCATATCAAGCGCTACGGCCTGCGAAATGGTGACCTGGTCAAAGGCATCGTCCGCGCACCAAAGGACACCGAAAAGTACCATGGTCTCCTTCGCGTCGATACGATTAACGACCTGAACACCGAAGTCAGCAAGCTACGACCAAACTTCGATGAGCTTACACCCATCTACCCGGATTCCCGTATCCGTCTTGAGCGGGAGACCAAACAGGTCGCGATGCGCTTTATCGACATGATTGCACCGATTGGTAAAGGCCAGCGCGGAATCATCGTGGCTCCACCAAAGGCTGGAAAGACGATTCTGCTCAAGCAGATTGCTAACTCCATCACGGCAAATCATCCCGAAATCACGCTAATCGTCCTGCTCATAGATGAACGGCCCGAAGAAGTCACCGATATGCGACGCTCGGTCAAAGGTGATGTCATTGCATCCCCATTTGATGAACAACCTGAGCAGCATATGAAGGTTGCTGAAGTCGCCATCGAACGCGCCAAGCGTTTGGTGGAAATCGGCAAGGATGTCGTTATCCTCCTAGACTCCATCACCCGCTATAGCCGTGCATCCAACCTGACCGTCACGCCAAGTGGACGAACCCTCCAAGGTGGATTGGACCCGGCTGCCATCTACCGACCAAAACGCTTCTTCGGAGCAGCACGCAACATCGAACATGGTGGCTCCCTCACAATCATCGCCACCGCACTCGTTGAAACCGGCTCGCGTATGGATGACATCATCTTTGAAGAGTTCAAAGGCACCGGCAACATGGAACTCAAACTCGACCGAAGCCTCTCTGAACAACGCATCTACCCGGCGATAGATATCAAGGCATCCGGCACACGCCATGATGAGCTCCTGTACCCGGATGCGGAACTCAAGAAGATCTGGCAGCTGCACAGAGTCCTCGCAAATCTCGGCACCAAGGAATCTACAGAACTCCTGATTGACCGTATCGAGAAAACCCCAAGCAATAAGGACTTTCTCGCGATGGTTGGTGCTAAACCGGCGGATGCAACCGCATCCAAGTCGATGGAATAAACCCGATGGACGACGAGACACCCGAAGACTTCAACGAACCGGAACAGCCGGTCAACGACCCGGAAGGAGGCATCCTTCATCCGGTGGAGGTTTTGGGTGTCTTCGAAGCCGCACCGGATGAAGATGAAAACGATGAGGTCCCACCTTGGATGCGGCCGATTCGCGAATCCGCCATCCGGATACGGGATGACAAAAGCAGAACCGTTACCGTCTTTATTGGACCTTTCGAAGCGATGTCTATTCTTCAGGGGCTCGCCGAAAAAGCGAGTGACCGGCCGCTCTCGCATGATCTCCTACGAATCACCATTGACCGGCTCGGCGCTGAGATTCAGGAAGTTGTCATTGATGACATATGGCAAGGCACCTTCTTCGCACGCATCCGTGTGAAGCCATCCAATTCGGATACCGTGATTGATATTGATGCCCGGCCATCGGATGCCGTCGCACTCGCGGTCCGCGCAAAATGCCCTGTCTTTATGGCCGAACGTGTCCTCCGGGAAGCGGGCATTGTGGAGCTGGATGACTGAGCGGACGCTAACCGGGAAGGCATCCCCAAGGTTGGCATAATGACTCCCGAAATCTCGGTCTGCATCGTTCACTGGAACACGCCGGATGACCTCCGAAGCTGTATCACGGCACTGCTTGCCAGCTCAACAGCATCGATCACGGAAATCATTGTTGTCGACAACGCCAGCAAACCGGATGCCATTGATGCCGTTCAACGCGATTTCCCGGGTATCTCCCAGATCCGAAATACCGCAAATGTTGGCTACGCCGCAGGATGCAATCAGGCTGCCCGCGCGGCGAACGGTAAATATCTGCTCTTCCTAAACCCGGATGCCCGTGTTGAACCAACCGCGGTGGCAATGCTCCTCAATGCTGTTTCCGCAACCCCGCAGTCTCTGGCCGCGCCGCGCCTGGTCTGGCCGGATGGTCGGACACAAACTGCGATCACAGGAATCCCGGATCCATTGGCTACTTTTTTGGAGATGACTCAGATTGCCAGGTTTTCTCCCAAACTGGATCGCTGGAAACAGCGCTGGTTTGACTATGAACGTGAACAGGATGCTGTACAGCCGATGGCCAGCTGCTGGATGATTCCCCGCGCAGCATGGGATGCCATCGGTGAGATGGACGAAGCGTTTCCCTTGTATTTCAATGATGTTGACTGGGCACTTCGGGCACGTCAGGCTGGCTGGGATTTTAGATATATCCCAAGTGCGATTGTTGTCCACGACCACGGCGGTACAACACGTACCATCCGCAAGGATGCGATTTGGGAGAGCCGGCGTGCATTTGCATGCTTTTGGAAGAAACACTACGCTACGGATTCACTGCGGCCATTGCTTTCGATAATGCTCTGGATGGAAGCGTGCATCCGCACAAGACAGGTACGAACACCGGTATGGCAAACGCATAGCTCACTCTTTCCGACGGATAGAATAGCCTCGCAATGATGCAAAGCACGGTCAGAGTGATTATCGTCAGCTGGAATGCCAAAGCTGACCTCCGTGCCTGTTTGGCAAGCATCGCCGGCAGCACCGCAGAAATGTCCCGCGTCGAAGTGGTCGTCGTGGACAACAACAGCTCGGATGGCTCCCCGGAAATGGTTCGTACCGAATATCCAAATGTTCAACTGCGCGAAACTGGCGCGAACCTCGGGTTCTCAGGCGGAAACAATGTAGCCTTAGCAGATAACCATTGTGATTACGTTTTTCTCCTGAACTCGGATGCGATGTTACCCAAAGGTGGTTTGGACACATTACTTGAGTGGGCGGATGCGACGCCGGATGCCGGTCTTATCGGTCCGAAAGTCATAAACCCGGATGAAACGCTGCAATTTTCGTGTCGCCGGTGGCCAACCCCTCAAGCCGGATTGTTCCGAAATGTTTACTTAGGCAAGCTCTTCCCGCAAAACCAGCCGGCTGCAGATTACCTGATGCGTGATTTTGACCATGCATCTCCACTGGATGTCGACTGGCTGAGCGGTTGCGCGATGCTAATGCGCCGCGCGTGTCTTGAACAGGTTGGTCCTTTGGATGACAAGACGTTTTTTATGTACTGCGAAGACATGGACTGGAGCCTCCGCGTTCACGAAGCAGGGTGGCGGGTTGTCTATGCGCCCGTCATCGATGTAATCCACAAAATCGGTGGTTCAAGCGATCAGGTCGCCGAGAGGATGATTGTGGAGCACAGCCGGGCAATGGTGCGCTTCTGGCGAAAACACAAAGCATTCTTCGCATCCCGGACGCCGGCGTGGGCAACGGCGATGGTATTGCCTTGGGCCATCCTGCGGGCATCTGTTCGGATTCTCAAGCGAATCATCACCGGCCAGGCCTTTTCAAAGCGCAAAGCGAAATCATCGGACTAACGGACTATGTCAACATCAGAGTCACAATCAAACCTCACCAAAAAGCTGGGACCTGTTCTGTTCCTTCTGGCTATACTGCTCTCCCCCCTGATTGGAGGCAGCCCGGCGGGTGAACAGTTTGGTGCGGATGCAGCCCTGCATGCGCTCCGCTTTCTGATGCTGCTTGCTGCCGCGCTCACGGGTATTCCGAGTCTTCTCAAAGGAAGCTGGCCATCGCGCGCAGCCTGGCTAGGTCTCGTCCTCTACGGTGGCTCCGCCGTCGCATCCCTTCTCATCCACTCAAAAGGACTGACATCCCAAGTCTTCCTATGGACGATGCTTCCCGGGACATTGGATATCTTTACCCATATCGCTGCCTGCCTTGTTGCCGCTGGCCTGTGGCTGGTCCCTGAACAACGCCAGCGCATCGTAGATGTCATCCAGCTTGGAGCATCTCTTGCCGCCGGAAGTATCCTCCTCGAAGCCATCAGCGCGCCAGATGCCGGGCACCGAAGCGTCGGAACCTTCTTCTCACCCAACTTTGCTGCAGGCTATATCGGTGCCGCATTGCCTTTTGTCATCGTGCAGCTCCTCGGAGCGACCGCCACACCACGCCGGCTGACTTCATTGCTCTCGCTCGCGATGCTCGGTGCTGCACTCGTCGCCACAGGGTCACGCGGCGGAATCGCACTCGGAGTTGGTGGCGTAATCCTAACCCTACTTGTTGCCTTCATTCGGGATGGCATCCGGGTACCCATCAAGTGGATTGCCATCGGTTTGGGGCTCTTTGTTATCGGTGCTGCAACGCAAAGCAAGACCATCCTGGCCAGAACCACAGGTGGAAGCTCGCAGGATCACTCCGGTGCGTTCCGGAGCGAGACCTGGAACGGGACCATCCAGATGATTCAGGCAAGCCCAATCACCGGGCATGGGCCCGGCAATTTTGCAAATACATACGGTCAATACGCTACTGTTGAGTGGACAGGCCAGGCCCATAACAGCTACCTACAGCTTGCATCCGAATGCGGCTTCCCTGCACTTCTGGGAATCCTCCTGATTCTTACCGTGACGCTTGCGGGTCAGGTCCGTCGTCCACGAAAGGGAACCGATGCCCCATCGGATGTCCATGGTTCGGCGCTCCCTGTCGTTATCATCGTTGCCGCAGCGCGTGGCTTCCTAGATTCAGAAAGCGCCATCCCCGGGAATGCGCTGATTCTCTGGGTAGCCATCGGATGTGCCCTCGCAACCGCCGGGCGCTCCCGTTTTGGCACTCCCGGATTCGGTATCGCGGCCGTTCTTGGACTTGTGATGGCATCGGGAGCAACTGGCTGGCCGCAAAATCCATCCACAACCGCATCTACCGGACATCCAGACATTGCGGTCAACCTCGAGCCAACCGCACGGCGCTACTACGTTCTTGGCAAGGCACTCGAGACAAAAGGTGACCTCAAAGGAAGCATCACCGCACTATCCAATGCCGTCGCGCGCGACCGCAACAACCAACAGGTACTCCGTGCGCTTGCGGAAGCTCAGGAGGCAGCGGGGGATACGGCGGATGCATTGGCAACCTGGGAGAAGCTGATCGATGTCGAAGAAGGACTGCCTGGAAGAGTCAAGGCTATTCCGGAGCTGACCGAAACGCATGCTGTCTTTGCTTATGCAAAAATCGCTGCTGCACCGGAGACATCCAAGGATGTCAAAATCGCTTGCTACCTGAAAGCACTATCGCTGACGGAGCGTTACTTGAAGACATCGGATGTCTACATCACCATGGAGCTCGGCCAAACGACAGGCGCGACGCTGAATCAGAAGCTGTCAAAGATCCTTGAGCGCCGTGCAGCCCTTAGAGTGGTTGCCACAAAATGTGCAGAAGAACTTGGGGTTCTCGATACAAGTGAAACAGACTACCTAAAGCCCATCGAGGCGTTGTTTGCTGAATACGAAACCCGCTTTGACCGCCTTGTAGGAGGCACACTATAGGGTCTGTTCAATGCAGGCGTCATAGGCGGTGTGCTAACATACGCCATCCCAAAGCGCTGCAAAGTTGCATCCAACCGGAAAGAGAATGAGCATTTGAATCGACAGGATTTGGCAAATCTGCTGCGCTGTCCCGAGACGGGAAACCCGCTGACCGGCTGGAATGGCATCGATGACCAGGCAACGCTGCAAACGGCTTGCGGTCGAACATACCAGGTGGTGGATGGTATTCCGAATGTGCTCCCGGATGCGCTGCGTACCGATGAGACGCCTGAAGATCCAATGCTGCGTGAGAAGCGTAGCGAGATGGCGGCGCGGGATGCGCAGGTCGGAAGCTACGACAAAATGATGGGCCTAAAGCTGTTCACCAGCATCGAGGTTCCAACGACACTGGCCTTCCTCGATCTCCAAGCGACGCATGTGATGCTGGAAGGCGGTTGCGGAACGGGGCGGATGACCCCTGCATTTGTGGATGCCTGCTCAGCAATGGTTTGTGTGGATTTTTCCCGCGAGTCACTGCGAGTGGCGAAGACCAAGCTGAGCCCGAAACAGTCAGAAAATGTCATTTTCGTGCAGGCCGATTTATCGATGC
Organism: Armatimonadota bacterium; assembly: GCA_046075665.1. Lineage (GTDB taxonomy): Bacteria > Armatimonadota > Armatimonadia > Armatimonadales > Armatimonadaceae > CAIRTT01. The sequence continues at coordinate 60,194 of JBJTQN010000371.1, read as the reverse complement.
TCCCGCTGGCATCCGATACCTTTGATCGCGTTGGTAGCTTTGGTGTCTATGAACACATCCCGACGGCTGCGACGCGTGCCGGGGCGATAGAGCATATGGCACGTGTTTGTAAGAGCAAGGCGGCGGGCGGGCGATTTGCGATGTCCGCGTATCGCTGGGGTTTCCCGCAATCGATGTTTAGTGAGCGGGAAGGTCACCACGGCGGAGGCATCTACTTTATCCGCCTGACACAAAATGAGCTTAGGGCTGACATGAAAGCCCACTTTAAGGTAGAAGGATTCACGGAATCCTTGCTGTATTATCACCTCGCATGGGGGCATAAAAAATAGATGAGTGGCGCATACACACCCGGACTTACCGTCAGTGCACGGACTACCATTATCAAAACGCGACGCTTGCCGCTTAAGGGAACTGTACTCTCAACTACTGGTACATGGGTGTCCCCGGCAGACAAAGTAGCGCGTGCAGAGCTCCCGGGCATCATGCAGCCCATCAAGGTTGCAAGCAAGCTTGGCATCGAACCCAGCGAAGTCCCCGCACTCCTCACCGTCAAGGTCGGTGACAAAGTGAATCGTGGCGATATTGTTGCCGTTACCAAAGGGATGTGGGGTCTATTCAAGTCTGAGTGCAAGTCCAACACGACAGGTACCGTTGAGCTGATCTCAAACATCACAGGAAATGTCGGCGTCCGTGAGGCCCCAACGCCGATCGAAGTGGATGCCTATATCCCGGGGAAGATTGTTGAAGTCCTTGATGGCGAAGGTGTTGTCATCGAAGCCCACGGCGCGCTAATTCAGGGTATTTTCGGCATTGGCGGCGAACGCCGTGGCGAAATTATGATGATTACATCCGGTCCGGATCAACCGATAACCGCAGACATGATTACGGCGGAGCATGCCGGCAAAATCATTGTTGGCGGTTCCAACCTGAGCGGCGAAGCGCTGCGTAAAGCACACGAGCTCGGCGTCACTGGCATTGTTGTCGGTGGAATTGTTGACAAAGACCTCGTTGATTATCTTGGTTACGATATCGGCGTAGCAATCACTGGACATGAGGACATACCGCTTACATTGGTGTTGACTGAAGGCTTTGGTACGATTGCGATGGCCGGCCGGACATTCAACCTCCTGAAATCACTAGTCGGAAGAGCGGCGAGCATTTGCGGAGCCACGCAAATCCGTGCGGGAGTTATTCGCCCGGAAGTCATCGTTGCAGATGACAGCGAAAATGCAGGTGGAACATCAGCGGATGAAGTCGTGCCAAGCTTTTCATTGGAGCCAGGAACGAATATCCGCATCATCCGTGAGCCTTATTTTGGACTTCTTGCGACCGTTACGGCACTGCCTCATCACCTTGTGACAGTAGGTTCCGGGGCTGAAGTTCGCGTTTTGGAGGCAAAATTGAACTCTACAGGCGAAATAGTGACTGTTCCGCGTGCAAATGTTGAGATTGTTGCCGGTTGACACTTTGTGTGGGTAGGGTAGGCTTATATACCGAAAGTTAACCGTTACCTCTCATGTACATTCATCGTCAATTTGGCTGGTTCACTGTTTTTGCCCTCACAGCGATGGCGGTGTGGTTTGCGCTTGTCGCAGCGTTTACTCCGGGCGAGCGTGGCGAGTTTCAGAGCATTTTGCTAATGATCGCTGCGTTACAGGTGGTGTTTTATCAGCTGACAACCATTGTCACTGAGAACACGCTTACGGTTCGCTATGGTATTGGCTTACTTGCCTTCCGATTTCCGCTTAGCGAGATCACGCAGATTACAGAGCGAACCGTTCCATGGTACGCCGGCTACGGAATCCGCTGGGTCGGGGATGCATGGTTGTTTAATGTTAGCGGCCACGATGCGATTGAAGTGGTCTTTGCGAGTGGTCGCAAAGTGTGGGTTGGCACGGATGACCCGGATGGTCTGGCGGCAATCCTCCGCCAACGGATGGAAGAGCTACGGAATGTTAGCGTCGATGTTGATGAAGATGGTGATGCCTCAGCACCCGTTGATGCAGAATCCGTTGTAGATGAACCTTCGGTGCTGGATGATTCCTCCGTCGAAGTCGAACCAACGGAGTCAGAGTCAGTCGAAGTTGAGCTCTCTCAATCGGAACCACCGCCATCGACTGATTCCGAATAGACGGCAACGACAAAAACCCCCGCGCGGCGATTACCATGCGGGGTTTCTCATTGCCAAATCAGAAACTAGGCTTCGCTAGGGTACTTCAGTCCCCACGGTGCGCGGATGCGGTCAAGCGTCCGCATAATGCCCAGTGACTCATCCAGAGAAAGAATGTCGCTCTCAAGCTTTCCAGCCCGCAGGCAGTTTCCAACTTCCTAAAGTGCGTAGCTGAAGATCATCATGTAACAAAAGCAAAAAACTCGCGCGGCGATTACCATGCGGGGTTTCTCATTGCCAAATCAGAAACTAGGCTTCGCTTGGGTACTTCAATCCCCACGGTGCGCGAATGCGGTCAAGCGTCCGCATAATGCCCAGCGACTCATCCAGAGAAAGAATGTCGCTCTCAAGCTTTCCAGCCCACAGGCAGTTTCCAACTTCCTCAACCTCGTAGTAAAACCCAGTCTCATGTGCATCGAATTCCTGAAGGTCATCCGGTTGCCCACTAATGGACACCGTCATCTTCGTTGGATGCCATGCACTCGCATGTAAGCGAATCTTTCCATTGGTCCCAAGAATGGTTGCCTCCCACGGTGTATTCGTCGTCACAGCCGTCGAGACCAATGCGAGCTCGCCGCCATCGTAGCCGAGAATACACGCAGCTTGCGCATCTACACCGGTTGGCGCAGGCGTCATCATGCTCTCGATACGCACAGGCTCGCCGAGCACAAAGGATGTAAAGCTGACTGCGTAAACGCCGACATCAAGGAGGGCGCCACCGCCGAGCGCGGGATCAAACAATCGGCTCGCCGGGTTGAATGTCGCGCTGAAACCAAAGTCTGCATACACCATCCGGACATCGCCAATCGCCTTTGTGTCCAGCAGCTCACGAAGCTTGTGCATCAGTGGGAAGAAACGGGACCACATCGCTTCCATCAGAAATACACGCTTGGCACGCGCAGCATCTACGACTTCCTGAAGCTCATTTGCATTGATGGTGAATGGCTTCTCGCACAGGACGTGTTTTCCGTGTGCAATCGCGAGGAGACAATGCTCTTTGTGCAGAGGATGCGGGGTTGCAACATAAATGACATCCACATTGGGGTCGGCACAGAGTGCTTCATAGGAGCCGTGTGCGGTTGGGATGTCATATTGACTTGCGAATGACTGTGCCTTCGCGATGTCTCGGGAACCTACCGCCTGTACAGCGTGTGTTTCAGGTTGTGCCTGGACGCTCTTTGTGAGCTTATGGGCGATGGAACCAGGGCCGAGGATACCCCAGCGGATAGGGCCGGAGTGGGAGAGGAGCGTTGTCGACATGCCAGCGTTTTACGTCAATTCCGTGTGTAGTGCATTTTCATCAATGTGGATTCGTAGAATCATTCCTGTAGATGTCTGAAAGCATTGAGAAATATTCCCAAATGGTAGACTTTCGGTATGCCTGTCGTTGCTTTGACAACGCTTGGCTGTAAGGTAAACCAGTACGAGACCGAGAAAATCGCTGAGGACTTCCTGCGGGCCGGCTTCACCCTCGTAGACTTTGACAGCCCCGCGGACATCTACGTAATCAACTCCTGTTCGGTCACCAGTGCCGCGGACAAAAAGAGTCGCTACCTCGCCCGAAGAGCACAGCGTAACAACCCGGCGGCTGTCGTCGCGATGACGGGATGCCATTCGCAACAGGTCATCGATGATGGTGGCTGGGTCGAAGGCGCAACGCTGCTCATCCCGAATGATCGCAAAATGGATGCATACGCACTGGTCGCAGCGCAGCGCCCTGATCTTGACATGCTGTCATCCAGTCCAGCAACACTTCCGCCACGCGGCAAGCGAACTCGTGCAACGCTGAAGATTCAGGATGGCTGTGAGCACTTTTGTGGCTTCTGTCAGATTCCCTATACGCGTAAAGTGCTTGAGAGTCGGCCATTCGCTGATGTGATTGCTGAGGCGCGTGACTTTGGCGCATCGGGCTGCCGCGAAGTGGTTGTCACCGGTGTCTGTGTCGGAGCGTATGGGCCCGATTCGGGGAGCGGTGGCGAGCTGCTCGCGGATGTCCTTCGCGGAGTCGCTGCACAGCTAGGCATCGACCGTGTCCGCCTCTCAAGCATCCAGCCAATCGAAGTGATCGACTCGGTGATTGATGCCTATACATCCACGCCGGGCCTGTGCCCGCACTTGCATCTGTCCTGTCAATCCGGGGATGACACCATCCTCAAGGCCATGAACCGTCCGTACACCACGGAGTTTTATGAGGCGCTGGTTGCAAAGCTGCGCGAACGTATCCCGGATGTTGCAATCACCACTGACCTCATCGTCGGGTATCCGGGTGAGACGGAAGAAATGCATCAGAACACGCTGGCATTTGCGCAGCGGGTTGGTTTCCAGAAGACTCACGTATTCCGCCATTCTCCGCGCCCTCGGACAAAGGCTGCAGACATGGTGGATGATGTCGATGATGCGACAAAGAAACGCCGTCACGCGGAGCTACAGGCCGTTGTGGATGCATCCACGCGGAGCTTTGCCGCGAGGTACATCGGGAGAACGATGCCGGTTCTCCTCGAAAACTCCGAGGGCTCCGCGGGAACATTGTCAGGCTACACCACGAACTATATACGGGTGACGTGTACGGCTCCAAAAGTGTTGATTGGGAATGTGGTTAACGTTTCTCTTAATGCATTGACGAATGATGGAATCGCGGGGAATATTGTTGATGATTTGGATGTACTAATGGAAGTAGCCTCACCAAACCTGGTGCGGCAGCCATTGGAGCTTCCTGTATTGACTTCCTCATGATGACCGAACCTGAAACCAACCCAAACCCAGCCCTAACGCCTGAATCATCAAACGCAGGTGAGGCGAAAACGCTTGCTGCCAAACAGGCTGAGTTTGGCCTTGTTCCGCCATCGTCTGAGCGCGAAGATAACCCGCCTGTAACTACATCCGGGTTTGGCCTTGTGGATGATGGCGTAAGCTCTCCTGCGGTTGAAGTTCAGAGTCCCGTGTCCGAGAACAATGGTCCGGAGCTCGTTCCGCCTCCACCGCCAGATCCGGCATCACTTCTTGGTGCACCAGCCCCTGGAACGCAATCAAAGCCGACTGTCTCCGAACCAATCATCGCACTGAGCAATGTCAGCGTTCAATACGCAAATGGTGTCAAAGCACTCACGGACATCGACTTAATGATTCCGCACGGCGACTTTGTCTTTTTGGTGGGCGCTACGGGTGCGGGCAAATCCACGATTCTAAAGCTTCTGTACATGGATGCACGCGCGACCAGCGGACGTGTTTGGGTCAATGGTCGCGACCTAACAACGGCAAAGTCCAGCGACACACCGTATGTGCGCCGCCGAATGGGCATCATTCTTCAGGACTTTGGACTTCTTCCACGCCGCACCGTCTGGGAAAATGTTGCCTTCGCATGCCATGTCATAGGGCAAAGCCGCCGGGAAACGCGTAAACGCCTCCCGGAAGTGCTGGAGCGTGTAGGGATGCTGCATCGTGCGGATGCATACCCCAATGAGCTCTCGGGCGGCGAACAGCAGCGTGTGGCGATTGCGCGTGCGCTGATCAACGACCCGCCGCTCCTTGTGGCCGATGAGCCTACCGGAAGCCTCGACCCCAAAACAGGCGCCGAGATCATGGACCTCCTCGTGGAAACCGCGGCGCGCGGTACTACCGTCGTCGTCGCAACCCACGACAAATCCACGGTCGACCGGCTTCAGAAGCGCGTTGTTGCGCTCTCCGGTGGACGTATCCTGAGGGATGAAGCGGTTGGATCCTACGGCGTGGATGACCAGGAGGAAGCAAATTGATCCGGTCTATCCCATTTCTAATCCGCGAAGCCTACGTAAACCTGATGCGCCACGGCATCATGACCGCCGCCGCTATCTCCAGCCTTGCGGTGGCACTCAGCCTCTGTGGCTCATTTTTGATCGCCGCCTGGCAGGTGAGACACCTCGCACAAAAAACGGTTGATGCGTTCGAGGTGCGCGTCTTCTGCCGCGCAGATCTCCCGCAATCCGAGCTTGGGCCCATCAAGCGAAAGCTACTCGATATCCGCGGTGTCAAACAGGTCATCTTTATCAGTCGTGAAGACTCGTTCAAGACGCAAATGAAGTCGATGCCTATTGACACAACGGGCATCCCGAATCTCTTCCCACATACGTTGTTGGTAAAGCTCGGCGATCCTAAGGCTGCGGCCGATGTCGCATTTCAGGCAAAGTCCTGGCATGGTGAGGTCGAGAGTGTGGATGTCCCTGAGGATGAGCTGCGCACCGTCGTTCGCATTGGTGACTTTCTGCGAAACCTTGGAATTATCGGCGGTTTTCTCCTCGGGGGTGGCGCGCTGCTCGTCGTCATGAACACGATTCGCCTGAGCGTCCACGCCCGGCGCCGCGAAGTTCACATCATGCGAATCGTCGGCGCGACCGCAGGCTTTATCCGTCTTCCGTTGGTCCTCGAAGGGATGATTCACGGGCTTGCAGGTGGCTTGGCAGCCAGCCTGATTCTTTATGGTGCGGGATTCTATGTCCGGAAGCTGACTGAGCCGATTCCGATTATCGTAATGTACGCGGCCAAAATAGCGCCTTTACCCGTCGGTGGTGCGATTATTGGAGCTGGAGTCCTGCTGGGGATGGTTGGTTCGCTGATGAGCCTTCAGCGCTACCTAAAGCTATAATCCTTAAACAATGTCCTGTGTGAAGTCAGGACGCTCCTTCAAGTCTGCAAGGTAGAGGAGGAGATCGCTGTACTGCTTTGCAACGGGTTGCCATGAGTAAAGCTCTTCGGCGCGTCGACGACCGTTTCTGCCAAACTCAGCACGAACCCTTGGTTGTTCGTGAAGCGTGCGGATAGCAGCTGCAATCGCTTTTTCATCACCCTCTGGGAAGACAATGCCCGCATCCCCGATGACATCCGGGATAGCGCCAGAATCAGATCCGATGACGGCTATTCCGGCGGCACCAGCTTCAGCAATCACTCGGCCGAACTGCTCTTTCCAGTTGCCTACAGTTCGACTCGGAAGCGCAAACACATCAAAGGCGCTCATGATTTCCGCAAGTGCGGTGTGATTCTGGTTTGGCAGGAAGTGCACACGTCCCTGAAGGTCATTCTGTGCAGCGCGTGCTGCCAGTTCATCCTTTTGAGGACCGCCACCGACAAGCCAACAGTGGACTCTCGAATCAGATGTGCCAACCGCATTCAAAAGATCCATCAGGCCCTTTTCTTCGACAAAGCGTCCAGCGTAACCGACGATGAATCGCTCATCCGGAATACCAAAGCGGACACGGCTGATGGCGCGGTTCCGTGGGTGGAACTGGGTGGTATCGACGCCATTTGGTAAGACAGCCGCTTCACCACTGTACCCATACGCCTTTGAGACATCCACTGCTTCCTCGCTACGCCCAACAAGGTAATCGGCTTCACGACAGGAATATTGCCAGAAGTTTGCAAATGGCGGAGGTAGCTTTTTGTAAAGATTTTGTTCTGTTTCCAACAGAATCTTCGTGCCGGGGTAGTCCCGCCGGATGAGGTGTGTGGCGTGCGCACTAACCATCGCCCACGGCTCTTCCCAGATATCCACGATATCGGGTTGAAAGCCATTGAGAATATGCCGGAGACCGACATAGGTATGCATATGAGACCCAATCACTGGAAGCCAGGGGAAGACGACAGCGTGGTCGGTCATCTGGAACAGTGATGGATGTGGATGTTCAACTCCCGTCCACTTGCCGTAGAAACGCCAGGTGCGGGGCGTGATGACTTTGAGATCTACCGTCCCGAGGGCATGAAGAGCAGCGGCACGCGGATGTCCCTCAACTGCCTTTCGGCAGGAGTGACTGATTAGGAGTACGCGCGGTTTCCGCTGATATCGATGTGCCATGAGTTAACAACAGTAGGGTGAGGATACTTACAATCTCATTATGTGGTTTCACCCTGACATCGCAAACCCAGAAAGTCCGTGTGTTACGTACGTTAATCGGAATAATTGAGCAATCAACGCAAAATTTATGATTTAAGTCATTTTCATTAGGCTTAACAAATGTATTGATTTCAAATCAGCGCGCTGTATGCAATGTTCACGCAGGGCTCTCTCCTGCCCCCGTCTGCCCCTTTATCCCAGTGAAACCTGCGGCTGCGGTGGAATCAGCCAGCGAAAAACGCTCCCGTTCGCGCTAAACTATCGAAACTCCCAGCAAGGACAATTGAAGGTAACTACGATGTTGACGGATGAGCAGAAGCAGTTTTACAGCGACAACGGCTATGTGCTGGTCAAAGGCCTCCTCACCCCCGCTGAGGCATCACTTTACCGGGATGAGTGCCACGCACTCGCAACACGCCTCGCTGACCTACGTGGTATCGAGGACCCAACGTGGGGCAGTGCCGGAACACGTGGAGTCACGCAGCTCCGCCACTGCCACGATGTGCAATTTCAATCCGGCAAGCTCGCACAGCTTATTCTGGATGACCGCATCACCGGCTGTGCCGCAGACTGTATCGGCAGCCCAAACGTTCAGCTACATCACACAAAAATGTTCATCAAGCCAGCCGAGAAGGGCTCGCCATTTCCGATGCATCAGGATGCGCCCTACTTCCCGCATGACAATCACTCGATGATTGCGGCGATTATCCATTTCGATTCCGCGCCTGTCGAAAAGGGCTGCGTCCGCGTCGTTCCGGGATCGCACAAGCTTGGAATGCTACCACACCTCGGGGATGGAGGCTGGCACCTGGACCCGGATGAATATTCGGTGGAAACGGCAACCCCATGCCCGGCGGATGCAGGGGATGTACTCTTCTTCTCCTACCTAACCATTCATGGCAGCGGCATCAACACATCCGATGAGTCACGCACAACCTTGCTCATCCAGATGCGTGACCCCACAGACCCGCCAACGATTCGGACACACGAGAGCCGTGGTCAGGGGATGATGCTGCGCGGGATCGACCCGTTGTGCGCTGCGCGCCCGGCGTGGGAAGAGGACGCTTCAAAGGGCCAAACCATGGGTGGACAGGCCATGGGCGGAACGATGGGCGCGATGTAGTCGCATCGCCCCAATGCTGAGACGATCGTTACTCCGCTAAACTTCAAGACCTATCGTGACGCGCCGCGTTGCCTTGCCCGCGGTCACATCCACGGTCTGGGCACCACCATCGCTTCCATCAACCGTTATCTCATAATCTCCAGCGAACACGCGCGCCGCGACCTCCCCACGGTGATCGGTGCGCTTCGTCATCGTCGAATTCCACTCCTCGTGAACCAACTGGCGAACCACATCGTAGGATGGCTTTGGCGTCAGATTTCGACGTACCAAACCGCCTGGGTTTCCTCCCCAGTCGCCATCCACGAGGTTCCACCAGCAAATCGCATCCACATTTGGATGAGAGAACAGCAGCCGGTACATCGCATCCGCATACTCAGCCTGACGCGCCTCACCACTACGGGTACTCACATCGGTCTGCGGGCCGTTCGCCCCAAGGTCATTACTATTTACGGTGATTTCAGACCAGTGAAGAGGACGGCCCAGCTTCCCAAACGTATCTGAGTGCATCCACAGCTGTTCGAGAAGCCACCCTGCTCCATCCATGTGCGCCTCAAGCCCTTGAACATGCAGCGGATCACCACCCCGAACCGCCCCGCGTACCAAATCAACATAGGCATTGTCGAGTGCAAAGTCATTGTAAAGCGCAGTCGCTTTCGGATTTGCCGCCAGTGTCCAGCGCAGCGCATCCGAGAAGACCTGCTGACGTCCAGCCTTACGCACCCAAGCTCCGATGCCATTTTTCTGGTTGTCCGCCGTCCATATGTCGCCCGTGACATCCCATGTATCGACGACACCACGAAATGTCCGGACCATATACGTGATCCAGTCCTTAACCGCATCCCGGCCGCCATCCGCATCCTTTGGAACCCACCCAGGGCAGACCCCAGGAAGAATCAGCGGGTGTCCCTTGACCCGAATACCCGCGGCCTTGAGGGTCTTTGCACGTCGAAGATGAAGCTCTGTGTTCCGCTTGCCTTGTTCTTTCTCGATGTCATGCCAAAAGGTCATGATTGTCGCGAAGTTGAACGCATCCGTGAAGAGCTTTTGATACTGCGCTTCAGCGGCGGGCTCAGCGTGTGAATGGAGGCTAAGCGCTGCACATCCAAAGCCAAAGGCGTGGGTCTTCTGGCGGATGTTGACGCGGATGCCATCCGGTGCCGGGGAACCATCCGGGCGGGTTACACGGATGCTTAGGTTGCCCTTTCGATGTTGATCAATGCGGGCAGGTGCGGATGCAAGAAGCTCTTGGGCACGCCAAGTGTCTAGGATACCTTTAAGGTCGGGATGTCGGGATACGGTGGACATACCCCGACATTACAGGATTTGCGAACATCTGTCCGCTGAAAAGTGTTACTCGACGACGTGTGTCAGTGGCAGACGGCTCTTGCCCGTCAGGTACTCATCCACGCCACGTGCGGCTTCGCGGCCCTCGGCAATCGCCCAAACGATGAGGCTCTGACCACGGCGGGAGTCTCCCGCTGCGAAGACGCCTGGAACGGATGTTTGGTAGTCATCGGATGCCTTGATATTCCCTCGGCCATCCACATCCAAACCGAACGTATTGATGACGGGGTGTTCTGCGCCGTTGTAACCAATCGCCAGAAGTACGATGTCTGCATGGAAGATACGCTCAGACCCGGGGACGGCCTCGATGCGCCGCTCGCCACTTGGTCCTTTGCCGACGCGTTCGACATCCACGGTGTGCAAACCCGTTACGTGACCATTCTCGCCACTTAGGTGGGTTGTATGGATGCCATAGACGCGTTCGCCACCCTCTTCATGGGCTGGACCCAGCTTGAGGATGTGGGCTGGCTGTGGCCACCAGGGGTTGAGGTCTGGCATGTCCGTACCGGGTTCCGGGTGAATCTGGAACTGATGAACGCTGGCTGCGCCTTGGCGGATAGCGGTTCCGTAGCAGTCAGCGCCGGTATCACCGCCACCGATAATCAGAACGTGCTTGCCACTGGCATCGATTGGGTCCTCGACGGCATCCCCAGCAACCACGCGGTTCTGGCGGGTGAGATAATCCATCGCGAAATGTACGCCGCTGAGCTCCCGTCCAGGGACATCGAGGTCACGTGGACGCAGGGCTCCAATACACACGAGGACGGCATCGTAGTCGCGAAGGAGGTCTTCGCCACTGACATCCACGCCGACATTAACATTGGTCTGGAAGATTATGCCCTCAGCCTCAAGGAGCTCAAGCCGGCGGTCCAGCACGGCGCGGTCCATTTTGAAGTCAGGGATTCCGTAACGAAGGAGGCCACCGATACGGTCATCACGCTCGAGAACCGTCACCAAATGACCTGCACGGTTGAGCTGTTGCGCAGCGGCAAGACCGGCGGGCCCGGAGCCGATGACAGCTACTTTCTTTCCCGTACGGTGTGCAGGCGGCTCTGGAAAAATCCATCCCTGCTCGAAGGCATGGTCGATAATCCGTTGCTCGATGGTCTTTATAGTAACTGCTTTGCTGTTGATGGATAGCACACAGGCATCTTCGCAGGGTGCCGGGCAGAGACGGCCAGTGAACTCAGGGAAGTTGTTGGTTGCGTGAAGTGCTTGAATAGCTTCCTTCCAGCGGTTGCGGTAGACAAGGTCATTCCAGTCCGGGATAAGGTTGCCCAGTGGACACCCGTTGTGGCAGAAGGGAACGCCGCAGTCCATGCAGCGAGATGCCTGTGTTTTCAGCGTGTCCGGTGCCATCGGAAGGTAGACTTCCTTCCAGTCATGGATGCGCTCGCTGACAGGTCGCTTCTTCGAAACTTCGCGGGGGGTGGAGATGAATGCCTTGCTGTCGCCCATAATTATCGGCATCAGTGTACCGCCTCCACCCTACCGGATGACTTGTCGGACTATCCTGTCAGCGCTTGTTGCCCTTCCCGGTTGGCTTAATACCAGCGCGAAGGACTTTGCCTGCTTCCGTTTGAAGATGTGCGGGCAGGCGTTCGCCCTGCTTTACATACCAAGTTGCCTTTGCAGTTTCGAACTTCCAGGATGTCCCTGATTTGGATACTTTGACGTGGGGAGTTGATGTTGAAACCCAGACCGTCTCCTCCGCTCGTACGGCTCCCATCGTCATCAGAAAAATAGCAGTGAACAATCCGAAACGACCTAACATCCGATTCACTCTCCCTTGTTTTGTTGACATACGGTTAATGCCAAACGTGCAATGGTTGGTCCGCTTGCCTAACAAATGTACTCTCAGATGTACCACAATGGTTTCAACTCGTTGATGTAAGATACGGTCTATTGTTTAACAGAAACGATGTAACTCGTGAGCTCTATCCCTCGAGCGCATCGATAGAATTTGGTTATGGACGACGTAAAGCTTGACTTACGCCCGATTGCGAGTGCTCCACGTGAACTGGTCATCGCACAAATGAATGACGTGGGCGTGCGCCGCCATTTGCCACTTGCCACGGGTGTATTTGATGATGCAGCATACGAAGGCTTTATCTCCGGGAAAGAAGCCCTGTGGCGGGAATACGGATACGGTCCGTGGGCATTCTTTATCGATGACCACTATGCAGGCTGGGGTGGGCTTCAACCTGAAGATGGAGAAGCGGAGCTGGCGCCGGTTTTGTGTCCGTGGGCATTTGGAAATGGTCGGATGATTGCGGAAAGCGTGATTGACTGGGGTTTTCGTGAATGCTCGCTCAGCAGAATACTGATTTACTTACCAGAATCAAGGTTTGTTGAGCGGTACTTGCACCGTAAGAGTTGCATAAGAAAAGATTGTGTAACTTTCGAAGGAATAGTGTTTACACGACACTGCCTCTATTCTGACTATGATCGTCAGCTTGTTGACCAGGTAACTTAAATCCCGCGATAGGGTGCGGGTTTACTCGCTGACTGACCGGAGGAAGCTCCATATAGTTTCCGTATAGTCGCGTGAGTGTAACGTCGTATTCTGTTGGTGCGTGAAAGAGATTTCCACGCAACGGAACACGACAGCAATCGATGAGCTCACTGGCTGGCCGAATGCGCTCGGCGTTCAATAACTGCGATGGCGTAAGCTGTGTAAGGCAAGCAACATGACCGGTATTTTGGGAACGGTACCAAGCCATTACAACTTCAATCATTGACAAATACCCGTCAAGCGGCACCAATGTAAAAAACTTCGAAATAATCCGTTTACTAATTCTACTCATGCGGATCCCTTCGGATGTCTTGTCATCCGGAATGTAGTATGCTACGCGCTCGCCGATGCGAAGTGCTGCAATTAACAACCGCTGTAAGTGTCCTCGTATAGAATTTGGACTCACAAAATCCATTGGGAAAATATCGATGAATATTCCGTTGTGTGTATCACTCCTGTCCCATGAAAATCTTAGTTCACTGTCATTTCGTCTCAACCGGGCAAAAAGTGATTTATACGTCAGATCAGATTTGCGGGTCTGTAGGAACAAGTCTTTGCTGAACACGTTTTGCCCTATGGACATCAGCTGTTCATAGTCATCCCGTGGCATGATGACATCAACATCGTCATCCCATGGAATTATGTCGCCGTGACGGATTGCTCCAAGTAGTGTCCCTGCTGCCAGCTGGTAACGTAGTCCGTTCTGTCGGCAAACGGTGTCGAACTCTACCAAGAGGTCGCGTTGGACATCGTGCAGTGCATCAAGTTCAGATTGGTCAAGCCGCATGGTCATAGACGCTAACTGGCCAAAACCGGCACTGACTGAAGCGTAGGGAACAACTCTGCCAGAGGGTGGTTTAAGTGGATTTCTTGCACATCAGCCGGCCAGGTATCCGTGTTTGCCAGTCGCTCAATCCAAGCTGACTTTGCACTATCCCATTCCAAATACCCACTGGAAACCCAAGGCTGCGCAACGGAACTTCGTGTACTTCCGAGGTGTAACGAGAGGCTTGCTCCGCGAATGTGCGTAATCTGTATGCGAGGACCAAATTTATTAAAGTTTCTACGATGATCGAGTGCAAGCATAGCAGAACATCGCCGTGCAGCTTGCACGACTTCTGGGTCATCCGGTGTCCATTTAGCCTGCCCGTGAAGGGGATAGAGATTTCTTGCTGCACTCGACCGTTCCTGTAATGTTGGCATCGGTAAACCCTCTGCTCTCTCGTCCAGAACCGCAATCAGAGAATCAGCATCTCCGTAAAGCTGACTATGATCTTCCATCAAAAATCGAACGCCTGAACTGGACATCAAAATTAGCAGTCGGGACAGTTCGTTTTGATACACCTCGACTGCATCCAGCGGAAGGTTGTTCATCCAAGTCAGAATTCCACCTGTGTAGCTGAGAGTGATTTCTACACCGGGCGAATATATCTCGGCAATTCGCGTCGCAAATTTGAACAGATACTCCAGCCAGAAGACCTCTGCCCAATCGATGTGAGGAAAGCAACGTGCTCGCCATCCCTTGTAACCACCAAATGGCAATGCAAAGCGTATTGGCTCTGATTGACGTACGGCACTTGTAACTTTTTTTCGGATATCGGCCTCCGTTTCGTTGTCAACGGATGTCCGCCTCCACGGCTTAGCCAAGACAGTTCGCATGAGTTCGTCAATGTCGTGTGACTTTCCGGTTGTTCCTGAATCGCGTTCCGTTGGCATGAAACTGAGTAACCGACTCTGAAGTAGAGTCTGTTGATGTAACGTCAGTGCTATGTCCGTTTTCATTTCGATTTCCGTAGCGAGCCTTCGACGGGGCTTTCCTGCCAGTACGTCAAACCAGAACCATGGTTCTTCATATAAGCATCACCAATAGCTTCGGTAGGTGACCATTTTGGAAGGTGATTAATGCGATCGGCGATCGTGTTCAGCAACGTGAGGACATTCGGCCATTGATGACTGAATTCCGGATCAAGCTTACATAAATGCTGTGGGAGTGCATTGAAGTAATAGTTGGGTGAGTCGTTTCTAAAGCGAATTTGATATCCGGCTGGATTCACCAGGCGGTACATCAACTTGCGTCCGCCAAATCGCAAGTACCGTACGAGTAATGCCCGGGCTGTACGCTTTCGGTCCACCGAAAATGGCAACCCCAGCGCGACTGGTAGTTCTGCCAATGCTAGTGACCAGTCGTCGCTGCCATTGCCGATCAATTGCATACCAAGGTGAATTGATCCTTGATGAGCCAGAAGGCTTATGATGTCATCTTCAGGTGATGTGAGATGTTCAGCGGATGTAAAGTCATAATCAACGATTCTGACGGCAGCAAGATCACTTTTACGCAGCCAGTTTGCTGTCAACCTAACCCGGTCTTTGCTTTCATGGTGCCCACGTCTTACCAATTCTGGAATCTCGACCATGATGTTCTTTGGCGTCGCATCCCGAAATGGAACGACAACATCATTGGACCACTCGGTCTCGAGCTGAGCTAACTCACACAGGGTGCCAGTACTGAGTGGTGGTAGCTCGAGTGCTTTGCAGATCGCAACCAGAAGATCGTTGATATGGGTTGTCCATGGATATGGAGTCATTGATGAGCACAATGGCCAGCTTAACAGCGACGTTTGAATTTGACACAAGTTGTCAAGACTTCGTTGCAGTAGGCGAACTCCAACATCGTTTGACTTGGATGTAAGTGAGGGTTCGGCTTTACCTACCTCTTTCAATAGTCGGAACAAGTCAAACAGGCGGATACCTTTGATATATTCTGTCGCAACAACTTGGCCAGTTCTAACAGCAAATATTGGACCAACTGTTCCGGCAGTCTGCTTTGCTATCCATTGCAACGCCGAACTCTCAACGTTGGCATGCCACTCTGATTGACATGTCTTGACATAATTTGCACCAATAATCTGGTCTGGAAGATCCCTACTTCGCTCTTCTTTACAGATATTTGCCTTAAAGTACGCAGCCACATCGCCAGTGACCAATGACTTTTTAACGCGCTCTAAGTCCTCTGTCGTGTCGATATCCCGTATGGAGTCTGTTGCGACGACCTCGACCAATGCATCTAATGGTCCGCAGCTACGAAGCACCTCCCATTGCGACCTATAGCCATGACTCTCACCGGCAATGAGAGTGGACCAGCGATTACGTGGCCAAAAAACTGCGGGCAACATCGTCAAGCCACCCGTAGCACGCTTAGGGCCGATTTCCTGAAGTGTGTTTGTATCAGAACACTTCACCAATCCAATCGAATCCAACGCGCCGTGCTCTTCTTCCATTCCAATGAGAGTCACTGTACTTCGAGGCTGGGTCAGCGCACTGGTTAAGGCTTGGAGTTGGTAGACGGTATCGGCAAACAAAACCCAGGCGCCGGCGACTGCTTCATCTGGATATAGGGCATTTACAGCCGCTTTCAGACTTGTCAGTGATGATCCATTAGAAAAATCAGGATTATAAACGGTGGTCGCACCGGGCGAAACCGTTCCCACGACAGAGCGGACCTCTTGTGACTGATAGCCGGTGACAACAACGATGTCTTGTTCATAACCCACTTGGACGATCTGACGAAGCAATCGACTAAGAGTACCTTCGCCAAACTGTAGTGGGACCAGACATTTATGTGCATCGGATTCGAACCTCTTGCCCAGTCCAGCCGCTAACACGATAATCTTGATTGACATACACACCTGTTTCCTAATGCAGCCTGTATCAGCCTGATTGAACATTTCCGCAGGATTTATGCCAGTGGTCAACGCAGCACACAGATTTGAAAAGTGAATCGAAAGGCGGATCAGGATTTCCAGTTGCAGGGTGACCGCCAACCATGGCATTGTGTCAACATATGTCTGGTTTACAACAACACGGAGGCGTTCCGAGGCGCCATGCGCCCGGATGGGTACAACAGGAAGCCGCACGAACAGAGCGATACGAAAGTGGTAAGACGATTGGTGATGATGCCACTCCAGATGCCCTTGAAACCCTGATTCCGACGAAAAACCAACAGGCGTTGATGGGTTACTACCTTTCAGTGTTCAGCCTAGTGCCCGTCTTTGGACTGGGTCTTGGCCCTATCGCTATATGGCGGGGAATCCGCGGATGGAATGCCATCAAAGCGCAACCAGAGCTTCCGGGCAAAGCACACGCTATTGTCGCCATCACACTCGGAAGCATCACCACGCTTGCCCATTGGGGAGCTCTGATGTTCATCATGTACAACCTGAGATTCTCAGGTCGCTAAGGCATCACCCGTCCAGTGCCACTGCAACGTGTACAGTCATCCGGGCGGGCAATCATGCCATCCCCTCCGCAGACGGCACACGAAACCTTGTAGCGATCCGTGCCCAGCTGGGTTGAAACCCACACACCGACACCAATAAGAATAACTGCGGCAACGATGACAAGCCGAATTCTCGACTTTTGGTCCGTGTAGCGGGGACTGCGTAAAACTGTCATAACGCCATTTCCTAACCTAACGCAGAGTTATCTAACACTTGCGATGACATTCGTCAGGATTTCCACGTTGATATCCGCAAGCTTGCCAAAACGGATGCAGTAGCCAGTCACTTTGGCCTTACCAAGCCTGTCTCCGAACAATGAATTCAGTAATGTTTTGTCCTTGATTCCCATCACGTAAACAGAAATCCCAGTCTTGTTCGCACTGAGGCCTAGTCTAAATGTCTCTTTGGATGCGCCATTGGCATAACTAAGCGTGTGCTTCCCGTATCCGATGGTCGGATTTGCCACTACTTTTCCAGTGTCATCCAAGCCATCAAAAAATTGAACCGGTTCACCAGAAAACAGCTGGGCAAACCAATCGTTCAGCGCACTGATGTCCGCCCGCTTGTTTTCAGGAAGCGTTTCCAGAAAGAACCCGATGTCATTTATGGTTGTCGTCAACGAATAATTCCGCGGTTTCGCATCCAGTCCGTGCACCGCTCTGGCCAGCTTGTGACCTGCTTTGTCTTATCAGGTCGCAGACCGTAGCCGTGACCGCCATTTGGATATAAATGCACTTCGACATGGACCTTTACCGCTTGCAAAGCACCGGCAAGAACCAGCGTACTCTGCGGTGTGACTGGGTCATCCGCTGTGTGCGCAAAGAACATCGGAGGGCATTCCTTTGTCGCCTTGACTTCGGCATTCAACTGATTGTTTTTGTCAACTAAGTAAGCCGGATATACCAGGACGCCAAAGTCAGCATTACAAGGTGCTGCATCCACATCGTCCTGAGGCGCATAAAGCCGCTTTCCGCATGCGAGCGCTGCCATCGCAGCCGTCTTACCGCCAGCCGAGAAGCCCAGAATTCCGATACGTGTGGGATCGATACCCCATTCCTTTGCATTCTTCCGCGCCATCGAAATGGCACGCTGGGCATCCATGGTTGGCCCAAGCCAGTTTGGGTCGAAGCTACCTGTCGGGACGCGGTATTTAAGGACGATCGCCGTGACTCCGATGCTATTGAGCCATGCCGCAACCTCTGTGCCCTCAAGGTCCATCGCCAAAATGCTAAAGCCGCCTCCCGGACAGACCACCACTGCAGCACCATTTTGTTTTCGTTTCGGTGGTGCATACACTGCAATTCCCGGAATCGAGACATTAGCGATGCGCGCGACGCGCTTGCCCATCACCAAACCCTCACCAGGTTTGGTGATGTCGGTTTCAACGCCATCCGATTTGATTTGACCGGGGATGTTAGCTCCCCACAAAGGCTGAAACAGCTTATCTTGCATCTCAATGACTCCCTTGTCACACGTAATGTCTAAACTATGCGTTGGTGTAATCACCATCCACGTAGCGCCAAATGCCAAGCGGATTGCCATCCTGAAGCTCGGCTGGCAGGCGATGTGCACGCACATTGTCGTACGAACAGCGCATCGTGAAGCGCTCGATACTGGCCGGAAGTCCGACGCTGGTGAAGTACGGATGACCCGTCGCGGGGAATGGTCCACCATGGTTCATCGCCGGGCTGACCGCAACACCGGTCGGCATCTTGTCATTCAAAAGCCGGCCAACCTTACCTCGCAAAACTGGGGCTATTGCCGCATAGGCGTCATCATCAGAGCCATCCGCAGCAGAATAGATCGTTCCGGTGAGGTTTCCTTCAAGGGATGCGGCAACAGCGGCCATTTGTGCTGCGTCATCCGCGATAACGAATAAGCTGACCGGACCGAATGCTTCTGTCTGGAGCGCTTCAGGGTTTTGCAGGAAGGTTGCGGCATCAACCGTGAGGATGGTGTTCTCAAAGCGATAGCCGGGCTCTGCAACCGGATTTCCGCCGCAGCGGACCGTGGCGCCCGCAGCGGTGAGAGTCTTGATGGATTCAGAAATCGCATCCCTGCCGCCCTTACCAAGGAGAACCCCCGGATTTGCAGCGGAGAACTTGCCAATGACTGCCTTGGTGAACGTATCACCGGCATCCCCCGCAGGGAGGACAACAAAGCCCGGATTGGTACAGAACTGCCCGGCTCCCATCATACAGCTGCCCGCAAACTCATCCGCAAGGGCATCCCCGCGCTCTGCAAGGACACCCGGCAGAACGAACACGGGATTCACGCTGCTCATTTCAAGGTAGACAGGCTTACCGTGGCGGTCGGCGACTTCCTTGAGGCGCAACCCGGTATCACGGCCGCCGGTAAAGCCAACGGATGCGACCGCAGGGCTCTCGACCATTTCGAAGCCAAGCTGAGGCGCGATGCGGTAGACGAGCTGCAGTGCGCCGGCGGGAAGACCCGTTGCCGTCGCGGCGGCTACGGCACACTCAGCGAGGAGGCGGCTAGTGGTTGGGTGGGATGTATGTACTTTGGCGATGACCGGGCATCCAGCGGCGATTGCGGCGGCGAAGTCACCCCCGGCGATGGCATTGAAGGCGAACGGGAAATTGTTTGGGCCAAAGACGAGTACGGCGCCATCGAGGGCTTCCTGTTGGCAACGAATTCCAGTTGCGGTGTCGATGGTAGGGCGCGCAAAGCTGCGTGAACGAACTGCCTTTGCAGCGAGGCGGAGCTGGTTGACGGTGCGCGGTAGCTCAACCGATCCAAGGCGAGGCTCTGCGGGCAATCCAGTCTCGGCATTTGCCGCGGCAACCAGCGCATCCTTTGCTGCTTCGAGGTTGGCTGCGTAAGCCTCCAGAAACTGCGCCCGGACCTCGGCATTAAGACCGCGCATCGCCACTTTAGCCGCCGCTGCTGCGGTCAGGATTGCATGGACATCCTGCGGGCCGGAAACGGGATAAGTCCCGGGGAGAATCTCGCCGGTGGCGGGATTGGATGCTTGGAAGGTACCGGTTGGATCAGCGGATGCACACCAAGTGCCATTGACGAGAATCGGGAAAGGGGTTGCGGTCGACATGCATCCATTCTAGCGGAAGATGTCGACCGCGGACGAAGACTTCTAGCGAAGCAGGAGAATGCGGCTTGACTGTCCGACTTCCACAACTGGGTTTCCGGGGAGGCGTTGCCAGCGGTGTGCGGTGTCATCGTAGTAGCGCCACGCAGTCGGTGGGAGGGTGATAGTAACATCCCGGCTCTCGCCCTTTGCCAATGTGACCTTGCTAAAGCCAGCAAGCCAGCGAACCGGGAGCATCACGGGTGCACGCTGCGGTCGTGTGACATAGACCTGCGGCGTATCGGTAGCGCTGACATCCCCGATATTGCGGATGTTGAATGTCACCTTTGTCCCAGCAGCGGAGTGGCTAACCCGAAGGCGCGTATAAGCAAACTGAGAGTAAGTCAAACCATGGCCAAACGGATATGCGACCACCTTGCGTGCATTGTCATAGTGTCGATAGCCAACAAAAATCCCTTCGGAATATACGACGGCTCCGTTCTTTCCTGGGTATTGCTCAGGTTTTGTTACCGGGCCATCGGAGATGCGTTCTGGAAATGTGACGGGTAGCTTTCCGCTTGGGCTGACCGCGCCAGTTAGGAGGCGAAGTGTGGCAGCCGCGCCCTCTTGCCCTGGGTACCAGAGCTGGAGGATGGCCGGGACGCGACCCCGCCACGGTAGCTCAACGGGTGCTCCCGTGTGCAGGAGCACGATTGTATTCGGGTTTGCTGCGGCTACAACTTCCACAAGGGCACGCTGGCTCTCGGGAAGCGCAAGGTCGGCCCGGTCGGTGCCTTCCGTGCCTTCATCGTAGACCATCACCACAGCGGCTGGAGCTCCCTTGGCGATTTTGACTGCATTTGCAATCAACTCAGCCTGTCGTGCGGGAGTTACCCAAGAAAGACGAACTTGAAGCTTTGCGTTGGGATCCGGTGGACCAAAGCCTCCACCGGGCGCGGCAGTGAGGGTGAATGGGATGGCTTGGCCTTTGACCATATCGACCCAAATGGTTGCTGAAAGCAGATTGTCCTGCGTTTTATAGAGGCTGGCTCCGCCGCCGAAGAGTCCCCCGGCATTTGCGCGCAGCTTTTCGCCGATTGTCAGGCTGGCCTGTCCGCCTTCCACTTGGACTTTTATCCCGTATCGTCCCGTGGCCGGCGCAACGAGGTTGCCTTTCCAGAGCTGGGGTATACGCGCTGCAAGGGCGTTTTTAGCAACATGGTTGATATCAGCGGTGCGAATCTGTGGGTCATTCATTAACCCGATTCCTGGATTCTGGCGTCTTGCAGCGGCTGCATCATTTGCGCGGGTGAGGTTTGTAAATGCAGATGCTGGAATCGCACTGCCATCCGTGTCGATGCCAGGGGCATAGAGTGGCTTGTCGATGCCGTGTGCTGAGTTGAGCAGCTGTCGGATGCTAGTGATGTTTGTTGGCGTGACCTGAGCCGAACCGCCTCCGCCAATTACGGGTCGTTCGAATGGGAGTCCAACCCATGCGATGGTTTTGAGTGCTGCCGGCTTTAGCGGCAGGACAAAGCGATCATTTTTAAGGAGCACAGCCCCCGCCTCGGCGATATCGCGAGCAGCTTTACGTCCAGCGGTTGTGTCAAACACAGGTCTTGGCTTTAATTTATCGAGATGTCCAAACTTTTCCATCACGACAAGGATGCGTGCAACGGAGCGGTCGAGTGTTACTTCAGGAAGTTCACTTGTGTCGATTGCCTTGCGGAGATTTGTGCCAAAAAAGCCATCCCGTCCAGGGATTCGGATACCATCGCCGGGCATTTCCATGTCGAGTCCAGCTTGGATGCTGGCATTGGTGGACTGAGTGGCAAACCAGTCAGACATCACAAACCCGCCAAAGCCCATCTTTTGTCGCAACGTAGTGTCCAACAAGGCACTGTTTTCGCAGCAGTAAGCTCCGTTGATCTTGTTGTAAGCCCCCATCACCGCGCCTGCCCCTGCGTTTACAGCTGCGGCGAATGCAGGGAGGTAGATTTCGTACAGAGTGCGTTCGTCGACCAGGACATCAATGCCCATTCGACCCTCTTCGAAATTGTTGGCAGCAAAGTGCTTGACGGTGGCAATGAGCCCATTTTGCTGAACGCCTTTGACCTGTGCGGACACAAGGGAGGCAGCGAGCAGTGGATCTTCACCGAGGGTCTCGAAGTTACGTCCGGCGCCGGGTTGTCTTACGATGTTGACCATCGGGGAGAGGAGGACATCCTGGCCGAGAGCGCGTCCTTCCTTGCCGACCGTTGCACCAAAACGCTGTGCAATGTCCGGGTTGAATGTGGCTGCCATCGCAACGGGAGCCGGCATCGCGGTTGCGGGTTTGCCTACACGGATGCCTGCCGGGCCATCGGTTAGTCGGAGCGGCCCGATTCCGAGGCGCGGAACACCGGGGATGTAGCCGGCTTGCCCAAGGTTGTTTGGATCGGATGCTCCTCGAACGAGGGAGAGTTTTTCATCCAGTGTTAGTTTCCCGATGAGCTGGAGAACACGTGGTGTCAGGGGATAGGTGGCAGTGGTTTGTGCGATAGTTGATTGTTGTCCGACCAAAGTGGCAAGGGTCGTCGGGGTTGCGACCATGCTGGCTTGTTGCATGGCAATAATATACTCGAAGCGCATTGCCTGATGCGTTTATGGTTGTTTTTGAGGATGAACGAAATGCATCAGGTTGGATCGAATCCAAAATTTGCCTTTCAGATCACAAATGCAAACCAGCCCCCGCCGGAGGCGGGGGCTGGTAGATTTGTCTAACCGATACGTATTACTTCTTACCGAAGGTGTACGTTACAACGTAGCGCTTGGAGAAGCCACGGGCATCGATTGCTTCTTTGGCATCCGCGATCAGCTCTGGAACGATGGTCAAGTCATTCTTGAGAACTGGCTTTGAATCCGCATTCGGCAACCAGAGAATCGCAAGTGTGCCATCTGCATTTGCCTTGGGCGCAAGGTTGTCATAGTTAGGCGTGTTGTCTACATTGAATGCAGCTCCGGCTGGATCGATTTTCTGATATCCAACAGGTTCTGCGGTCGGGGTGAAAACAAACGCGCTTCCGGAACCGGTAATGGTGTAGACCGTCTTCTGGTATGGCGTTGAGAGTTCACGGCCATTTTCCTTGTCGCGAACCAGCTCAACGCGCTGGCGGTCACGGGTAAATGTTCCAGACTCGGTTCCACCGTAGGACTTGATCGTGTAGCGGCCATCTTCAGCAAAGGTGATGGTATCGTTCGGTGTACAGACATCAATGACCACATTGCGGTCCTTGAGTTCTGTCTTCGGATCACCAACGACACTGCCGGCGTCGCCGCAGGTTACCCGTGTACCCAGCGCGGAAATACTGGTCTTGCTGTATGTTCCGACAATTGCGCGGGAGCTGGAATCGAGATAGTTCTGATCCACACCTCCACCGCCACAACCAGTCAAAAGACTTCCAAGGCTCAGCGAAGCTGCAATGCCTGCGAACCCAAACTTAACGAAGCGATGCGTCACGTGCTTCCTCCCAATGCCATTTGGTACCCACCACTGGCAGTAGCCAATATACCATGATAGGCGTTTTCATAGGGATAATTCGGCGAATCCATTCGTAGAAAGCGCAGCTATGCGTACTCTAGTCACATTCCTGCTCAGAATGGCTGATGAAGCCGGACGGACATCTATTGAAGGGCAGTCTACACAATACTACTGCAGCGAATTGGTATACTTTAATGCCATGTCATCCCCAAAAACCGTAGTTATCGCCATGTCAGGTGGTGTCGACAGTGCTGTTGCAGCAGCGCTCCTGAAGGAGCAGGGTCATGATGTCATCGGTGTGACGCTGCAGATCTGGCAGGAATCTGCCCACGAAACAAAGGGTGCAGGCTGTTGTTCACTGGGTGCGGTTGAGGATGCCCGCCGAACAGCAAATCGCATCGGGATTCCACATTACGTCCTAAACTACCGGGAGCCGTTTGCTGAGAAAGTCATCGCGCCATTTATTAAGGATTATCAGAGGGGCCGTACGCCAAACCCTTGTGTCAACTGCAATCGTTACATTAAATTCGATGCTCTGTTGGAGAAAGCTACATCCCTCGGAGCCGACTACCTAGCGACAGGTCATTACGCGCGTGTGCATCACGGCCTCGGAGCGGATGGTCGCCACGTCCTCTGTCGTGCTGAAAATGGCTCTAAAGACCAGACGTATGCGCTCTATGCAACGCTGCAGCATCAGCTTGAGCGGATGACAATGCCTCTAGGTGAGCTTCCAAGCAAGGATGTCACCCGTCAGCTGGCGCGCGACTACGGCCTCTCAGTCGCGAACAAGCCGGATTCGCAGGAAATTTGTTTTGTTCAAGATAGAAACTACACAGAGTTCCTTGAGGAATCCGCTCCTGAGACGCTGATACCGGGCCAGTTTGTAGATACAAGTGGGAAGGTGCGTGGAACCCATGATGGGATTGCGCGTTACACCGTCGGTCAGCGAAAGCGTATTAATGTCGGATCAAGTATTCCGTTGTATGTGATTCAGGTGGATGCAGAAACAAATACAGTTGTCGTTGGCGATGACGATGCGTTGTTCGCTGCGGGCTGTGTGGTTGAGGACTTAACGTGGGTCTCCCTTGCTGAACCGCCGGTTGGAGAAGGTATCCCTTGTGAGGTCAAGATTCGATATAACATGGAATCCAAGCCGGCTGTCCTGCGTCGTCGCGCGGATGGTTTGGTGGATGTTCTCTTTGATGAGCCATTACGTGCGGTCACTCCGGGCCAAGCTGCAGTCTTTTATGGAACCAGAGAGCGTACGGATTGGGTATTGGGTGGTGGAACCATTACACAGAGGATAGAACAAACCTGAAACGCGTGGATGATTACACCGATGATGTGGGTTGTTGGAGGGTTATAAGATGGCACGTTATGAAGATCGTGATGACAGCTCGGTAGTACTGGGTGTTGCTGCAGGCCTCATTGTAGGTGTTGCCATTGGTGGCGTTCTCGGGCTGTTGTTCGCACCAAAGAGTGGCGAAGAGCTGCGATCCGACATCAAAGAAAAGGCCGATGAAGCAATTGAGCGCCTGAATGATGCATCCTCGGAGCTCGCGACCCGTGCGAAAGAACTGGCTGATCGGACCCGTGACAGCCTTACAAATTCCGTCGAAGTGGGCAGGGATGCCTACCAGAAGACGAAAGAAGAGCTTGCCGCACGCCTTGATGCCTAGGTCATAAACTCCATTTCACTGGATGAACGGTCGATGACAACGCCACAGCACGCATTTCGCAGCGGCTTTTTTGCCGTTGCGGGCGCCGCGGTGGCGTTGCTTTGTCTGTTTGCCATCTATATTGGTGGTCAGGCTCTGCTCTCGATTGCCACGCCATTCCTTGCCGGAGGCATTTGTGCACTCTTGCTCGATCCAATTGTCGTCCGCTTGGAGCACATCCATCGGGTCACACGTGGGAAGCGAGCTGTTGCGGTTGCTATCTCTGGCATCGGTTTTCTCCTGGTGTTTGCAGCTCTCATCATCCTGATTGTTCCTGTTCTGGTAGCTCAGGTACGGGCATTGATGGACTGGGTGTCATCCGATGGCCCCGCAGAACTTCAGGCTTGGGCGGACACGTGGCTTGCATCTCATCGGAAGATTGGCCCGTTTGCTCTTCCCGCCTCGCTGCAGGATGTTACAAACCAGTATTCCGAACAGCTCACATTGCTTGCACGTCGGTATGGTTCAAACTTCGCAAATGCATTGGTTGGCGGCCTTGGAAACGTTTTACAACTGATTCTGGTCCCAATTGTCGCATTTACGCTCCTCAGTGACCTCCCGAAGTTACGTGCGCGGTTACTATTTCTGCTCCCGGAGTCATCTCGCCTAATGGTTGTGGACACCCTTCGTGAGAT
Source organism: Armatimonadota bacterium (assembly GCA_046075665.1). GTDB lineage: Bacteria > Armatimonadota > Armatimonadia > Armatimonadales > Armatimonadaceae > CAIRTT01. Next base: position 33,986 of record JBJTQN010000371.1, on the reverse strand, counting down.
TGGGGGTATTTTCGGCAACTACCTGCGCGGGATGGTTCAGGTGTCGCTGCTATATGGCATCGTTGCGACAGCAGCGCTGTTGCTGATGAGCTTGTTTGCACCGGGCATCCGCTCCTATGCGTTGCTTGTAGGAGTTGTCGCTGGTGTTCTTTATGCAGTGCCGTACGTTGGTTTTCTTGGAACAGCGCTGCTGACTGTGACAGTCGGAGTCATCGGACATATCCCGTTTGCCTGGGTTGGTGCCGAGATTGGGCTCCTTTTTGCACTTAACATGGTTTTTGACAATGTCGTTACGCCACGAATTGTAGGTGGTGGGATAGGCTTGCATCCCTTGTTCGCGATGCTCGCTCTCCTGCTAGGTGCCAGCTTGTTTGGCCTGGTGGGGATGCTGATTGGTGTTCCAGTCGCGGGCTCCCTGCAAGCCATTTTACTCAAGCGATTTCCAAGGCTGTCCGCACCGACATCGGATGAAGTCTATGCTCTGGCCGAGCATCTAGCCGAACCATCAACCGGTATATCGCTTTCGAATAATGTGCAGGGGCACCAGTGATGCATCACATGATGGAAAGTGGATGGTGTGTTGACTGTGGGATGCGCCGTGGTGCGGATGGCCGCTGTGCCAATTGTGACCCATGGTGGACGCATCCGATGTTGCAGCACGGCGGGATGGCTGTATTGTTGGCAATTATCGGTACGATTGTGATGATAACGCTCGGCAAGGCGAAAGAGCGCGACTTCGAAGAGGCTGCGCGAAGTGGAGGAAGTGGACGTGTTTCCCGTCCGCGACAGGGTTGGTCACCGGCGGGTGGCATCAATGAAAATGCAGCGCTTCCGGGATTTGGAGGATCGGTGCCTTCTGTTTCCGCACGGGTTTCGATTTACGCACCGCCACAGGTCAGTGCCCCCGTGCAGATGGCGGGTGTTGGGTACCGGATGTCGGATGAAGAGCGTGCGCTTGCAGACCTCAGTGCATTGCGCGGTGCCGTTTACGATGCCAACACAGCAGCGCGAAGCCGTTTGGAAATTGTGAATGCGTGGGAGCGCCGAAACCATATAGGGCGGCGGCAGGATTACAGCGTTTCGCAGTAGCAAAATTTGACGACCAGTTAAAGTGATTCGGGCTCCCGCAAAGCGGGAGCCCGTTTTTATGTACGTATGTCAGGCTACTTCAATCGATTGACACTACGAATAAATGCGGTGATTTCCTTGATGGCTTCCGGAGCAAATGTTTCATCAATCGTTCCGTATTCTTGAGGGCTTCCGGTAACCGCATGCTGGAAGAGATGGTTCAAGCCTGGCATCAGACGAACCGTAACACGCTGGTTTCCACCTGCACGCAGGGCTTTTTCGACTTCCGGGACGTTTTGGGATGCAATGACTTGTACATCCTTTTCGCCATTCATTACCAGAACAGGAACCTTGACCTTTCTAAGTGCTGTTCTTGGATCATACGAAAGAAAGTACCGGAACCATGGTGTCGCATATTGCTGTACCTGAGCATCCACCATCGCACGATTCTTCTGAGCTTCTGCCTTATCTGCCGGAGAAAGGGATGCGATGAGGGCATCGGTTTCCTTTTTCAGCGCAGCAGCAAGCTGTTTGGGATCCGGGTTGCTGGGGTTCTTTCGAATGACTCCCTCGACCGCAGCGATGATTCGTAGCTGCGAGTCACGGCTCTTCTTAATGTCAGCGGGGGATGCTTTCATTGTCTTCATGATGGCTTCGGATTGCTTAAGGATGACATCCTTACCGGGCACTCCAGGTCCAGCGAGCATCACTACAAATGCGACATCAGGGTTGCGCGCCGCCACCATCGGAGCAATCAGACCACCCTCAGAGTGACCAACAAAACCGATTTTGTTACGTTTGACATTAGCGGTCGTTTTCAGGAAGCGGACTGCACCTTCTGCATCATCCGCAAAGTCCTTGGATGACCCGGTACCTTGGTCCCCGGTTGACAATCCAACACCACGGTCATCATAGCGGAGGGATGCAATTCCTAGTCGGGCCAGCTGGTCAGCGAGAACATGGAATGGTTTATGACCAAGTAACGTTTCATCACGATCCTGACCACCGCTGCCGCTGACAAAAATGGCTGTTGGAAACGGGCCAGGTCCCTTCGGCACGGTGAGGGTACCGGCAAGGGTTACGCCTTTCGTAAGGGATGGGAAAGTAACACTGGTTTCAACATACGGAAAGGGCGCTTCTGGTGTCTGCGGTCGCTTGACAGGAAGAATAGGAGTTTCTGAGAATGTGAGCGTGATTGGAAGGGATGCGCCTCCCTGCTCCCAGCGTCCAGTGATTACCGTTCCAGTGTCATTCAGTGTTCCGGATAATGTCCCATTGACAGCGGGTAGAACAAGCTTTACAGATTTGCCATCCAATGTGACATCGCCCACGGGAAGCCCGTAAGCGCTTTGGTCCGGACTGTCCATCGTGGCGGACAGCGTACCCGATGCCTCGGCCTTGATATGAAATACCAACCGAAGGGATATGGCTCCTGTATTGAGCTTGCCCTGCCAGTCACCGATGAGTGGTGAAGGTCCCTGAAGGGATGAATGAAATGGATATGCGAGACTAAGCAAATGTGTACTCCTGATTGTCACACTTCGTTAAGTTCTGAGAACTATCAGCATGTATATTCGGTAGATGGTTGACGATTCTTAGGGTGATCGTTGCATGGGCAACTGCTATGAATATTTTGAAAACAAAATGACGTAGTCATAGCCTCACCATTACTTTTGTAAACATAATGTTTCGCCCAGATTAGACAGTGTCTAAGTCATACCTCTATTCCACCACTTGACACACCTATTGTTGTTAACATCTATATATTTTCCCAGTACATTTTGCAGGTAAAGAATCAAATGTTACTTGATGTCATTGGTGCACCATAGGCTAAAAGTTGCCTTCTGTGGCATCACGCTTGCAACCACTTGTCTCCGTGAAAGCAACGCTGGCAACGACCAGTGTGAAGTGAGTCAAGTTTATGATTTTTGAAGACCCAACCGACCCCACCCTCACCCAGGTAAAGGAAGTTCCAAGCACTGCACTCTGCTTGGCAGTTCCTGATACGGAAGGTGAGGAGCTTGTTGTTCACCGCGAAAAAGGCCGTGAATATGTGTTTCTCTTTGAGTCCTTGGATGATGCATACGATTGCTGCCTAATGGCCAGCCAAGCGCTCGGCTTTATGCCACGGATTGTACGTTCCAATACGGATGCGCTACATTTTCGCTTTGCCCGCTACAAGCCGGCAGGTTTGGACACGATTGACCTGCCACTGAAGGGCTAAGCATTGTGGTGGCTGCAATCAATGCGCCGACAACGATATCTGTTCCCAGTCCCTCGGGAAACTTGTTGTGCGGATGCAGGAAGGCAGCCACCGCCTGCTGAACCGATAGGCATGTTCACTAAAGAGTTTCTCTTCGACACATCCGATGTTCCGTTTGCGGAATGCCATGCATCCAGTCTGTGTAGAACAGGTGATGGTGGATGGTATGTGGTGTGGTTTGCAGGCATGCACGAGCGCCACCCGGATGTTCGCATCTGGGGATCGCAGCGGTCGCCGGAGGGTGTCTGGAGTACTCCAAAAGTTGTCGCAGCCTACGGTTCAGAGGCTCACTGGAACCCCGTTCTCCACCGAGACAATTCAGGACGACTGCACTTATGGTTCAAAGTCGGGGCAAACGTCCCCGTTTGGCGCACCATGGTGCAGACATCAGAAAATGATGGCCGTTCCTGGAGCCGGCCGACAGAGCTGGTAGTAGGAGACATCGGAGGACGGGGTCCAGTCAAAAACCCAATTCTAGTGACGCGCTCAGGGATTTGGCTTGCTGGCGCAAGTATCGAGACGGCATCTGATGAAGCAACTGATGCAAAGTGGGATGTCTTCGTCGACCGGTCTACAGATCACGGCAAGTCATGGGCATCCACGAAATGGATTGAGAGAAATCCATCCCAGTTTCCGGATCCTGGAGCGATTCAGCCAGCGCTTTGGGAGTCCGGAGCTGGCCAGATTCACATGTTATGTCGGACAACAAGTGGATGGCTAGGTCGCTCGGATTCATCTGATGATGGCCGTACATGGTCACCGCTTCGGCGCATTCCTGTTCCCCACAACAACAGTGGAGTGGATGTTTGTACACTCCCGGATGGCCGTGTTGTCCTATGTTGCAATCCCATCCCCCGTGGCACTTGGCCAGATCGCTCCCCGATCAGTATTCTCGTATCGAAAGACAACGGGGAAACATTCACCAAGGCATACGATCTTGAAACGGAGCCACAATCCGAATTTAGCTATCCAACGATTGAAACAAGTGGACCAAACAAGGTCACGGCAGTGTACACGTGGAAGCGTCGGCGTATTGTCTGGGCAGATGTGACGCTCGACTGATCTCAATTTGTCAACATGTGGTGGGTGCAGATTGGTCAAATTTCTGTCTCCCACCACCGTGATATTCTAAACTCATCCTCTTGTAAGGGAGACCGTTAGAATGTCCCACACTTCGTCCGTGGATGAGCTTTCATCGCCATCCGATTTCATTTCCCGCATGCGCCACACGACGGCGCACGTCCTTGCTCAGGCAATTCGTGAGCGTATGCCAGCTGCCCAGATGGGCGTCGGCCCGGTCATTGACAATGGTTTTTTCTACGATTTTCAGTTACCTGAGCACCTCTCTGAGGATGACTTCCCGGCGATCGAAGCCAGAATGCGTGAAATTGTTAAGGCCGACCTGCCGTTAGTCCGTTGGTCGGAGCCACGTGAGGAAGCACGAAAACGCTGTGAATCCTTGGAGCAGGTGCTTAAGGTTCGGCTGATCGATGACCTCCCGGATGAAGCTGAGATTTCCTTTTATCAGCAGGGCGACTTCATCGACTTGTGTAAGGGACCGCACGTAGAATCGACAGGCAAGATCGGCGCATTTAAGCTGATGTCTATTGCTGGCGCATATTGGCGTGGGAAGGCTGAGAATGAGCAGTTGACCCGTGTGTATGGCGTTGCATTTGAGACACAGGATGAGCTGGACGCCTATCTCATCAAACTCGAGGAAGCGAAGCGCCGTGATCATCGTGTCGTTGGCAAGCATCTCAAGCTCTTCCATATTGATGAAACAGTTGGTCAGGGGCTCATTTTATGGACCCCGGCTGGAGGAGCGCTTCGAACCGAGTTACAGAGCTTTATCTCAAATGAGCTCCGTAAACAGGGTTATGACCAGGTCTACACGCCGCATATCGGGCGTCTTGAGCTGTACAAGACCAGTGGGCACTTCCCGTATTACGCTGAGAGCCAGTATCCACCGCTGGTTCAGCGTGACTACTTGGCAGACCTTGCGGATGAAGGGTGTACGTGTGGTGAGCTGAGTAACAAGCTCTCGGATGGCGATGTGGACGGCTATCTCCTGAAGCCGATGAACTGTCCGCATCACATTAAGATATTTGCCAGCCAGCGTCATAGTTACCGAGACCTTCCGATTCGCCTTGCCGAGTTTGGAACGGTTTACCGCTGGGAGCAGTCTGGTGAGCTGAATGGGATGACGCGTGTCCGTGGATTTACGCAAGATGATGCCCACCTTTTCTGTACTGAGGAGCAAGTCCCTAGTGAGATTCAGGGATGCCTGCAGCTTGTAAAGACCATTTTTGGCACGCTGGGTATGACAGACTTCCGTGTACGCGTTGGCCTTCGTGACCCGGACTCGACAAAGTACGTCGGCGATCCAGCGAACTGGGACAAAGCGGAGGCTGCGTGCCGTGAGGCGGCTCAGACGCTTGGCGTACCGTTCTCAGAGGAGCCTGGTGAAGCAGCATTCTACGGCCCGAAGATTGACTTCGTGGTCCAGGATGTCATCGGTCGTGAGTGGCAGCTCGGTACCGTTCAGGTCGACTACAACCTCCCGGTACGGTTTGATCTGTCCTATACGGGTGCTGACAGCATGCCGCATCGTCCAGTAATGATTCACCGTGCGCCATTTGGCTCCATGGAGCGCTTTGTTGGCGTCTTGATTGAGCACTTTGCGGGTTCGTTCCCGACATGGCTGGCACCTGAGCAAGTACGTATTCTCCCAATTGCAGATCGCCATGCCGAGTGGTGTGAAGCGCTAAAGACCCGTCTGGTTGGCTTGGGTATCCGTGCAACAGTCGATTCCCGCTCAGAAAAGACTGGAAAGAAGGTTGCTGAGGGTCAGGTAGCACGCATCCCGTATCTCATCGTGATCGGTGACCGTGACATCGCGGCCGGCAGCGTCTCTGTCCGACACAGAGAGTTAGGGGACATGGGCGGTCGCTCTGTCGATCAATTCGTCGATGACTTATTACATGAGGTCCGCGAGCGATTACTTGCGCCAATCGCACCGGTGAAGGAAGCTTGAGATGTCACCGATTCAGATTGCTCTTGAGCGTGTGATTTCGGGAATTCCCCTTACGCAGCAGGAAGCCATGGATGCCATGGGTGTGATCATGGATGGTGAAGCAAGTAATGCCCAGATTGGGGCATTACTTGCGGGCCTCCGTGTACGTGGCGAGACGGTGGATGAGATTGCAGGCTTTGCAAAAGCGATGCGTGCGCGTGCAGTCAAGGTCCCATCGCATCGTGACAATCTCATTGACACTTGCGGTACTGGTGGGGATGTCATAAAGACGTTTAACATCTCGACTGGGGCGGCAATTGTCAGTGCCGCGTGTGGGGTCGCGGTCGCTAAGCACGGAAACCGTGCAGTTACGAGTAAGGCAGGCTCAGCCGATGTCCTTGAAGCCCTTGGTGTCGCCATGGACCTGACATCCGAGCAGGTAGGCTACTGTGTTGACACCATCGGTATCGGGTTTCTCTTTGCCCGTAACCTGCATCCAGCGATGCGGCATGCTGCATCAGTGCGTGCAGAGCTTGGTTTCCGGACTGTCTTCAATGTACTTGGTCCACTGACAAACCCTGCAGGTGCGCAGCGTCAGGTGCTTGGTGTGTACCACACCAGTCTCTGTGAGCAGCTGGCGCACGTGATGGATTCGCTCGGCTGCATCCACGCATTGGTTGTGCATGGTGAAGCTGGCATCGATGAGATATCCACCTTCGGGCGCACTTTCTTAGCAGAGTTGGTGGGTGGGATTGTCACCACTGGATATTTGGTGCCTGGGGATGTTGGAATCGTTGAAAGTTCTCCAGAAGAGGTATCGGCCGGTGAGAATGCTGAGGAGAATGCCGAGATTTTGCAGCGTGTCTTCAGTGGAAGTGACCGCGCCCGTACGGATTTGATTGCAATCAATGCTGGTGCCGGACTATTGGTTTCAGGCAAGACGAGCACATTGGTGGAAGGTGTTCGGATGGCTCAGGATGCGATTAAGTCGGGTGCTGCGCTTTCAAAGCTGCAGGAACTGATTGAGCTTACGAATCGATTGTCCCGCGGATGAGTACGATTCCAACGGTATTGGACCGAATTATTGCAACGAAGCGAGAAGAAATCGCTCCATTGAAAGCATCCGTACCAGATAAAGTGCTTCTGATGGAGCGAGCGTTGGCGATGCCAGCAACACGGGGATTCCGCCGGGCCATTGAGGCCGCAGGGCCTCCCTGTGCCTTGATTGCCGAAATCAAAAAAGCCAGCCCGAGCAAAGGTGTCATTCGAGCGGATTTTGACCCGGTTGTCATTGCAAAGAGCTATGAGGAAGGTGGAGCGACATGCCTAAGTGTCCTCACGGATGTGTCCTACTTTCAAGGTAGCCCGGATAACCTTCAGCTGGTTCGGGATGTTGTTTCGCTTCCTCTCATCCGCAAAGACTTCATTATTGATCCAGTTCAGATTTATGAAGCGCGGGTGCTTGGTGCGGATGCAGTTTTGTTGATTGTTGCAGCCACGCCAAGTGCAGCAAGGCTTGCTGAGCTTAGAACGGTCGCTGAGAGCCTTGGAATGGATGCTCTGGTCGAGGTGCACGATGAGGAAGAGGTGGCTATTGCTCTTGCATCAGGTGCGACACTGATAGGCGTAAACAATCGGAATCTCCATGACTTCAGTGTGGATTTGGGTACTTTTGCCAAACTGGCTGGCCATTTTGGTGATGGAGTCACGGCGGTAGCAGAATCCGGCATTCTCACAAATGACGATTTGAAGACTGTCGTTACCGCCGGTGCTGATGCAATTTTGGTAGGTGAGGCTTTGATGCGCCAGGATGACATCCGTGCTGCCACAAAGCAATTACTAGCGACGTAATTCAAAGCGTTGTGGCTCCGTAGGGACGTGATGTTGTCCCTGAGGAGCCACGTCCACAAAAAATACATGCAAGCCACCCGATATTGATTCGAATCCTAGCAGCGTTGCTTTAGGAAGTTTCCTAACAGCCGCATGCCTTCTTGGGTAAGCACGCTCTCAGGGTGGAACTGTACTCCTTCGATGGGCAAACTACGGTGACGAACGCCCATGATTTCACCATCATCCGTGGCTGTCGCAGTTACTTCAAGGCACTGTGGAAGACTGGCTTGCTCGATAGTGAGCGAATGGTAGCGTGTTGCTGTGAAGGGATTCGGCATCCCATGAAAAACGCCGGAATCTACGTGCTGGATTTGGCTGGTTTTTCCATGCATCAAGCGCCCAGCACGTATGATTTTGCCTCCGAATGCCTGTCCGATCGACTGATGCCCAAGACAGACACCGAGAATAGGAAAGAGTCCGGCACAGCGCGTGATTGCCTCAACGGATATCCCTGCCTCGGTCGGCGAGCACGGGCCAGGGGAAACAAGGAGATGGGATGGCGCAAGATTGATGATTTCATCCACCGTGATCTGGTCATTGCGTTTGATGACTAGGTCAGCGCCAAGTTCACCAAGGTAATGGACGATGTTGTACGTGAAGGAGTCATAATTGTCGATAACAAAGATCATTGCATTGCCTCATCACGGTTGAATGTGCGCCGGGAGTGAATATCACAGATGGTTAGTTCGTAGGTTTCGTACCAGTGCTGCTGTCCTATCGCTTGTGCAACCTGATGGTCAGGATGATTACCCCACTCATGTATTGCATCCAACGATTCGAACTCACCCAATGTCAAAGATTCGCCATCCGGATGGTGAAAGGTTTTATGACTGATGTAGCCAGGAATGGATGTTACAAGGTGTGACATCTGCGATGCCGTGATGTTATACGCATCCGGCTGTAGACCTGTCTTTCGAGAGCGGAAGATTACGATTTTTCGTGTATTCATGCTATGGCGCCTGTCGGTTTCCGTTAGGGTGATCATCCAGTTCGAGGTGATCCCAACGGGACTCGTCATCCTCAAGGTCAAATTCCTGAGCCCAAACATCCCCTTGAACCCAGCCTGCGATTCGAAAGCATCTCTTGCACTGAAAAATCAAACGTGGCTTTCTTTGCTGGCTGCTATCTACTCCCGTCATATCCGGACTTGAGCCGATTTGGAGTTCACCGCCCTCACATGTTGGCCTAAGAATGTCACTACACCCTGGGCAAGTCATCACCATTCGCCTTGAGATCAGTTGTCCTAAGCGTTGAAGGTCATTCGAGTCCAGCTGTGGGCGTTGTCGATCAGGGAGAATGCGCCGTCGTTTATTCATTTCCTGCGTTACAGCCCTTTTTCCGCCAGTTCAACAGCCCGTCGAATGGCACCGCTCTTGTTGACGGTCTCCATGTACTCCGTATCAGCGACAGAGTCGGCAACGATTCCTCCACCTGCCTGAACGTGTACAAGACCATCCCGAATCAGCGCCGTTCGTAGCGTAATACAAGCATCAAACGAGCCTTTATAGGAAAGATAGCCGATTGCGCCTCCGTATGTTCCTCGCCGACAGGGCTCAAGTTCATCAATGATCTGCATCGCCCGAACCTTTGGCGCACCAGAGAGGGTACCTGCGGGAAAGGTTGCCCTTAACAGATCAAACGCATTGCGGTCAGGTGCAAGTTCTCCGACGACATTGCTGACAATATGCATCACGTGGGAGTAGCGTTCTATTACCATCAGCTCATCCACGCGCACGCTTCCATACGTACATACCCGTCCAATGTCATTGCGTGCGAGGTCCACGAGCATGATATGTTCTGCCCGTTCTTTTTCATCCGCGAGCAGCTCTGTGGCAAGCTGGTCATCTTCAGTACGGGATATTCCGCGTGGGCGTGTACCAGCGATAGGCCGGATGGTTACTTTGCCGTCATCTTCCGTAACGAGGACTTCGGGGGATGCTCCTACAAGCGTTGTCCCGGTATCGAACTGGAGATAGTACATATAGGGGCTTGGATTAATCGCCCGGAGGGTTCGATAAATATCCAGTGGATCTGCGTTGAGAGCTCTGGTAAAGCGCTGTGCAAGAACGACTTGGATGATGTCACCGGCTGTTATGTATTCCTTTGCCCGTAAGATCATCTCGTTGTAGTCATCCCGTGTGAGATTCATATCCCAATGTCCATCGGGGGATGGATTCGCCACCTTCTTGGCGTGACGCGTTGGTCCATCCGGGCGTGGTGCCAGCGCATCGCTTTCAAGCTTATTCAGCACATCACACGCTTTGTCGTAGACTTCATCCAAATCGGCGCCAGCTGGGCAGTGTGCATTTGTAAGAAAGATTAGTCTATGTTTCACGTGGTCAAAGATGACCATGGTGTCGACGAGGAGCATATGGATGTCATCCACTCCTGTGTCATCGATTGCGGTCGATGGAATCGGTTCCAGGTGTTTGATCCAATCCCAACCGATATATCCAAGGGCTCCTCCGACGAAGCGTGGCAATCCCGGTCGATCAACAAATCGAACATCTCCAAGAATCTTCTGAATAGCCTGCATCGGCTCTTCGTCATCTGTAAGTTCCGTGATAGTTTCGACTCCACGTTCAGTGAAAGTGATTTTGCTTCCCCGTGCCCGGATGTTGCATTTAGGGTCTGACCCAAGGAATGAGTAGCGTGCGAGGCGCTCTCCCCCTGCGACGGATTCGAGCAAAAATGCGTTCGGCCGATCGACAAACCGTCGGAACACGGATACGGGTGTTTCCATATCGGCGAGCACTTCGCGCGTGATGGGGATGACATTTCCTTCCTTTGCGAGCTGGTGGAATGTCTGTCGATCAGGTGTGATTTCGGTTGAATACATAGCTTGCCACAAAAAAAGCAGGTCCGTCTGACCTGCCTGTACTGGTGAACTGATGGTGTGCTGTTAGCGGAGGCGTTTAGACGTGATGAAAGTGCTGGCCACGCCAGCTCCATTTACTGATATCGGCCATCCGGCTACGCATCATAATGCCATGACGTTACCATTTTTCCATCTTTACGTGCCACGGGGCTGCGGTATATGTACAGTATGCGTAACGTAGTGCTCCAAGTTTCCCCACCCACTAGGCTAACTGACCCATTTCCAGTGCAATGGCTAAGGAGCATCCAGTCATCCGGGCATCCAACTTTCGAATCGCTGCTTGGTGGGACGTGGCGCGATATTTATATCAGTGAGGGCTGGAAAATTGCATCCGATGGTGTCATCCGCCAAGGTGGCCACTCAATCGAATTTGGCATCAAGGTTGGCAAATCAATCAAACCGCTGCGCCAGCTCCCAGTTTTCGTTAAGTGGTGCTGGCCGAGGCTCAGCATTCACATACTGAGTAAATCAACACCCGACCGCTTGATACAAGTCATTCCGGCATTGTTCACGGACAGAGATGCGGCGAGTGCAGTGGCTATTGAGATCAGTGCGAAGGAAGCAGCTATCGCCGTCAGAACCCGCGGTTTGTATGCATCCACCGGCACACTTCCAACATCGGGTGGATGGACAGTTATCCCAGCACAGCCAGTGGCGCAGCGCATTGTGTTTTCCCGCACAAAACCAACGCAGCGCATAATCCGGCAATTTGCACATGCATCAGCCTGCGTCAAGTGTCTGAATGACAGTGATATCCCTACTTGGCTAACAACAGCGATGGCCCCAGCGCTACAGTATTCGACAACCCGTCCGGATTGGATTCAGGCTCTGCTTGGTTTTCCAATTTCACAACCGGACCCCAATGCCATCGCGATACAGCAATGCCGGACAGTGTTGACATCGGGTGTCGAAACCGCAATCGCTGACTTCATCAGTACACTGGATTCCCGCCACCCAACGCTCCAACCTGAATTGGGGTTAGTCCTGAAGTGGCTTATCGCGAATCATCCTGCATCCAAGCTTAATTCCGAAGTCGTGGCCTCTCAGCTCGCGATGAGCCCGATTGGAAGCACACCCATTGCACGTGCCCTGGCATTTGCAGCAACACGAATCCCACTTATTGATAAACATACGGCATCTGCACTCACAAAGGATGTCAGATCTGGCCGTCTACCCGCGGATGCCGGTATGGCAGCAGCTATCTTTGCATCATCCGGGGATGTAGACCTTGCGGCTGGTGCAGCCTCTCTTGTTCAGCCATCCACGGAGCGCACCCTATCGCTCCCAATACCGTGTGAGTGGCTTGCACTGCTTTACGCATCCCCAGCAAGCTTGGGGATATCGGGCTGCTTGTCAATAGACATGAACCCATCCACACCTTTTGGAGTACGCAGTCCGATTTTGACATCCGGATTTGCCGGTCAGATAACTTCCCGAAAGGACATCGAAGCAAGTAGGGTACGGATATCAGTTGCATCAGGAACCATTTCATTGCGCTCACTACGTACATGGCGAACAGACACAGCAACAGCATCCGCACTTTGCCTTCACCTAGGTAAGGATGGCCGATCGACATCGGTAAATGCCGCGGTAGACATCCATCAGGCTACAGGGATTACTTTTCCAAAGTCAGAGCACATCACAGCCGGAGAATCCCTTGTCACTTCAACAGTTGGTATAACCTGACCAATTGTTTCACGTGAAACAATTTCTCCTTAAAGCCATTCCGTGAGGACTCCACGCATTAGTAATCTCATGACAATCCAATTGTTTCACGTGAAACAATTAAGCCTCTGTGGACATACCACAACGGTACACTGATGCCTAGTTAGAGGGTAAAAATGGCAAGACATTGGGCAGTGGTCAATCAGAAGGGTGGCGTTGGCAAGACCACAACAGCAATCAGCCTAGCTGCAGCCCTCGCCATTCATCGTCGCGTCCTTCTGGTTGACACCGACCCTCAAGGGAATGCCACCAGTGGGGTGGGCGTCGTAAGGCGTGTCGGCGAACCAGACACATACCGAGTCCTAACAGGGGATGCGACTGCACTGGATGCCATTATCCCAACGGCCATTGGCAATCTCGATCTTATCCCTGCAACCATTGATCTGGCATCCGCCGATCTATCGCTTTACGAGCTCCCAGACCGTGAACGCATTCTACGGAAGGCTCTAGACAGTGTGAGCCACCGGTATGACTACATCATTATCGATGCACCGCCATCCCTTGGTCTACTAACCATTAATGTCCTTGCGGCTGCCGATGAAGTGATTATCCCGATGCAGTGTGAGTACTTCGCCCTGGAGGGAATCTCACAGCTACTGGAAATCCTGAAGCGCATTCGCAGTGGAATCAATCAGGATTTGTCCATTGCACGTGTCGTTTTAACGATGTTTGATGGCCGCACAAACCACGCCAACCAGATTCTGAGCGAAGTTCGTAGTTTTTTTGGAGACAAAGTCTCAAATACCGTCGTACCAAGAAATATCAAGCTGTCTGAAGCGCCCAGCTACGGACAGCCAATCACCATTTATGATCCCCGCTCCAAAGGAGCGGTTGCATATACAGAAATCGCTAAGGAGTTGTTGACCCATGCTGAAGGACGGGATGCCATCATCGACACAGAAGAAGGGATTGGGTCGCGGTCTGGACGCGCTACTGCCTGGTGGAGGAAACGCCCCGGATCTTGATGGTCTCTTACGCAGTGAGCCACAGCGAGAGCTCAGCATCACTCAAATTCAGCCAAATCCAAACCAACCGCGGACCTACTTTGACTCGGATGCACTCGCAGAGCTCGCGGCATCCATTAAGTCAACTGGTATCGTCCAGCCAATCCTAGTCCGACCGCTCGGTAATGGGACATTTGAAATCGTTGCGGGGGAACGACGCTTCCGAGCAGCGTGCTCCATCGGGATGCTTCGTGTTCCGGTGGTTGTAAAAACCTACTCTGATGAAGATGCGCTTACGGTCGCACTGATTGAAAACTTGCTTCGGGAAGATTTGAAGCCACTTGAAGCAGCGGTCGCCTATCAGAAGCTGATGGACACGTATACGTGGACACAGGATACGCTTGGTACGAAAATCGGCAAAAGCCGTTCTGCCATCGCAAACTCACTTCGACTACTCGCTTTGCCGGCACCCGTTCAGCAGGCTTTGGATTCAGGCGAAATATCGGAAGGGCATGCCCGCGCACTGCTTGGCAGTAAGGAACAGCGTCTAGACGAGAGCTTCCCGAAACGACAACAGGAGCTCCTAAGGGAAGCGAAGGCCGGAAGGTTGACCGTGCGCCAGCTGGAATCTGAAATGGCATCCACAGAAACCAGAGGTGAAATCCGACGGGCAGATCGCATCGCAAAACGAGGGTCAACTGAAGTACAGGCTGTAGAACAGCTTCTCCGCAACGCACTGGGAATGCGTGCACGCCTGACGGGTAATCTCGAAAAAGGTACAGTCGTAATCTCCTACAGCTCACAGGAGGAACTGACGCAAATCGTTGACAAAATCACCGGTGGAGAAGGTCAATAGTGCTCCATGTCCGATCAGTCAACATGATTGGGAGATTAGAGACAATATCCTTTACTGTCCCCATCGCAGATGGAATATTGATAACGGGACCAAATGGAGCTGGCAAGTCGACGCTCCTGGACTGCATTGGTGGCATTTTGAAACCATCCAGTGGCGATGTAACAAATGAATCTGGAACCACGCCGGCCTATCTGCCTCAAAATCCCCCTAGACCTTTTGCATACACAGTGCGCGAATACCTGATGGTCGGTCAACAACATCAGATTCTCCAAGACTACACAGCAAAAATGGGTGTAACTTCCCTTCTCGATCGGGAAATTACCAGTCTATCCATGGGGCAGTGGCAACGTGTGGCAATCACAAAGGTGATGCAAGTTGACAAGGCTGTGATTGTACTGGATGAACCGGATGCTCCTCTTGATGACCATTGGTCAAAACAACTGGCCAAGCTTATCGATGAAGAAATAGCTCACGGAAAATCAATAGTTTTGACACTCCACCGTCCAGAAATTCGGCAATCGTGGAAATTCCAACAGGTGAACCTGATGCCTATAGTCGATTCTTAACAATTCTCTGCGGAATCCTTAACAACTGGCCAATGCAACTTGCTACACTGCGTACAACATGTCTAAGGAAAAGCCTCAGAGTGATGTCGAGCTCATATCCATTAACGCAACGATTATTGAAATGAGCGTTGCTGCTGAAGATATGCTTAGCGCGGCTGTTCGAGGACTTACCCTTCAACTGACCGACACCTGTCAGAATGTTCTTGACCGTGATGCCATCGTTGATTCGCTTGAGAGGTCACTAGAAGCAGCATGCGTCAAGTTGATGGGACGACAAAACGACAAGTCAATAGACATCCGTGCCATCAATAACACTATTAAAATCGCCGGTGACCTCGAGCGAATTGCTGATTACTCCGTAGACATCGCCCGGATTGGGCAACGAATGGCGGATGAAGCCATTTACAAGCCACTGATTGACGTACCGCGATATGCAACAGTGGCATACGGGATGATTCATGACAGTGTGGATGCTTATCTATCCCATGACACGGAGCTTGCAGCGCAGGTAATTCAGCAGGATGACACAGCAGATTTGTACTACGCTCAAATGCGTGCAACACTGATCCAGATTCTCCAGCAGGATACATGCAGCGTAATGCAGGCAACCTATCTCTTACAAGTAGCTCACTTCCTCGAACGCATCTGCGATCACTGCACCAACATCGCCGAGCGGACCACACACCTCGGAACCTCGCCAAATCGCGGCAAAAAATCAGCCTGACATTGCTGGCTCCCCACAGGTAAGATTGTCTCTATGGAGACTACGGATGATGTCATCGATGATTTTATGGGTGGAAAGCCCAGAGCAAATCAGTGGCGTGATTTAAGAACTGTCCTTGAAATCAAATTAGCTGATACAAAGATGCAGCTTGTAGCGACATCCCCTGGAACCAGCGAACATCGCAGCATCCAGCGAAAAGTGAAGGAAATGACAGCTCAGGTCAATGCACTGCTACAGGAAGAAGCCGTCGCACAGTTCGTAGAGGACTCCATCATCGCAACCGTTTCACGGCCGCATCCCTTGGAAATTCAGGATGGCTTTGAACAATAATCCTTTATCCGTCTGGTTTGATCTTGATGACACACTCATCACGACATCCAAAAGTCTCATTGCCGCCGTTCAAGCTAGCACTGTTCACTTAAGCAGTTATTACCCAGGTCTAACCGAACGGGATATTGCCAATCACAGTATGGATGTGTGGCTTACCGAGCTTGGACCAGAAACAGAAGGCTTTTCTACGTTACATAAAATGCAGCTTAGTGCATTCCGAAGCCACATTGCCCTCGGTACGCTGAGCCGTCTTGGACTGTCCGGAGTTGATACCGATGCGTTGATGCGATGTAGTGCGCAAGCGGAAGAACAAGCGTGGGTATGTTTCCCAGGTGTAAAACATCTGTTGGATAGTATTCAACGACAAAACATTCCAATCGGACTCATCTCAAACGGCCCGACTGCACTACAAAACCATAAACTGACCACCTGCGGATTGAAGGATTACTTTGACCACATCGTTCTCGACTGCGAAGTCGGCGGAAGCAAACCGGATAGCGTTATCTTCACGGCTGCAGCCAAATTGATGCCAGCACATCGGCACGTGATGGTTGGAAATGACCCCGATGCAGATATCAATGGTGCTTTGAGGGCAGATTGGACGGCCTTTTGGTTTACCCCGGGCTGGTTTGGAGAGACAAAACCCACAGAAATGGGCTATATTCCCATCCAACATCACTGTGAAATTCTGAACCATCTGATAAAAGGTTAGCCAAGTTGAGCCTGAACATCTGGACTCCAGACCATGGTGCATCCGGTCTGATAATCATCCCGAAGCCGACTCCTATTCTGCTCGTGTCCGGGGGCAGAGTTCAGACATGGACGCCTCGTGCAGCACAGCCGACTGCGACACAAGCCCAGGCGAATGCTGTAGATATCCAACAGACAAGCAGTGGCATCCTCATTGTCAAACATCGACAGGCCAAACCGAGACGCATCATCGGACACCCGGAACTGGCAACTGGAGCCACTGTTCGCAAGGACGACACGCTGTACATCAGCATCAGCGAAGCAATCTATCGACAACGTCAGGGGGAAGATGTTGAGCTGCACTTCACACCCACCATCGAAGATGAGAAAACCCTCGCGTATACCAAAGAACAGGTCTGGAAGCAGTGGGATGCCGATACCTTACCTGATGGCTGGACGCGTCCACGATCAGCCGAATCGCCACCGCAAAAGCGGAATACATCCGCCGACACGTTAGATGCTGACAGCATTGATTATGGAGGGGATCTCAGTGATGCCCTCCGACGACTAAGACGTTTACGTAACCGCTAAGGCGCTTCAGAAAGGAGGATTTCGACCTCACCCTGCTCATTTCCACGGCGAATAGTGCACTTGACCTTCGTGCCAATTTTTTGCAATTCAAGAATCCGCCGGAAAGACAGCTCATCTACTACCTTTTGTCCTGCAATTTCTGTAATCAAGTCGCCGCGCTGTAAACCGGCATCAATCGCACCCATCCCTCGGTACAGATTCCAAACGACCACACCGGAAGCATCCGATCCTACCCCTAACGCTCTACGCAATCTGTCATCCAAGTTAACAGCTATAACTCCAGCGGTCGGTCGCCTGACCTTTCCAAATTTGCGAAGGGAATCGGCTACTCTCATCGCGGTCTGAATGGGAATCGAAAAACCGATATTCTGGGCATCGTTTCTAACAAGAGTATTAATCCCAACCACACGCCCACCCAAATCAACCAGTGCACCACCAGAGTTTCCAGGATTAATAGCTGTGTCCGTCTGAATGAGGTTCTCGTAAAGCCGATCCTCAACGGCGATTGGTCGGCCAAGCGCACTAACAACTCCACTTGAAACGGATGCGGACAATCCCACCGGGTTGCCAATGGCGATAACTGCCTGGCCCGGAACAAGGCTGCCATCCAGGCCAAGTGACGATACGGGTAATGTGTCCTTTGTCTCAACTTTCAACAGCGCGACATCGGTACTGCGGTCGGTACCAACAGCCGATGCCTTATAAGTTCGGCCATCTGGAAGGCGTACGGTGATCGACCCATTTGTATCGACAGCCTGACCTACAACATGCTGATTCGTGAGGACATAACCATCCTTGAGTAGCACGCCAGAACCGGCGCCTGTGGGAACTTCCCGGGTTTCCCGCCGCCCACCATTGCCCCAGAATCGGTCCATCGGATCATCAAACACCTGATAAACCTGACGACTCGTCGTGTCAATCGAAACAACAGAAGGTGCCGCAAGCTTGACAGCGGCCACGATTGGTTCCTTGGATGCATCATAGGGCGCCGCGGCAACGGCGCTAAGAGAGCCAATCCCAAAGATAGTAGATTTGGCATCACGTACGCACGCTCCAATAGCAACTCCAGCCACCAAAAGTCCACCCCAAACTATGACATTCGACTTCATCCGCTTAATCTCCAACCTGAATAACCGCTCACGGCATCGCTGATAAGAAAATAACGACAGTTAACGTGACATTAGTTCCCAACGCCATACGTGAATTTAGCAGTAGCAACATCACATGCTGGGAAATGTTCGTTTGACAAAACCAATGCAAGGCAGCCATGTCCAACGGTACTAATCATGCTGTATCGATGTTTGTTTACATCACGACAAAATCACGTGCGTGACAGATTACAAAACCGATAGAGAATAATGGACATGTTAGGAGCAAGCTACAGTGCTTAGTCGCTATGGAAAGAAACCAACAGGCGTCCTACGGCGTTGTGCCACTTGCACGAAATGGGGTGCCAGATACCGTTACCCAGACCTATCGGACGGATTTCTTTGTCGAATGTGCTGGGAACGACTCATCAACCAAGAGATACCTGCAGTTTCACCCGAGTGTGATGACAATTATCCAACTTGATCAGCAGTCCACAGAGATAGGTTAGCCAATATCCTATAATCTAAGCCATATGAAAGCGCGTACACTTTTTGAGAAGATCTGGGACACCCATGTTGTCCATGCCGAAACTGGAAAGCCATCTCTTCTTTACATCGATCTCCACCTTGTTCACGAAGTAACCAGCCCGCAAGCATTCGAAGGCCTTCGCGTATCCGGTAGAAAAGTACGCCGCCCGGACCGCACCATCGCCACGATGGACCATAATGTCCCGACAACAGACCGCTCACTTCCGATTGTCGATCCTATTTCGCTCCAACAAATCGAAACCCTTTCCAAGAACTGCGCCGAGTTTGGCGTAACGCTTTATGACCTCCACTCAGAACGTCAAGGCGTAGTCCACGTGATGGGACCTGAGCTCGGTTATACACAACCGGGTCAAACCATTGTCTGTGGTGACAGCCATACATCCACACACGGAGCCTTTGGAGCACTCGCATTCGGTATCGGTACTAGCGAAGTCGAACATGTCCTCGCAACCCAGTGTCTCCAGCAGACAACTCCGAAAACCATGGAAATTCGCCTCGAAGGTACGCTTCATCCGGATGCCACGGCCAAAGACATCATTTTGGCAATCATCGGAAAAATCGGCACCGATGGCGCGACGGGCTATGTAGTTGAATACACAGGCGAGGCTATCCGCAACCTCTCGATGGAAGGTCGCATGACGGTCTGTAATATGTCCATCGAGGCCGGCGCACGCGCCGGGATGATTGCTCCTGATGAAACCACATTTGCATACCTCAAAGGTCGTCCGTACGCTCCAGCAGGAGCGGGTTGGGATAAGGCTGTTGCAGGTTGGTCTGAGCTAAAGACCGATGAAGGCGCAACGTTTGACACGACCGTCACATTGGATGCATCCCTGATTCAGCCTCATGTCACATGGGGCACATCCCCAGGGCAGGTCGCACCGCTGAGTGCCGTTGTTCCATCCCCGGATGAATTCACCATCTCCAGTGACAAGCGGGCGTGTGAACAGGCCTTGGCCTACATGGGAATCACTGCCGGGATGCCTCTCCGCTCAATCAAGGTAGATACAGTTTGGATAGGCTCCTGTACCAATGGACGTATCGAAGACCTCCGTGCAGCAGCAAGTGTAGTAAAAGGACATAAAGTCTCCGTCTCACGCGCACTCATTGTCCCTGGCTCCGGTCTTGTGAAGAAACAGGCTGAAGCTGAAGGGTTGCACACAGTCTTTATTGATGCTGGATTTGAGTGGCGTGAGCCTGGATGTTCGATGTGTCTTGGGATGAACCCGGACATCCTGCAACCCGGTGAGCGTAGTGCCAGTACATCGAACCGCAACTTCGAAGGCCGTCAGGGTAAGGGTGGCCGCACGCACCTCGTCAGCCCGCAGGTAGCCGCAGCAACCGCCATCCGAGGAACACTTTCATCCCCTGCTGATCTGTCAAACTAGTTCCTGACGTTTACCAGATCCACCCGATGCGGAACCATTCCCACCGGGTGCATGATTTTGCAAGGGCCGTTTCCATCGACAAATCGTTGCATCTGTTATGATGCATCATCTTTGTACAGTGTAGAGGTTTGTAGATGTACGATCAAAACCAATCTGAGAGTACTTACCAGTACGCCGCACCTATAAAGCGTTTTGCTGCTCTTTTTATTGATGGCCTTGTCGTCTCGGCATTATCGGTCCCCATAGGATTCGTCATCGGGGTTGTCGTTGCGGCATCCATGCAAGGTAAGGATCCTGAGGGCATACAAGTAGTGGCTCAGATTCTGGGCAACATCATTGGCATCCTCATCTCGTGGCTCTACTTTGCACTGATGGAAAGCTCTGCAAAGAGTGCGACGCTCGGCAAAATGGCGATGGGCCTAATGGTTTTGGATACGGATGGCTACCCGATCAACTTTGGGCAGGCGACCGGACGATATTTTGGCAAAATCCTCTCCGCGCTTCCTTGCTACGCGGGATTTATCGCAGCCTTCTTCAACGAGAAGAAGCAAGCCTGGCACGACTCGATGGCACAGACAGTCGTCGTTGACACACGGGCATAGCAAAAATAAACGACAACCCCGGCGCGAATGCGCCGGGGTTTTTCTTTGTCTACGGTAAGTCAAACAAGGTTGGCTGTGCACCCATTTTCACACGGGTGATTTCATCCCACAGGCGATCTGCCTGTCCGAGCAAATGCTCACTCACAACAGGATCACGCTCGATTTCTATAAAAAATGGCCCACCCTGCCAATCTGGCTGGCGTATCCCGCAATAATCCATCATCCGTATCACCTGCTGCAGCTCTGCAGTCTCCGTTGGCATCGTGTGATAAAGCACCAATGTCAGCGAGTCCAGCCCAAGAAGCGCCAGCTGATACTGAATTTGCCTCCGAATAGATGACTGCACAAGTCGTTTATCTCGCCATGAGCGAACCATGCTGGCACCACACTTAATCTCCACCGCATGCATCCCACAGGACGACAAGCCATCCAGGGATGCACGACGGTGGG
Source organism: Armatimonadota bacterium (assembly GCA_046075665.1). GTDB lineage: Bacteria > Armatimonadota > Armatimonadia > Armatimonadales > Armatimonadaceae > CAIRTT01. Next base: position 12,371 of record JBJTQN010000371.1, on the reverse strand, counting down.
GGTGGGTCAGCGACTCGATACACGCAGGTTCCAACAAAACCCCATGGGCTCTCTCATATGCTGCACGGGCGATGGGTTCCAAAATGTGACCAAGCTGCATCGCACTGTCACCCCCTCGCCCAAGCGTAAAAGGCTGCCCGGCATCTGCTGGTATCGCAGCGAGCTTGTCATTACGGACACTCAGCCATCCCTGTGAGCCGCCGACCGCCTTTGCAATTTCTGTTGCTGTCACCCCACAGTGACGCCACTGTAACCACTTACCAGTCCCCTGATCCATCGCCAATCGCTTGTAGAGCTGCACCCTCGTATGCTATCAATGGTTGGGGATGCAAGAGCAAAATGTTTCACGTGAAACAACCACGCATCGGAATGGATTAAGAAATGGCCTTGACAGCTGCATTTACGGAATCTGCAGGAGGATGGAAGGGGACAAAGACTGTCTGGCCTGGCCCAGGTGCGGATGTCATTACATCAGATGTATGGCTGGATGCACGACTTGCTGCGCGTGGAAAGTTCATAGTCCTATCGTATGACTGGACGGCATCCGGACAACCACAGCAGGGAGAGCTTGGCTTCTCCTTATCCGATGATGCAGAGACGGCGCAGGGTTGGTGGATTGACAGCTGGCACAATGACAACGCAGTGATGCAGCTATCCGGTAGGGCGACCAAAGAATCAATTTTAATGCTATCGGGCACATTTCCAGCGCCGGATGGTCCAGATTGGGGATGGGATATCCAGATTGATGCGAAAGCAACCGAAATGGAAATCGTGATGTGGGTGATTCCTCCCGGAGAAGAAGGAATGGTTGGTGTACGTTTCGAGTTGATCAAAACTACGTAAGCAGAAATCCTTCTGAAATATGCTTCACACCCTTTTTCAAGTATTTGACGCACCAATGGCACAGTAGTTGCACCTGCAGACATCACTACGTTTGGGTTGAGGTTCTGATGTCTACTAACAAAACTGGTGTTGCGGCTCTCATTGCTACTGCTGATCGTGGTCCATCCATCGTGATGACCATCGAGTCGATAAAGCGTCTGCGGGGACAGCTGGATGAGCTGGTAATCGTTGATCAAAGCGCCAATGATGACACCTATATGGCGATCATGCCTTACCTCCAAGATCCTTTCATCAGCTATATGCGCGTTTCATCCAAGGGTAAAGGAAAAGCACTCAACCTGGCTCTCGCACAAATGAATAGTGAAATCGTCATCCTCACGGATGACGACACAGAAGTTTGCGATAACTGGATTACCCCCTACACAAAGCGCTTTGCAAAAGATGAGAACACCGTCCTGATTTATGGGGATGTGTTGGCTGCCGAATTCGATGCATCCGAAGGTTTCATCCCAGTTTACGAATGCGGACAGGATCGGGTGATCAACTCCCTCTGGGAACGCCGAAACACACGGGGCATCGGTGCGAACTGCGCCATTCGCCGCACACCCGTTATGGCACTCGGTGGCTTTGACCCGGAAATGGGACCTGGTGGAGACTTTAGAGCCTGTATCGATTATGACCTCACCGTCCGCTGCATCGTTGCTGGACATACCGTTCAGGAAACACCTAAAACTGCTGTTATCCACTACGGATTCCGCACACACAAACAAGGCGCACGCCTTATGCGAAATGCATTTCACGGGATCGCAGCGATGCACACAAAGCTCATCCGCGCCGGGCATTACAATGACATTCCCTGCATGTTGCATGAGTTCGCCTGCTACGCTGCAGCGCCTCTCTTCCACAACCTGATGAAGGGTAAGCTACAGGGACTGCAGGCAATCAAAGGCTTCATGAGTGGAATCGGTGCGGCGATGCGTCACGACTTTGATGCCACTACCGCTATGTTCCAGCCAAACCTTGCAACCAGCGGAAGCATCGTTCCGATGCCGACATTCGGAGTTGCCAGCAATCCATCCTTTGCGACTGCTCAGAATCCAGTGCTCACCGTCGTGGATGGCGGAAAACCGGATGGCATCACCACTGCTACGAATGACGCCGCGACATTCGCCGTTTCGAGCAACCAGCCAACAAATGTGGATGTCGAAGAAACCGTCCAGCGTGCAGCTTAATCGACAATAAACGCAGCCGACATTATCGTAGAATGCCTTCAGACAGGTAACCCAGGCTGGAGGCATGATGCGATTTTGTGTGTTTGATACGGAGACCACAGGCCTGCCTACACCCATCGAAACACCGACAGGGACAAAACTCGTCTACCCACGCCTCGTACAACTCGCCTGGATCATCCTTAATGAGCAGTTGGAGGAAATCTCACATGCATCCTTCATCATCCAGCCCGATCAGTGGACAATCCCGGATGATGTCGTTAAAATCCATGGCATCACGACAACAGATGCCTTCCTTCTTGGAGAACCTATACGGGATGTTCTGGCATCCTTTGAAACAGCAATAGCCGATTGCACCCACATCATCGCCCATAATATTGCCTTCGACACAGGCGTCCTTGCCGGCGAATACGAACGCTACAACATCCCGAATGCTGCAAATGGTAAACAACACGTCTGCACCATGGAGCTTGGACGCGAAATCATGAAGATTCCCGGTATGGATGGCTATCGCAGACCCAACCTGGCACGCCTCGCAAAACACTACTTCCCAAATTGTGAATTCGTGATCGCACACGATGCCCTCGCCGATGCACAAAAGGTTGTCCGCATCTTTGTACGGATGATGAATACCGGCGATTTCAAGACGTGAATTGAACATTTACCGGCCTCTAAGGTTCCATATCTTCAGTAGCGGTAGACACATTACAAACCACCGTGCTAAGATTCGGAACCTCGACATCTTTGGATAAGCGGGGACTTCACCAATGCTGAGAAAATGGACCATATGCTGACACACCGCTTCCGGGGACTGATCGCACTTACAGCAACACTGACCGTACCCATCATGCACCTCATCGCAGGTGCAGCCCCCGTCGCGCCAGCGGCCAAACCCGCACCCACGAGGACTGAGCTAGCAAAACAGTTCAAAACAACTGTAAAGCCTTTTCTCGCCAATTACTGCAATAACTGCCATGGAGCCACCAAACCACAGGCACAGCTCAACCTGACGCGGTTTACCGACATCGCAACCGTGCTCGCAGATATCCCGCACTGGACGATGACAAAGCAACGCGTAGCTGATGTCGAAATGCCTCCCGCCGGCGCTAAGCAACCCAAACCAGCCGAGCGACAAGCCGTCGTGAAGTGGATTACAGATGTTCGCACATACGAGGCAAACCGAACTGCAGGTGATCCAGGCATCGTTCTCGCACGCCGCCTGAGTAACTCCGAATACGACAACACCATCCGTGACCTCACGGGTGTGGATATCAAACCCACAAAGGCATTCCCTGTTGACCCTGCCAATCGGGAAGGCTTTGATAACTCAGGCGAATCCCTCACCATCTCACCCGCACTCGCGAAAAAGTACTACGAAGCCGCACGCTCCGTTGCTGAACACCTCGTCTTGACATCCGGAGGATTCGCATTCGCAAACCACCCGGTGATGTCAGAGCCTGACCGCGATAAATTCTCCGTCCTTCGGATCGTTGACTTCTACCGCAAGCAACCAACCGACATCGCAACCTACCTCGAAGGTGCATGGCGCTACAAGCACCGGAGCGCCCTTGGAACTCCCGCAGCCACGCTGGACACCATCGCAAAAGATGCCGGCATCAGCGCAAAGTACCTGAAGACTGTGGTCGAACTTACTAATGATAAATCCATCACCGTTGGACCGGTCGCAAAACTACAGGCAACCATGGATGCAATACCGGCACCGACAAATGCCGGGCAAGATGCTCCTAAAAACCGATTCCGTGAAACCGCAAACTGGATTCGCAATCTCCGAAGACATATCGCCTACCGACATCCAAACCTGAATGTCCCAGGAGAGTTCACCGCTGGCAGCTATACAAATGTGCTCTGGAAAGATCACTTGTACGCATCGACACGCCGGAAGTTCGATACTGGACGACTGCTCATCGGTAGCAATGACGATGCCGGAATCCCACGGGATGAAGCCGCACGCGCACCGTACATCGCCTCGTTTACCAAATTTGCCTCTATCTTCCCGGATACGTTCTATATCGATGAACGCGGTCTCATGGAATACGATGCCCAGTACGAGCGCTCCGGACGCTTCCTCACCGGAGGTACACACAATGCAACAAGTTACTTCCGGGATGATGCACCGCTCGTAGACCTCGTTCTGGATGATGCTGCAAAGAAAACACTTGACACACTCTGGAAAGACTTTGAAGTCGTTGCTGAGTTCAATGAGCGGATGTACCTACAAGGCATCTTTTATGAGCGTAACGAAGCACAGACTATCCTCGTAACCCGGGATGCTGAATTCAACTTTGCGAAATCCGAAGACCGCAAATGCGCAAGCTCCGCGAGTATAGTCAAGTTTAAAGAGCTCTATCTTGCCAAAGCCAAGCGCAAGAATGCAACACCGGAAACCCTCGCTGCCTATGCTGCTTACTTTGATCGCTCCACAGCAGCCATCGAACGCGAAGATCAGGCACGCAAGGATGCCGAGCCTCTTCATCGCAAAGCTCTGATTGACTTTGCAGCCAAAGCTTGGCGACGCCCACTGACCGCAGCAGAAGTCAAAGACCTTCAAACAACATATGCATCACTGACAGCCAAAGATGGCCTCTCACATGAAGATGCCATCAGAGACTCGATCATCCGAATTCTGCTGTCACCAAACTTCCTGTATCGTGTTGACCTTGATGCCGACCTTGAAACCATTGCCCTTGGCAACAATGCGTTTACTCTGGCATCGAATATCAGCCAACAACTCAAATACGCTCCAAAGCAATCACAAAAGCCACTCACGGACTATGCGTTGGCAAGCAAGCTGAGCTACTTCCTCTGGTCGTCGATGCCCGATGCAGAGCTGATGAAGCTTGCTGCCGCTGGAAAGTTGCATGAACCAGCAGTCCTTGCGGCACAAACTAAAAGGATGGTCAAGGATCCGCGTATTAAGGCACTCGCCGTTGAATTCGGTGGTAACTGGCTCGATATCCGACGCTTTGAAGAACACAGTGCAGTCGACCGCGAACGCTTCCCATCTTTTGATGACAATCTTCGTCAGGCGATGTTTGATGAACCCGTGCGCTTCATTATGGATGGCCTGCAATCCAATAACTCCGTCCTGGACTGGCTCTACGGTAAGCACACATTCGTCAATGGACCGCTTGCAAAGCACTACGGGATGGATGACATCAAGCTGAATGGCCAAAATCTCAATGACCCTAATCAATGGGTACGCATCGATGATGCACAGCGCTGGAACCGTGGTGGCATCCTGACGATGGCAACCTTTCTCACAAAGAACGCATCCGGACTCCGAACCAGCCCCGTACGACGTGGCTATTGGGTCGTAAAACGTGTGCTCGGCGAATACATCCCACCACCACCGGCTGTTGTCCCTGAGCTACCAAAGGATGAAAAAGCCCTCGGTGACAGAACTCTCCGACAGGCACTGTCCCAACACCGGGATAACCCTGCCTGCTCCGGATGCCACGCGCGCTTTGACTCCTACGGACTTGTCTTCGAAGGGTTTGGCCCAATCGGTGAGCTACGTAAGTTCGACCAAGGTGGAAAACCTGTTGACACCGCAGCACCATTCCCAGGTGGCATCGAAAAGTCAGGTGTCGCCGGCCTCCAGGAATACATCAAAGGCAAGCGCCAACAAGACTTCCTGGATACCTTCGGACGCAAACTCACAACATATGCCCTTGGCAGGACACTCCAACCATCCGATGACAACCTCCTCGCAAATATCCAGACCCGCCTCCGAACAACCGATTACAAAATCGGATCTATGATAGAAGCCATCGTTACAAGCAGACAGTTCCGCTATCGACGCGCAAGCACCGCAACAAACGTAGCCAGTAAGGAATAACCCGATGACGAACGAACAACGCATCCAACACCACCTCTCACGCCGAGTCTTCCTTCACGGAACCGGCGTCGCGATGGCACTCCCATGGCTTGAAAGCATGCCCGTCTGGGGTGCAACCGATGATGCTGCCAAGAAACCAAACACCCCGCCTAAGCGCTTTGTGGTTCAGTTCATGGGAACCGGTATCAGCCCGAACAACTGGGGAGCCAAAGGCGAAGGCGCCACGATGGAGCTCTCTAAAAGCCTTCAGCCGCTTGAGCCATTCCGCGAAAAACTCAATGTCATCAGTGGACTCTTCAACCGGCCATCCGTCGGCGTAGGTATCCACCCCGGAATGACCGGTAACATCCTCTCCGGAATGCCCCTCACCCGTGGAGCTGTGCTTCATGGCGGCATCAGCGTCGATCAGGTCCTCGCTGCCCGCCTCGGAAATGACACCATCCAGCCAAGTCTGGTGCTCGCTTGCGAAAAGCCACTCACCGGCTATCACGAGTCCAACTTCTCGATGGCCTATAGCTCCTACATCTCCTGGCTGAACTCCGAATCGCCGGTTCCGAGCGAAGTCTATCCATCTCAGGCGTTTGACAGCCTCTTCGACAACAATGGCAGCCAACGCATGACCAGCGTTCTCGACCGCGTCCGGGATGATGCTGCGGCGCTACGCAATAAAGTCAGCCGAGAAGACCGCGCTAAGCTCGATGAATACCTGACCAGTGTGCGGGAAGTCGAAAAGCGGGCATCGAAAATGCGTGGCGAAATGATGAAGGCATCAGACAACGCAAAGAACAAGAACAAGCCACTGGTGGCGATGAAGCGCCCCGATGATGGCCTTCCTGAAGACCTTCGCGACCACATGAAGTTGATGTGCGACATCGTCGCTCTCGCTATTCAGACCGACAAGACACGCATCGCATCCATGCTGATGTGCCGTGACCTCTCAGGACTGTTCTACCCATTCCTTAATGTCAATGATGGCCACCACATCGCATCCCATGATGACAACTCTGCAGGCTATGAGCGCATCACCCGACACTACATCACCCAGCTCGCTTACCTCGCTGGCAAGCTGGATGCGATGCCGGAAGGTACAGGCACCGTCCTCGATAACTGCTGCCTCCTCTGGTTGTCCAACATGTACTCAGGTTCGATGCACGATAACAACCACCTACCAGTCCTTACGATTGGTGGTTTGGGAGGCACACTCAAAACCGGTCGCGTCATCAACTACCGTGACAAGGGTGACGAGAACCGCAAAATCTGTAGCCTTTATCTGGGCCTGATGGACAGAATGGGCGTCAAACTTGACCGCTTCGGAGATGCAACAACACGCCTCGCAGCGTTCTAAGCTATATCAACAACCGTGATGTTTATCGCCATCACCTGCCTCGGACTCCTCCAGCCGATGTTTACCAAACCACCTTGTGTGGAGCTGAAATCATCGGTCGTGGTTCAGGTGGGTGGTGGCGTTATCACGTGTGAACCAAGTTCATTTGATGATGCCTTGGACGCTGCCGTGAGAATTCAGCGGGAGTTCAACGCATATCCATCAGCACTCTTCAAGCGCGCTGGCTGCGAGAAAATTGTGCTGTGCACAAAGCTTGCCTATGCAGGGCAGCTTCGCGCCGCTATCCCGGATTGGGAACACAACACCCTCTATATCGACACACAGCGGGGAGCCAAATCCCCGGGCTATCCCGAACACGTCCTGCACCACGAGTTCTTTCACCTCATCGACCACGCGGATGATGGTGATGTCTACAAAGACGATACCTGGTCAGCACTCAACCCGACTGGGTTTCGCTATGGAACAGGTGGCGTCAATGCACAGACAACACGCAGTACAGGAGCCCTGACCGATAGCATCCCGGGGTTTCTAACCCACTACGCCACCACCGGAGTCGAAGAAGACAAAGCCGAGCTGTTTGCATTCAGCATCACCCATAAGGCTTACATTAGAGCACGGGTAACCACTGACCCAATACTCAATATGAAACTGTCTCACCTAAAGATGATGCTGGCAAAAATATGTAAAGATGCTCATAAACTCCTTGAGTAACGTCTCTAACTGCTCCCTAACGCACGTTTGATTTGTCGTTTTGGCCTACTAACTCGATTTTATACAGGTAGAAATTCGCTTTCTTCGAGAATCTCCATGACTAATGCACATTCGACTTACACCATTGGTAAATCAAAGGGATGTACCAAACCAACACCATCTGGGCAGGGACCACAAATTCCGATTTTCAGCACTCCAGTAACGCGCTTCCGATTTGGAGATTACTCTGAAAGTATTGTCAAGAATCCACATTTTTACAAGATCGAACATAAAACGGTCAACAGGGTCACATACGAAAATTGGCTGGAAAAAGCAGGTCTTTATCAGTTGGCAGATCTGCCGGACTTGGGCGAAGGAGGTCCACAAAGATACCTCCCGGTCCTTGTACGGTACTTGAAAACAGGCGAGCAACGATACGGTGTGGCAATCATCGAAATGCTCAAATCCTGGCATCGGGCCACACTTGCCTCCATTAACAAGCAAGGATGGACAGAGCAGTTTATTGAAGAACCAGCGTTCATTCCCCTTTACCGAAAGCACCTTATCCAAGGCGGGCTCCTCAAGCCCGAAGACAGTTGGTTTAAGTCACTTTGGCTGGACTACTGTCGCAACCTACACGTCTGGGGAAGCAAACCGACAGAGTGGCGGGGAGGATGCCATCGGGCCATGCCTGAAGCGATTTCGAAAGGGTTAGCCGCGAAGTGGTATCCAGACATTCCCGAAGCTGAACACTGGAAACGATATGCAAAGCTGGGATTTGATGACTTCTGGAGGCACAAAGAAGTCCAACAAAATGATACCGGTTACTTTCCAGGACCCATTTTCATGCTTCTGACTTGCGGCGAGGAATATCTGGGTGATGACAGGGCTGTGACAGATCCTGGCATGCAGCGATTGTGGAACCGTCTTCTAGCAGAGATTACACCGGATGGATGTATCAATCCATTCGGTCCTAATGGAGGATGGAACAGTACTGCAGCGTTCAGGATGTTCGCATTGGAATTGGTTGCAGCTAAAACTCGTACTGGACAGTATCGATTTGGTGCCCACCGACTAATGAACTACATTCAGTCAATCACCACGTCCATCTTAGAGGATGCATTCCTGACCGAACGGGAATATGGACAACATATAGCCCTCTCATGGTTGTTTGCGGACGACTCCGTAAAGCCGGTCGAACCACGTCAAACTTCCTTGTGGAACGAACGACTTGAGGCAGCCAGAGTCCCGCATACAGACAAAGTACTCTTTGCACAACGGTTTGGAAACCCAGACCCTCATCCTGATAAAGGCCATGTTTGTTGCTCATGGTGGATCTCAGGTAAAAAATGGCCAGACAAGCTGATTCTAAGAAGTGGCTGGAAGCCGGGGGACTTGTTTGGCATCATTGAGGTGCACCCAACTAGCTTTCCTCATAATGCTGGCGGCATTATGGGGCTCAACTACCTTGGAGCAGCTTTCACGCAAGTTGTCACCAGTAAAGGTGACTCTGTCGAAAATCGGCTTGAGATTACGGATATCACCGGTCGTGCCAAACGGCAGTTTCACACCGACAAAGTCCGAATAAATGAAAATTGGCAAGCCGGCAAGATGCCGGACATTCAGTCCTCAGTCGAACATTTTGAAGATAAACCAAACGTAACCACAGCCAAAATTATGGTTCGAAACTTCGATGGTTTTACAGCAATCTATCAACGTGAAATTGTCTTCGTGAAGAACAGATTTTTAGCCACAAGGGAAATCATCACATTTCCAGATCCCTTCGAGGCACGCTTATCAGCCATCTGGAATACACGCAATATCGGGAGGCAAATCGGGACCCACTGGGCAAATACCTACATGGGAAGTCTTGTTGCGAGTAACGGACAAGTAGAAGTACCAATACCACCCGTGGATCTGTTGGTTTGGTTTAGTCCGAATGCAGGGCGAGCATTACGTGTGGTTGATCGGTTGGTGGATGACCCGAGAGCCACAGCATGCTCTGCGCAGTTACGGTATGAATGGACGGGAGTCCCGGAAACAAGCGTCCCGATCGTCTTCACGCAAGTTTTCTATCCACATCCACCATACAAACCAACCGTCACAACAAACAACCCTGGTGCCAAAGCATCATTCGCAAGTGACAAACTGGCCACAGCGGGAGCATCCGGCATAACCGTCATTCGAGATGATTACGAAGGCACGATTCTCAGGTTGGAAATGGAGCCAAAGCGAGTAGAGTGGGTCTATTTCAACCCTAACGGTGGATCAATGTCTCTATCTGGCAAGCCGATTATTGGAAAATACGGCTATATCGTGGAAAGTCTATAGATGAATATCAAAGCAAACCTGGATGTCACAATACGGCCGAAGAGCGAAGCAGGCGGTCTAAATGTTATCTGGCGACACATGCCCGGAGACGTTTTCGACTTTCGAACATGTGAAGGCGTCGTCTATGGAAACAAGGATTTAGGTCTCTTTCAAGTCAAGATGCCTACATCAATAGGAAACGGAATTCGTTGTTGGCGGAAAGATGGCAACAACTTCAGCTACATGTGGCCATACAAAGATAATGTTGATGTTCACATTGTCGTTGAACCTAAAGACGATCACCTTCTATTGACATATAGCGTGCTGAATGTAGGGCAACGGACTATAAAAGATGTTCAAATTCACACATGCATACCTACAACGGAAGCACCCAACTTCTACCCACAACCTATCGACATAGGTACCGAAAAGTCTTGGTCAGAGCTTTATGACAGGCTCTTTGTTTGGATAGATCAGCGACCAGTCAAGTTGTCGTCAACATCACTGGGTGCAAGTCAACCGCACCTGTCACTTGTTCAAAAAGGCAAGCCAGAAATCAATTGGGGCTGGTGGGTAAACACACCGGAAAGATTCGACATTCCATTGATCGCGTTGACAAGTCACAACCGGAAGTCAACGATTGCGCTTGCCTTTGAAAATGCACGCTGGGCATCATCCAATACAGGGGATGACCGTGCTTGCTTCCATCTCTTTCCATGGTTCGGTACCATCGAACCAGGACAGCGTTCAGTCGTCACCGGGTCATTGCTCTTTACCAAAGGTGGCCCAGAATCGGCAATGAATGCTTACAGAAGATTCCTAACCCACCAAAATAGGTGATACGGGTCAAACTTTCTAATAATGTCCATGCCTATCGGAATCAATATCTGCAGACAACCGTACAATGATCAATAATCGTTTGTCTAGCAGAGGCAAAACCAATGGAATTCCCATCCCGTAACATCACCGTTCTCGCAGCCGCCATGGTCGTCGGGCTCATCGGGCTCGGAACAACCCTCGGCAACTCCATCATTCGCTACAAAGAGCTTGATAGAACTGTCAATGTCAAAGGACTGTCCGAACAAGAAGTGGAAGCTAACATCGCTCTATGGCCTATCAACTTCTCCGCAGCATCCAATGACCTCACCCAGTTCTACGCTACGTTAGATAAAAATGCGGATACCGTACGGGCATTTCTCAAGAAGCAAGGCTTTGCCGACAGCGAAATATCGGTCTCACCACCAAATGTGACCGACAAGCTCGCGCAGCAATGGGGCGGTGGAGAGCGCGCTGAATTCCGCTACACCGGTAACCGCGGGGTAACTGTTTACACAACAGACATCCAAAAAGTACGGGTCGCCCTGAACAACCTCTCAGTACTTGGCCGGGCTGGCATCACACTTTCAAGTGGCGATAATGGAGGCGGCTCACGCCCGCAATACCTTTTCACAAAGCTAAATGAGATTAAGCCTAAGATGATTGAGGAAGCGACGCAAAAGGGACGTCAGGTCGCCGAGAAATTCGCATCCGACAGCGGCTCCCGCCTAGGCAAAATCAAGAATGCTGACCAAGGTCTCTTCTCCGTCGAAGATCGCGATCAGGAAAACCAACACCTTAAAACCGTCCGGGTCGTCTCAAGTATCGAGTACTACCTCACAGACTAAATAGTCCCGATGCTCCGAAAGGCCGGCTGGCACGCCATCCCGTTTGTTTTGATATCCCAAGCCAATCAGGGATGTCAAATGCCACCACCCGAGACAAAATCAGTCGCAGTTAGCCATGACAACATGGTCTTCATCAAGGGTGGCACCTACGAGATGGGCGGTGACACCAACATGTTCACGGACACCGCACCCGTACACAAGGTCACCATCGAAGGCTTTTGGATCGATAAAACGCTTGTTACAAATGCTGATTTCACGGCTTTTGTAAATGCCAAGGGCTATAAAACCACCGCCGAGCAGCCACTTAACCCGGCAGACTTCCCCGGCGTCCCGATGGAAAAACTCAAGCCTGGCTCCGTTGTGTTTACTCCACCAGCATCCAAAGTCCCACTAAACGATGTCAGCCAGTGGTGGACCTATGTTCCGGGAGC
>JBJTQN010000370.1:0-12362 GCA_046075665.1 Armatimonadota bacterium | reverse complement strand
CGGATGTAATATGCGGGCAGCTCGCAGCCGTTGGCGTGACTTTATATTGCACTCCAATGTTCGATGCACCAGTGGAAACCTGGACAGTAATCGTCTGTGATCCTGATTGCCAAGTACAAGGAATCGTTATTCCATTGCGTGTACACGTTGGTTGTTCCATTGGCACCGTTGCCAGTCTGAATGTTTCCGCGACTGAAGTTGTTGATGTACTGAGCCAGTCAAAAACCTCAGATTCACGGAACGAAAACTTTGCATCTCTACAGTTGATGACCTTAGATTCAGTACCAATCGGCCGTTTGGATCCTGCTCCGGGTAGACACGTTCTTGATAGCATTGACCTTGGTGCTGCGAATGCAAACACGACGGTATCTTTTGATTCCAGAATTGGGTTTGATTTCGAAAAGTCATATCCCGTGACAGACAGGACTACACAGCTGGAAGATGTAACATACGACTTTCCACTGATCACCGTCGTTGGAAGTATCGCAATGCCATCCCGTAGCTCTTTGGCCACAGCATCTGCTCCCTGACTCACTTGTGTGCATTTAATTCTCGACATCAAGGTCCGCCGGGCAATGGTGGTAATGGCAATCGATGTTGAAACGACAAAAACAATGATCGCTAAGCACAATCCCGATGCGATGATCACTTCGACGAGTGACATGCCTGCTCTACGCTGGCTCAAGGGGACACACCGCCGGGAGTAAGGAGTGTAACGGTGTTGTAAGTGCGCTGTCGTCCCTGTCTGAGACCCGATGTCCATTGAATGCGAATGACAACCTTCCGAATCGCGGTCGATGGTGTCGTAACCGCTACAGAACCCGACGCGTTCGGGAGGTTGTTGAGACTTTCAACCTGACCAAACTTAGTAAGTGTAAAGGTTCCATCAACCACATTGATGACACCAACATCCCTGATGTTTTCGATGACCGTTCGTGCGACTTCTCTGGCAAGTCCAGCTCGCTCAACGCTTCTGTTAACCACAACGGTTGATACGTATGCAGGTAGTGATAGAGCTCCAATACCGATCACAAGCGAAGAAGCTACCAAGGCATCAAGGAGTGAAAACGCTCTGTTATGTCGCTGCGATGTTCCGAGAGGTAAGTGACTGCCTTTCAAACTGTCAATCTTTGGTTAAGATTGATTTAAACCTGCATAACAGAACCGGCATACCAGAACCGGTATGTCAATGACTCCTTTAAAACGCCCGAGGGATTAGCTATACCAACATGGGAGCAGCAAACATTGGGATGGTTCGCTGCCCTTAGCTATTCGGGACGGGTTGTGGACCAGAATCGGCCAACCAGAGGGTAACTGCTACTACCAAAAGGAGCAGAATCTACTGCTCGGAAGGCTATGGCGATATGTGCGCTGATTGCGTCGGCATGTGCCAGAACCACGGCTTCGGGCGTGGCTGGAACCTTTGCAGCACCGTGTTCCGGGCGTTCATGGTGGCTAAGAATCAGATGTGCTAGATGATTTCTCAGTGACTCCGGCCAATCCAACGTCAAATGAATGATGCGTGCGGCTCCATATGCGACATGACCGATAAGCATGCCGTTATCTGTATATTCACCTGCCCGCAATCCATGCGTCATTTCATCCAGCTTGGCGAAGTCATGGAGGAGTGCGCCGGTAATCAGCAGATCCCTGTTGAGGCGGGGGAAACGCGTACAACAAGCGTCGCATATATCTGCAACTTCTAACGTGTGTTGCAGCAAACCACCACGGTTTGCGTGATGCACATCACGCGCAGCCACTGCATTAAGAAACATCGTGCGCTTCGCGCCATGCAGGAGCGTAGTCAGAAGCTTTCTGCAAAGCGGGTTATGCACAGATGCAACCTTGGCATCTAGCCTTTCGACATCCTGTTCGTGAGTGTCTGGAAACGGTGGAAGCAATGTATCGAGAATTTCCGGAGTTACGACGATTTCTTCAATGTGCTCGACGGTGAGCTCGCCTGCGTATTTTCCAGGAGGATTAACACGACCTGTGACCTTGACTGCTTCTGCTACAAGCATCGCTTGGACAAGTTTTGCTTGCGGTTTCCAGATGACGCCTTTTCGTACCCCTGAGCTGTCTCCAAGCGTCAATGCAAGGCGAGGGCTATCGCCATCCGGGTAATGGGTGACAGTCTTAAGCGCATAGATTCCGCTAAATGACTGACCGTCACGAAGTTCAACCAGCTGCATTTGCTTGCCCCTCCGGGTTCTCTGTAACCCGTTTCCGATGTTGAGAGCGTCCTCGAACAGGACGTTTCTTCAGCCTAGCATGGTAGTCCACATTTTTAAAACATGTAATCGCAGTTTGATCGCGGAGTACGACTACGGTTCCGTTCAGGCGACTTCGATCCTTTGGGGCAACCCAATCGGGAATCCAACGGTTGCCCAAAAAGCAGATGACATCCTTGCCTTCGTAATGTCGATAGCCATATTGAACCGCCATCCGAATATCCCGCTCAGGGATTGAGCGTTGTGCTGAACGGGTTTGCGAGTGCTTTGAAAATGCCAGATTTGTCATGATGAATCTCCTTGTAAGATTCATCGCAAGGACACTGGTATTCGTGACAGCAATTGTAAAGGACAACGCCTTTTTTCTACAAATCGTCAGTGTTAGGAGCTAGGATGCTTGTACTCCCGGATATTGCCATCAGTCGCGACCTTTTCTGGTGGCACTATTCGACTGGTTTCACTGTGTGAGATTTGGAATCCGGTCACGAGACGATAGTTGCCCTTGGGAGCATTAGGCGTGTAAATGCCATTTCCATAATGAAGACCGGATGCAAGTAACCTCGCATCGAAAAGCAACCTGCTTCTGGCGTCAAACATCAGTAGACCATCCAGTGTGCCCTGATAGTGCCGATTTCCACTACGTGTGGACATTTCATATTCACAGGTTAGCCGTGCAAGCAACTGCCCGGAATCCTTCTCAACCAAGGTCAATTTCCCAGAAGAGCGTTTCAGCTCAGATTTGCCCCACAGTGTCGGCGTTCCGCGAACACCATCTACAAGGTGAAATCTTCCAAATCTACGTACAACATCTCCTGTAACAGTTGCCGTCTTTTGGCTTTCAAGCAGACTAAGCATCGACTTTTGCTCCTGCATCCAAATCCACGCGTAGTCCCGTCCTAAACTTTTGTTCAGGATTGAGCATCCGGCAGGGACATCAGGTATCCGTTCCAGCACCTCCAAGACGGATACATCCGCTGGAATGGGAACGTGAAACATGTCTGAAAGTGCTGTGTCAGGGATCGTTACATATTTCAGTCCAACCGATTTGACATTATTGTCGGCCACGCGTAAGAAGTCACGTATATCTTCGAAGCCATGGTCGTTTGTAAATCCAAATGGACTTCCCGCTGAGTCTGTAACATAAATCCCTTGAGGGTCAGATGTTTGTACCATCTGGCGATTCAAGTCCAGCCGTGAATTGCCTGGAGTGTCGCCACTCAGGACGCTTCCACTCCGTGTACTTGTCCCGAGAAGCATCGTGGACTTGACCAAGTCCATAAACCACTGATGCGATTTTGATGGGTAATACTGAAGGTCTTGCGTGTTCGCGATAACCGGGATGTATTTACCCTTAATGCGTGCTTGCAGGCGGGAATCAGAAAAGGACCGACGGCCCCTTTGACCGTTGTTTCACGTACAACCTTGCGGATTCCCCACCATAATCCATAACAGAATCGGCAGTTTTTCCTTTGCTGAACGTTTACGGGCTGCCATGATATTCGTCATCCACGGGATTGACTTCCAAGCATCATCCGATTGAGTAGGTTGCAGCAGCTCGAATAGCCTTTGCTGCTTGGCGCCGATCACCCGTTCAAACAGGACATCGTCAATCTTTTTCATGTTGATATCTTCAATCGACCGACGCATTTCTCCTTGTATCCCCGCAGGAAAACGGCTCTGTCCTGTGTAACATCCACCCTATGGAAGAAACACAGATTACCCAGGAAGCTGAACTCCGCGCTGCAATGACGCGGCGCAAGCTACTCCGTGATGCATCGTTGATCGTTGGTGGCGTCTTGGCGGCTGAGATTGTTGCTGCGACATCAGCAGATGCGCTCGACAAAACACCCAAAATCATCTTGGGCTCGGGTAGCCACAAGTATGAGTGCGTTCATGACTGGTTAGTGCTGCCTGACAACGTTAAGTGGGGAGACACTCAAGGTGTTTGTCAGGATTCTAAGGGGAGAATCTATATCTCACACACCGTCGGAGGCGACAGCAAAAGCAAAGACGCGATTGCTGTTTTTGATCGCAAAGGCAAGTTCATCAAGACCTTTGGGTCACGTTTCGCCGGTGGTGGGCACGGTATCGAAGTTCGTAAGGAAAGTGGTAAAGAGTTCCTCTACCACTGTGACACGGCTCATCGTCAGGTTGTGAAGACAGATCTGGATGGCAATGTCGTTTGGGAAAAGGGTCTGCCTACCGAATCTGGTGTTTACCAGGGTGGCGCGGCGTTCATTCCTACAAATGTCACATTTGCACCAAATGGCGATTTCTATGTAGCGGATGGCTATGGCTCAAACTGGGTGCATCAGTTCAACATCAAGGGTGACCTTGTGCGGACATGGGGTGGCAGTGGCAATGCCAATGGAAAGCTAAGTCAACCGCACGGCATATGGGTGGACACCCGTGGTTCTGAACCTCTCGTGATGGTTTGCGACCGCGGAAACAACCGTTTGCACTACTTCACGATGGACGGCAAGTTTGTTCGTATCGACAAAGATGGCATGCGACAGCCATGCCATGCGGACATCCAAGATGGGCATATGCTGATTCCTGACCTTGCGGGTGTCGTAACCGTATTGGATGAAAACAATAAGGTTGCGGTTCACCTCGGTGATAGCGCTGGAATTGCCAACCTCCCTGGACGAGGTCGGGCACGAACCGAGTTCCTTCCAGGCAAGTTTGTCCACCCACACGGCGCCAAGTTCCTCGCAAACGGAGACATCCTTGTCGGCGAATGGCTTCCAATTGGCCGCGTGACGCTCCTAAAGCGCATCAAGGACTAACATCATCGCCTGCTCCATTCGGCCATAATTTCTGAATGGAGCAGGCTTTGCATTTATTGCCAACAGGGTATACTTAGCGCGCTGAGGAGCGTTGCAATCCGTCGTTCGGATCAGGCTCAGCTAGAAAACCGCGCTCACCTTGGACCCACCAAGGTGGGTTTTTCTTTGTTGAGAGGCAACTGATATGAACGATGTTAAAACATCCACGATAGCGACCGACTTTGTGGTTGCTGATCTTGGTTTGGCTGCATGGGGACGCAAGGAAATTGCGATTGCAGAGACCGAGATGCCAGGCCTGATGGCCATCCGGGCCGAATACGCAGCCGCGCAGCCACTCAAGGGCGCTCGCGTTACCGGCTCCCTTCACATGACTATCCAGACTGCCGTGCTGATTGAGACACTTGAGGCTCTCGGAGCCGAGGTCCGCTGGGCAAGCTGTAACATTTTCTCCACACAGGACCATGCTGCGGCTGCTATTGCGGCCGGTGGAACACCGGTGTTTGCTAAAAAGGGTGAGACACTCGTCGAGTACTGGGACTATACACACCGCATCTTTGAGTGGACAGATGGTGGTTATACCAACATGATCCTAGATGATGGTGGTGACGCGACCCTATTACTCCACCTCGGAACCAAGGCTGAGACCGACCTTAGTGTACTTGACAACCCGACGTCTGAAGAAGAAGAGATCCTCTATGCGTCCATTAAGGCTAAATTGCAGGTCGATCCTCACTGGTATTCGGTTCGCCTCGCAGCAGTGCAGGGTGTTACGGAAGAAACAACCACTGGTGTTCATCGGCTTTACGAAATGAGCCGTCGTGGTGACCTTCAGCTTCGCGCAATCAATGTAAATGACTCGGTAACCAAGAGCAAGTTTGATAACCTCTATGGCTGCCGTGAGTCGTTGGTGGATGGCATTAAGCGCGCCACAGACGTGATGGTTGCAGGCAAGGTTGCTGTTGTTGCTGGCTACGGTGATGTCGGAAAGGGTTCCGCACAGGCGCTGCGCGCACTGTCCGCCCAGGTTTGGATCACTGAAATCGATCCTATCTGCGCGCTGCAAGCTGCGATGGAAGGTTACCGCGTTGTAACAATGGAATATGCAGCAGATAAGGCTGATATCTTTGTTACATCAACCGGTAACAAGGATGTCATCACCCGTGCGCACATGGACATGATGAAGGATCAGGCGATTGTCTGTAACATCGGCCACTTTGACAATGAAATCGATGTCGCTGGCCTTGCTGGTCTTGAGTGGGATGAAATCAAACCGCAGGTAGATCACGTGATTTGGCCAGATGGTAAGCGGATTATTCTGCTTGCTAAAGGCCGTCTCGTAAACCTTGGCTGTGGCACTGGACATCCTTCGTATGTCATGAGCTCATCCTTCGCAAATCAGGTGCTTGCTCAGATTGAGCTTTGGCAACATCCGGATAAGTACGATGTTGGTCAAGTCTACGTCCTGCCAAAGCACCTCGATGAGAAGGTTGCGCGTCTTCAGCTGTCCAAACTTGGTGCGATGTTAACCGAGCTGTCTCCGGAGCAGGCAGCTTACATTGGTGTCGATCAACAAGGTCCGTACAAGACGGGAACATACCGCTACTAAGGTTCTCTAAGTCGTAGTTTGTATGGCCGGCTCGAGCATTTCGAGCCGGCCATCTGTCATTAATTACGCTGGTGAATTTCTTGCCCATAAGTGGCATCCAGATATAATCGCACATCAACTGTTTCCTATTGGAATTGTCAGGTCAAGTGCATGTTAATCCAGTCCCGTCTCAAAGCGCTCTTAGTGTGTGTTTTTGCAGCGCTTACTCATGTCGCATCTGCGCAGGTTGTCCGTAAGGAACTATCTGTTCCTGCAAGCTCAATCGACACGCGAACATGGCAGCCGCAGGTTGTACAGCGTCATCAGGGGAATGTAGAGCCACCGGAGAACCCGGTGATGCCTCCTGTTGTGACTGGTAAAAAGCATGATTTGCCGATCGGAAAAGTGGATCCGAGTGCAGCAAGTGTTACGCCTGGTAAGAAGTTCGCAGGTATTTCCAGCACTGGATGGTACCCACCTGACTGTGACATCGCCGTTGGACAAAACCATATTGTCGAAGTTGTAAACTCATCGATTGCCTTTTATACGAAAAGTGGTACCAGGGAGCTCCAACAAACGTTTGACACATTCTTTGCCGGAGTTGCAGGCGGTTCGTTTCTGTTTGACCCAAAGGCATACTACGATCGCACAAACCAACGCTACGTAATTGTAGTTCTCGAGCTGGATACGGCAACAGAGACCAGCAAGGTGTTAGTGGCAGTCTCTGATGACGCAAACCCGAATGGAACCTGGCATCGCTATCGCTTTGAGGCAAAGCTCACCGTTTCCGGCACATCCTACTGGCTTGACTACCCTGGTTTTGGTTACAACCAGGATGGATACGTTATCACCGGCAATATGTTTGGGTTTAGTAGCGGTTGGGCTGGCGTACAGTTCCTGACGATTCCAAGCGCTCCGTTACTAACTGGTTCCCCAGCAAACGTGTATTCGCTTCGCGATGGAGGGGGGGCGTCGGCTCAGGTTGCTGAATGTGTCGATGCATCATCTGCTGTATACGCAATTGGAGCTGCTGGGTCTAATGATCACCGACTCTACGCTCTAAGCAACGTTGGTACCTCAAACCCTACGCTTGTGTCGAGCACCGTTGCGATTCCAAACTATAGTGGACCGACAAAACGTGCCACCAGCACAGGAGGACAAACGCTGGATGCAGGTGATGGTCGTCTCTACAACGCTTGGTGGTCAAACGGTCGAATGCTTGCAGCACATGCTGTTCAGATTGGGAACAATGTTGGTATCCGATGGTACGAGTTCTCAACGACTGGTTGGCCGGGCACCGGTAACCCATCGCTTGTACAGAGCGGAAACATTAGCTCAAACAATTACGATTATTTTTATCCGGCGCTTGCAAAGGATTCCAGCGGAGCCATTGGGCTGGTATTCGGTGGATCAAATGCGAGTGAGACAGCCAACATTTTTGCTGCTGGGCGGCTCACGAAGGATCCATTGGGGAATGTGGGAACACCGGTAAACCTCGGGGTGTCCGCTGGCGTCGGATATACCGGCGGGCGTTGGGGAGACTATTTTGGTACAGAAGTCGACCCCGTTGATGGACGAACATTCTGGGCAGTCGCTGAGACGCTTGGTTCGAACAACGATTGGGATACGCAAATCGTAAGCTTTAGCCTGAGTCCGGTTGTAGCGACGTTGACTGTTGCTCCAACGACGCTGGTTAGCGGGCTTTCTGCGACCGGGACTGTCACACTTTCGGGACCGGCTCCTGCTGGCGGTCAATCTGTCAACCTATCAACAAACAACGCTGCTATCCTCGTTCCTGCCAGCATCGTTGTTCCACAAGGACTTACATCTGCGTCATTCAACATCGCTACAGGCTATGTACCAGCTGATGTGGTCGTAACCGTTACTGCCAATACTAGCCTCCGATCGACGTCGGCGACATTGACGGTAAAGCGGACTGCAATAGATGCAGTGAATACGCAAAAGTCCTCTGTTCCCGGTGGACAGGTCGTATCGGCATCTGTGTCACTCACTGGAAATGCCGGTGTTGGGGGACTCAAGGTCGATCTCTCTGTGAACGACCCGGCAGCATCTGTCCCGGCATCTGTAACGGTCGCTTCCGGACAGCTTTTTGGTGCATTCAATGTTTCAACGTTTCCGGTTGTTGATGACCGTGTTGTGACGATTCGTGCATCGGCCGATGGCCTTGTGAAGACGAAGCAAATCACTGTGGAGCGTCCACGTCTTATAAGTGTGCAATTCAGCCCAAAGTCGTTTGCCGGCGGTGAGCAGGTAACTGGAACTGTTCAGTTGACAGGAATTGCTCCAGCTGGAGGAATCTCGGTTGCACTATCATCCTCTGATGCCGCTGTCACATTGCCGGCGACTGTACTTGTTGCGGCAGGGCAATCGTCGATCACGTTTGACGTTTCCGTGATGCCAGTCACGACTGACCGGGATGTTTTGATTTCTGCGGTGCATCGCGGCCAGACAGTGTCTGAGACATTCCGGCTGGAAAAGACGGTATTGAAGAAACTCCAATTTTCATCAACTGAGTCAATTGGTGGTGAAACGCTTGCTCTGACTGTTGAACTCAACGGGCCAGCGCCAGACACTGGCATGGCGGTGACCCTGAATTCAGACCATCCTGCAATCGCGGTCCCGGCAACAATCGTGATACCCGCGGGCGAGCGTGCTGTCACGCTTGACATTGTTGTTGGCGCGGTTTCGGTTGACACAACCGTTCACGTTACCGGTGTTGGAAATGGAGGTGGGGCAACTACTGAAGTACTCGTAAACCGTCCGGAGCTTACTTCGTTTCTACTGTCGCCAAGAACAGTGACTGGCGGAATGGAAGCAACTGGTATTGTTCGTCTTACAGGCATTGCTCCAAGTGGTGGAATAACAGTTAGCATTTCTTCAGACAGTCCACTTGCACAAGTGCCTGCGTTCATTGTGGTCCAAGAGGGGTTATCCGAGGCGACGTTCAAGGTTGCAACCACGCCGGTGGGGACGGATATCGATGCTTTCGTGACAGCCGTCAATGAGACTGAGTCCCTTAAAGTCAAGCTGACTATTAAGCGGCCATTGATGGCAAGTGCGATCCTCGCGCCAAATTCGGTGCTCGGAGGAATGGCAAGCCGTTTGGATTTGTCGCTTACCGGTCCCGCTCCTGTCGGTGGCTTGCGTATTGATATCACTACGGATGGCTCAGGAACCCAGGTGCCTGCGACCGCTACGGTTCCGGCAGGGTCGAAAACGGCATCAGTTCCGGTGACAACACTGGCAACGAACCGCACCAGAGTTGACCGCATCGCAGCACATGTAAATGCAACATCGGCATATGACATGCTCACCGTCCGCGCAGTGGTTCCTTCTACTGTGACAATGACCCCAAATCCTGTGACGGCCGGCGGTAAGGTTACGGGGACAGTCACATTGCGCGATCCCGCGCCAACTGGCGGCCTACTTGTCGCTTTGTCAAGTGATAAGTCTTCCGCTACCGTGCCATCAACGGTGTTGATTCCGGCAGGCAAGACAACCGGAACGTTTGCAGTGACAACAAGTGCTGTTACTGTGGATGTCCAGGCGACGATCAAGGCGACCGCAAATGCAGAGTTTGCATCGACAGTTCTTGCGATTCGTGTACCGGCACCACAAAGGATTACATTTAATCCTACTGACATGACAGGAGGCGGAAAAGGGACGGCTACAATTGACCTGACAGTTCCGGCTCCAACGGGTGGCTTGAGCGTCAAACTCACATCCAGTATCTCCTCGCTGGTGTTGCCGGCCACCGTATCGGTGCCTGCCGGGAAGTCGTCGGTTATCGTGTCGATGTCAGCTGCAGTTGTGTCGGCAGATGTGATTGCCAAGGTCACTGCAAGTGCAAACGGTATTGCCGTTGTTGCGAATATTGCTGTAAAGACACCCCGCGTCAAGTCAGTAGTAGCTGCTCCTTCATCCGTACTTGGCGGTAAGCCGGTTACGTTTACCGTGATGATGACAGGAGTAGCTCCCGCGAGCGGGACGGTTCTCACAATGACGAGCTCAAGTGGAGCTATCGTTGTTCCTGCGAGTGTCAAAATTCCAGCAGGTAAGTCATCGGTAACGGTAGTTGGTACGACAAACCCTGTTACATCCGCGACGGAATGCACGATTGGCATTACTGCTGCTGGAGATCGTGTAGACACTATCGTTGTGGTTAGACCCACAGTAGTCAAGTCATTAGTCGTCGCACCAGTGACTGTGGTTGGTGGAGCGAAAGCTACAGCGACGATTACGTTGACCGAGCCAGCTCCGGTTGGAGGCGTAGTGGTAGTACTGGAGTCGACATCACCTAAAGTTGTGGTTCCAGAGTCAGTGGTGATTCCTGCCGGGAAGACGGCCGGAGGATTCACTGTTGTTACATCGCAAGTGTCGGCGACGGACAATGTGCAAGTACGTGCTTCATTGGGCGGCAGTGTTATTACCGGTAACGTCTCTATTGTTCCCGTTGCGCTTGCATCATTTACGGCTGCACCTACCAGTGTTGAGGCGGGTGGGGCTATCGTGATTACACTAAAGTTGGCAACTGTCAGTTCTGTGCCGGTTGATGTAGTGATGACCACATCCGATTCTGCTCTGGTTCCCGTACAGGCAACTATAACGATACCGCCTGGTCAACTAACCCATCAGCAGGTTGTGAATGTTGGCCTTACTGCAGTGAAGAAGGCGATTATCCTGCAGGCTGCGACGCAGGCTGTTCCAAAGAAACTAACGGTAAATGTAAGTCCGTAAAGAGGGAAAGGTTAGTGCAATGACAAGACGAAGTGTTTTGGCAGGTTCCATTGGGTTGATGGTAGGTTCGAATGCATATGCAGGGGTACAAACTGGCTCCGGATACAAACTAATTGGTCAGGATCGTGGCCATATTGCGATTTTGAATAAAAAGGGTGAGGTCGAATGGGAGATCGAATGCCGACATAACTCACACGACATCGCGGTTCTTCCTAACGGTAATTTCCTGTTACACACGGCACCAAACAAAGTCGTCGAGGTCACTCCTGAAAAGCAGGTTGTATGGTCATGGGAATCAAAGCCAGTTGCGCCCTACACAGGCTACGTCGAGATACATGGTTTTCAGCGCCTTCGTGATGGAAGCACTATGATTGCCGAAACTGGGAATCTTCGCATTATTGAAGTCGACAAATCTGGAACGATTAAGAAGTTGGTCCCGATTACCGTTGAACGGCCAGATTCTCATCGTGATACCCGCCGGGTTCGAAAAACTGACGCGGGTACGTATCTTGTTTGTCACGAAGGCTTGGGCAAGATTCGCGAATACACTGAAGATGGCAAGATTATCTGGGAATATACACTTGATCTCGCTGGACAACCGGCAACAGGTGGGCATGAGGGACACGGTGTTAGTGTTTTCAATGCGATTCGCTTGAAAAATGGCAACACATTGGTTGGTGGTGGAAACAACAACCGTGTCTTCGAGCTGACTAAAGACGGAAAGACTGTTTGGAGTATTGAACGTGATGAGCTGAAGCGCCCGGATGGTCGTCCAATTCACCTTTGCTGGATCACGAGCTTGCACGTACTACCGAATGGAAATGTTGTTTTTGGTAACACACATGCTGGTCCTGACAATCCGCAGATGGTTGAGGTCACACGTGACAAAAAGGTCGTCTGGATGCTTGATAACTGGAAAGTATTTGGTAATGACTTGTGTGCCGTTTGGCTAATGGATGCCAAGCGGGGAACACTTCGATAGTGTGTTGATTTTTTCAC
>JBJTQN010000369.1:0-14005 GCA_046075665.1 Armatimonadota bacterium | reverse complement strand
CAAACACGGTTTCCGCCCCAAGGTGCATCATAAGGGCGGCATCTGCAGGGGTTGCAACTCCACCGGCAGAGAAATTAGGAACCGGTAGCTTGCCCGTCTCGGCGATATGCATGACGATGTCGTATGGGGCTCCAAGGTTTTTGGCCTCGGTCATCAGCTCTGCACGGTCCATTGTTTGTAGCTTGCGCACATGTCCAAGGACGGTCCGCATGTGGCGAACGGCTTCGACAACATTTCCAGTACCTGCTTCGCCCTTTGTACGGATCAATGCGGCTCCCTCGCCGATACGACGAAGTGCTTCGCCAAGGTTGCGGCAACCACACACAAATGGGACCTTAAAGATATTCTTGTCGATGTGGAATTCTTCATCCGCGGGGGTAAGAACCTCGGACTCATCTATAAAGTCTACGCCCATCGCTTCGAGAATCCGCGCTTCGATGATATGACCGATGCGCGCCTTCGCCATCACAGGGATGGTAACTGTATCCATGATTTCCTGAATCATGGCAGGATCGGACATCCGGGCAACGCCGCCGTGCTTGCGGATGTCTGCCGGTACACGTTCAAGGGCCATGACCGCAACCGCTCCAGCATCTTCAGCGATACGCGCTTGCTCCGGATTGATGACATCCATGATCACACCACCTTTGAGCATTTCGGCAAGTCCGACTTTGTTTCTCCAAGTTGACTTCTCTGCCTGCGTTCCGATAGCTGAGCTGTTCGACATAACCTACTTATTCCGTCCCATTATTGATGCGCTGAGTGCGCTTTATGGAAGTGTACCCGTCTGCAAGCACCCATTCAATACTCCTGTTGATGAACTGAGATTATGCCGACATATGTCATAGGAGTCTCAAGATGGTGTGGACAGGATTTCAAAAGAGTGACCAGATGAGTGATGAAAACATATCGCTTCGCGAGGAGCTTCAGCGTTTGCAGAATGAATGTCAGGTCCGTGACCGGCAGTTCAATGCGTTACGCCGAACATCCTTGGCCGCGATGCAATCCTCAACCGTCGATGAACTGACTGAGCGGGTGTTGGACATTGCAGTGCGTGTTGTCCACGCCGATGCCGGTAGCATCTTTATCCACAACTCCGCGTCACGAAAGCTTGTATTCGCAGCCGTCGTCGGGGATGCATCCGGCCCATTGACTGGCACGGGTATCCCCGAGGACCGGGGCATCGCAGGACATGTTTTCCAGACTGGCCTCCCTATTCTGGATGACAACCTTCGAATGCGCAGTGATTTTGACCCGGACACGGATAACCGTACGGGTTTTCAGACGCGGTCGACCATTACGATTCCACTCTGCGCTCCGGGTGGGCGCCCGGTCGGCGTTCTTCAAGTCCTCAATGGTCAAGATCCCTTTACACAGCGTGACCTTTCGGTTCTCGAAGTGCTCTGCACGCACGCTGCGCTGGGAATCGAGCGGATTCGCTTGGCAGCCCAATCACGTGATGCACAGATTGGTCACCGTGTCGGCGAGATTGCACATGACATTAAGAATTTGATGACACCTATCGAAAGCGGAGCGCTAACGGCCCAGTCGCTGATATTGGGTTTGATGCATGATTTGAATGCCCTTATTGAGAGCGATAATGAACCGTGCCGTCACCAGATCGATGCTGCAGTCCGCAATGCAAAAGACGCTGCGGGATGGATACTCGATGATGTTGTTAGTAGTGCTGAACGTGTGCGGCGCCGTACGGAATACATCGCCGGTATGGTCAAGGGGCGGCTACCTGAGCCAAACTTCGAAGCAGACTCGATCGTCGGATGTATTCAACATGTACAAAAGACGCTTGGCCGCTCGGCTAAAGGCCGGGGTATTGACCTCTATTGCCATATCGATCCAGCAACTCATCTCGTTCTTCACGATAAAGACCACATGTATGATGCGCTCTACAATCTCGTGAACAATGCGCTGCAAGCAACTCCAGATGGTGGCACAGTCTCAATCACCGCAAACAACAGCGTTCACGATCTATCCGTGGTCGAAATCAGTATCACGGACACCGGACATGGAATGACTGAGGAGACACGGACAAAGCTGTTCACCGATGAAGTCGTATCAACAAAACATGGTGGAACCGGCCTCGGTACATCCATCGTGGGTCGTGTCGTCAGAGAACATCACGGGAATGTATGCGTAAAGTCACGGCTAGGCCGAGGCTCCGTTTTCACAATTCAGCTCCCGGCGTACAATGTTGCCCATGGAAAGACGCTCGCCGCTTGAGAAGTCACTAGGCTTTGACACCCGCCTTCTGGATATAGCTGTAGATCAGGTTCGTAAACCTGTCGCTACTGGGGAAATACCCGGCGCAGTGCTTTCCGTCTATCGTCATGACACGTGTGCGGCGGAGTTTGCCTTTGGGTACAAGGTCGCACGACCAGTCCCTATTGCCGCAGATGTCAACACGATTTACGACATGGCATCGGTTACCAAGGTAATCGCCACGGCAACAGCCGTCAGTATTCTATTCGAACGCGGCTTACTAACCCCCGAGACATCAATCGCAACAGTTCTGCCAGTTTTTGCTCAGCAAGCAATGATTCCCGGCTTTGCAGACCGCGGAAAAATCACTGTCAGACACTTACTCACTCACTGCGCGGGCTTCCCCGCCGGTGGAAATTACCGTGGCAAGAAGGTTTCAATTTCCCAAATCACAGCCGATATTGCACGCTCAAAGGTGATGTATCCCCTTGGCACCCGATTTCTCTACTCCGACTTTTCATTTATTACGCTGGGTGCAGTCGTGACGGCGGTCACAGGACAGACACTGGACAGATTTTGCACCGAAAACATATTCATGCCACTAGGGATGACCGACACTGGTTTTAATCTTCCAACTGACAAGCACAGCCGCTGTGCAAGCACGGCTGCCGAGAACAATCGGCCAGAAAATCAAGGATACGTACATGACCCAACCGCGCTTGCTATGGGTGGCGTTGCGGGCCATGCAGGGCTCTTCAGCACAGCTCGGGATGTTATTAAGTGGTGTCGCATGATGCTTGGATTTGGGATGGTTGATGGCGTCCGAATTATGCGCCGCGGAACGGTAGCCAGGATGACATCACCACAGAGTCCATTCGTTGGTGAAGAACGTGGGTTTGGTGTCGATATCGCAAGCGACTACAACGTTCGAGGTGAGCTTACGGTCGGCAGCTACGGTCATACAGGATTTACAGGTACCAGCATATGGCTGGATCCAGCGAATGACCTCTTTGTTGTTCTCCTAACCAACGGGGTACACGGCAAGCCTCCAGCGAAGGTAACCGCGGTCCGGCGCCGTCTCCACGCAGCCGTCAGCCGGGCCCGTAATGACTAGATTCTACTTATGGTATGGCTCTCCGCGAAGAATCTTAAACGCTCTATAGGTCTGCTCCAGTGCGATAACTCTGGCTAGCTGGTGAGGAAGTGTCAGCTTACCAAAGCACCAGCGAAAGTTGCTTCGGTCGATAACCGAGCTATCAATACCAAGCGAGCCCCCGATAATGATCGTGAAGGTGCTCGCACTGTGAAATGTAGCCGCATCCATGAGTTGTTGAGCAAACGCTGGGCTATCGAGCTGCTTTCCAGCTACATCACACGTGATGACGTAGTCGCGATCGCCCACTTTTGCCAAAATTCGTGCTGCTTCTCGTTGGCGTATTGATGCCTCGTCTGCCGGCGATGCCCCATCGGGTGTAGGTTCATCCGCGACTTCAACCATCTCAAATTTAGAAACCATGTTCGATAGTCTTGATGCGTAATCGGAGCAGGCATCCTTGAAAAAAGTTTCTTTCAACTTGCCGACTGCAATGACTCGAATCGTTGGTCGCATACAACAACCTACCACAGAGTCTGACCATGCTCCGGTGGTACACTTTTTCCATGGATACAACACCAGATGCCATCACCGCCGATGTTGCCCGGAAGTATCAGGATTATGTCAATCCGACGGCACTTAACCTATTGCGCCTCGCCGGCTTCGACCGTGTCGAACATGCTGGCAGCGGCTCCATCATTTCTGACATCGATGGCAATGACTACATTGACTGCCTGGGTGGCTATGGAGTCTTCTCGCTGGGACATGCGAAT
This sequence comes from Armatimonadota bacterium, assembly GCA_046075665.1. Taxonomy (GTDB): domain Bacteria; phylum Armatimonadota; class Armatimonadia; order Armatimonadales; family Armatimonadaceae; genus CAIRTT01. Next base: position 9,922 of record JBJTQN010000369.1, on the reverse strand, counting down.
GAAGAAGTCGTTGAGGCTGTTTATGCGCAGCTGCGACAGCTTCCACTGTCATCCAAGACGTTTTTGAACAAGCCTCTCGCAGATCTTGCAGAACAACTGGCGCACCTGACACCGGGAGACCTTCAATATTCGTTTTTCTGTAACTCTGGAGCAGAAGCCGTTGAAGGTGCCTTGAAGTTTGCACGGATGGCTACGGGGAGGCCTGCGTTTATTAGTACGCATGGCTCTTATCACGGAAAGACGCTTGGCGCGCTAAGCGCATCCGGGCGAGACAAATACAAAGACCCCTTCCGCCCCCTTCTCGAAACGTTTAGCTTTGTCCCGTTCGGTGACATCGATGCGCTAGCAGCAACGATAAATGACTCAGTCGCCGCAGTAATTCTGGAACCGATTCAGGGAGAAAATGGCATCTTTGTTGCGCCGGATGGCTATCTTGAAGCCGTCCGCAAGCTGTGTGACCAGCATGGTGCGCTCTTGATTCTTGATGAAGTGCAGACTGGTCTTGGTCGTACCGGGCGCCTCTTTGCTTGTGAGCATTCCGGAGTTACTCCAGACATTCTGACGCTTGCGAAAGCGCTTGGCGGCGGCGTGATGCCAATCGGTGCCATCGTCGGCACAAAGGCGGTCTGGGACAAAGTGTTTACGGTGAACCCCTACTTACACACCAGCACCTTTGGTGGTAACCAAGCAGCCTGCACCGCAGCGTTGAAGACGCTGGAAATCATTCAACGAGATGGCTTGGTTGCACGGGCAGATACTGCCGGACAGCGATTAATTGCCGGGCTTTCCACCGTTAAATCTGAATTTCCTGCAATTCTGGTGGATGTGCGTGGACGCGGATTGATGATTGGCGTGGAATTTGCAGATGCCGATGTTGGAAAACTGGTCATCGGAAGTTTGGTTAAAGGCGGAGTGGTTGCCGCGTATACATTGAATAATCCAGAAGTGATGCGTTTTGAACCGCCATTGATCATTACAGATGAGCAAATTGACCAGGTTGTGACCGTATTCCGGGAAGCAGTTCTGGAGGTCCAACAAATGCTTGAAGAATTTGGAGTGGCATAGAAGTGAAGAAACTATTTGTCTCAGCAATCATCGGCACCGCACTATTGACCGCCTCGATTACGCCAGCGATGGCACAGTCGGTTCTGAATATTGCTGCTGGTGAACAACAGACCGATGGTACTTACTTATGGGTATACAAAGTTTACGCCCGAGAGTATCAGGACCTCAAATTTTGGATTTTGGGCGTTGACCGCCCAGTATACGATTCACTTGTTGCTGGTTCGCTCACCGGAGCATCTAAGTTTTCGTATGTTGATAAATCGGGCGAAAATCTTTTGGCCGGCATTCGGTTTGATGGAAAAGTCGAAAAAGATGAGTCGAAAGTCTTTTCGTTCAAGCTCGATCAGAACTACGTCCCGGATCCAGACACAAAAGCAGCCTTCGATGGCTCAGCGGTCCTGAAGTACACAACAGGCCCGGGTACCTTATCGATACCAGAGCCTGGAACGCTTTCATTAACCTTGTTCGGACTAGGCACACTGGGATACACGTTGATTCGCCGTCGCCGGGCCTAGCCGCGACTACGTTCAAGCAGAATCATCATCATCAAACCAAGCAGAATGCGAACTTCATCCTCCGGGGAAACGCTACCAAGGCTTGCGATTGAATAGCTCCGCTCGAAAAAGCTAGGCTGCTTTGCCAGCTGCATCACATGGTTTCCCATAGCATCCGTAACGTCATATGCCGGATGAAAAAGGTACCCGGTAAACATCCCTAAATAAGGCACTTCAGACAGCAAGGAGTCAAATACCTTGGTCCATGGGTTGGATTCACGAATCGTGAATAGTTCGCGGCCAGATGGGTCCTCGATTGTGTAATGTGCCTTCCACATCGATATCAAACCGTGTCGCCGCACACAGCCAAAATCTGTTCCCATTGCCCCTCTAAAGCAATAGCGACCAGAAAAGTCAAGAATGTTGTCCGCTTGGATGGTGTACATCAGGCGGCCACGGGATTCATCAGAGAAGACTTCAATCTGTTCACGAAGCTTCAATGCCTTTTGATGCACAAATCCGACACTTCGGCCCGTTACATCTGTCATCCGAATGTCCTGTGTCCATGAGAGCATGAAGTTAATGGCCAACGGATAGGCCATGCTGGAAGCATGCATGTCGCCATTTCGCAGTGCTTCGTAGGCCTGATCGTGGGACGGAGTTTGCGTTGCCATCACCGCAGCAGCATCTTCCACAGCTGCTTCATGCTTCATAACGTCAACGGCATCGTCAAACAATGCAACAATATCGCCCGCTTCAACTTCCCGCTTTGTATACTCATCCACAAGTATCGATTGCCTTGTTACAGCCCCGCTTGCTATCATCGTACGAAGCTGTGCTAACGTAAATGGCCCGTTCAGCTGACCACCGACCTTGAGAAAATAAAGTTGCATATCCGTTAACCCTCCAGTTCTTTTAGTAGGTCCCAGAGGCGTTCATAGTCATCCGGGATGTTGTAGTACGCAGCAGAAATGCGCAGTGCATCGAACTCAGGTACTGGGCGCAGGAAAGCCCGCTTCTCGGCAAGCACCTTACCTGCGAAATCATTGATGTCTGCTCCTGAGACACCCTTGATACGAATACTGACCAGCGCACTAGAGTCAACAAATCCAAGCGGCGAGATAAGCTCAAAGCGATCAGGTTGGTCGAGCACCCGTTGCTTGATGTGATTAGCTAGGTGTTCCTGTCGCTCACGAATCTGTTCGAGGCCCAGTTCCGTAATGACATCGAGTGCGGCGTGCATTGTGGCGAATGTCTGTGCCGGGCGGGTTGCCATCAGCTCAAAGCGATGTGCTCCCGGAGCAAAAACGGGTTCCCCTTGATACTCGTTGTCAGGGGTAAAGGGCATCATCCCGTGGCCAACGTGTACCGGCCACATCTCATCTTCAAAACCATCCCGGACATAAAGCAAGCCAACACCGTTTGGTCCACCTAACCACTTGTGCCCATTGGTGATGTACAAATCACATCCTATAGTCGACAGGTCAACCGGTATTTGGCCAAGCGCCTGTGCCCCATCAATGTACGACATCACCCCATTGGCGCGTGCCCATGCACTTGCAGCGGTGACATCCGTTTTTTTGCCAGTGTTGCAACACACATGCGACAGAACCATAACTCTAGTATTAGGCGTTTTGGCCGTGTCAAGGTTTGCAATGAGTGTGTCGGTATCAGTTGACAAGCCATACCGTACGATTCGAATTTTGCCCCGTTGCTGGAGGTAGCCGAAGACCATATCTGTCGCAGGATATTCATGGTCTGATATCAGAACATCCACGGGGGCATCCCAGCGGTGCCAGGGAAGGTCCATCGCAATATTTAGAGAGACCGTCGCATTTCCTGTAAAGGCTATCTCGGTCGGTTTCGCATTACAGAACGACGCAAGGCGGTCACGTGCCGTCAACGCAGCACCTTGCGCTGCAACGTAGCCTTCGTAGCCACCATCTTCGACGCGTCGTGTCCAGTCGAGAAGTGCTTTCGTGGTCTTCGGGTGACAAATCCCCTTTGTTCCCGCATTCACCTGTAACATCGAGAACGCACCGACCTGAGCCCTAAACTCACTTACCTCTTTGTCAAGAACCATCGTCAGCCTCATCAATCTACGTTTCCTCAGTATCCCCCACGATGGTCAGAATGACAGCAAAGAATCCTTGTATTTTGCACCAACTAAACGGCGACGAGGTGTACGTTTCCGAGTGTAAGTATCACTAGACTGGTGCAGTTGAGCGCAATCTAGATCCCCGCGTCGAGCGAAGCCGTCATAGGGCAATTATGGATGTGAGACTTAAACAAAAAAGTACCTGCAACATATTGCCGCAGGCACTCTCCGTAAATTTTCGAGAACTTAGAAGCGAGGAGGTGGCGCTCCGTTACCGTTTTGTGTTGGAGGTGGATTTCCACCACCGTTACCACCGCGGCCGCCACGGCCACCACGACCGAAGCCGCCGAAGCCCTGGTTAGGATTTTCCTTCTCGTACTTCTCGACCATAGCTTTTTGATCAGTGGTGAGGAGTGCACGGGTCTTGTCCTTGAGTGCAGTTTGCGTCTGGGTCATGATCTCGCGGATTGCCTGGAAATCCTGATTGTCGCGTGCTTCCTGCATCTTCTCTAGGGAGATGGTCTGGACTTGCTTTACAACCGCTGCAATCTTTGTCTTCTGATCTTCGGTGAGCTTAAGATCACTAATCATAGCGAGAGGCAGCTGTGCAGACTGGAATGCCTGAACATCCTTGAGGAATGCTGGGAGGGCCTTCTTTTGGTCATCCGTAAGGATAGCCTCGACCTGAGCGTCATTCTTCTTGCGCTCTTCCTGCATCTTCGCCATCATTTCCTGCAGCTGAGCAGGATCGGGGCGATTGCCACCACCGGCACCGCCACCAAATGGGTTGTTTCCACCGCCGAATGCAGCGCGCTGCGCTTCGCGAATCTTCTTTTGAACATCGTCAATCTTGGTCTTCTGATCATCCGTCAGCTTGAGACCCTTGACGAGCACGTCAACAGGCATGCTGCTGAGGCCCATTTGCATCATGCCGCCGCCACGCTGACCGCCGAACCCGCCACCAAAACCGCCATTACCGCCGCCATTACCGCCGCGCTGTGCATGAGCAGAGCTCTGAGCGAATGCGACCAGGGATAAGACTGCCGTTGCACCAACGAGAGTCGTCATCAATTTGTTCATTGTGCCTGACCTTTCACCGGTTCGTATGTTCCGTTGCGGGTTTGGACGCACACGTTACCGTCGATGTTCACTTCTACTCACCGTGGATAGATTCCTGCACTGCCTGGCGCATCACATAAACAGGTGCGGACACTCCAAGCCACCGCTCAAACGAAAGAGCCCCTTGCTGAACCAACATCTCAAGACCATTCTGTGTCCGTAGGCCACGGGCTTCTGCCTGCAAAAGTAGTTCCGTTTGCCAAGGACGGTAAATTAAGTCTGAAACGACGCACTCTGGCCTGAGTCTGGCTAAATCTAAGTCAGGCATCACACCGGTGTTTGGAGACATCCCAAGCGTCGTCGTATTTACAACCAATGTCGCAGCTGCAAGTGCTTCCAGAACAACAATACTGTCGTAGCCTCCGATAGCCGATGCCCCTAATGAGAGCAGACCTTCAGCCTTTGAAACCGTGCGGTTTGCAACAATAACGTTGCAGTGTATGTCAGATAATGCTGAAACAACGGACCGTGCACTGCCACCAGCACCTAGGACGACAACGGTGCTACCGGGCGCTGGGACAAGACCTTCTGATTCGAGCGCAGCAATATAACCACGGCCATCGGTTGTGTCACCCCAAAGCCGGCTGTCTTCCCAGAACAGCGTATTGACTGCCCCAAGCCTTTCAGCCTCCGGTGTCAATGCATCGAGAAACGGCACGACTGCTTCCTTATGCGGCACCGTTACATTGACACCGCGGATGCCAAGTGCACGCACCCCTGCCACCGCTGCACCAAGCATGTCCGGTTGCACTTCAAATGGGACATAAACACCATTAATGCCACATGCCTGCAGAGCCGCATTGTGCATCGCAGGGCTTGCACTGTGCTTTACAGGGCATCCCCAAACCGCGAATACATTCGTCGAACCATTCACTATCAATGCAAGTTCTCCAAGAAGTCTGCAAGCGATGGCGAGACCTCCTGCGGGTCAGCACCATCCGGAGTAATTAGGACGACACCACCAGCATGCCCGTCCTCAATCTGAATGGCCAAAACTCCGCCAAATGCATCCAGTGCAAAAGGGACCATTGGTTCGTCTGGAAACTCATCCTGTAACTCAGCCAGGACATCGAGTAACGGCCGACGTCGATACGCATCCTCTAGCTCGCCATCCCAGTGATTACTGTGCAATGCCAAAAAGCAATCGACCTGATGGACATCGATGCGACCATCCGGATGCTGAATCACATAGCCAGCTGGGTCGGCATACCCCCCGTTCACCACCTCGAGATGTTCCCGTAGAACATCGGGTACTCCAAAGCCGGCGACAGCCTCAAACCGCAGAAAGTTATCCTGCGAAACTGGCCCCTCCGGGTTAATTTCTGACCAATGTGGCATCAAAGCTCAGCCAAAATACGTTGTCGCTGCGCCTGAAACTCATCTTCGGTGATCAGGTCAGCATCCCGTAGAGACTTTAACCGCTGCAATCGCGCGGTGAGGTCCAAGTCTCCACCGGATGGTTGAAATGCCGAAGTCGGTGTTACAGCCGAACCTTCGATTTCGCTCGCCTTCACCGGAGCCTTTACAGAAGTCCGTGGCAGGTTCGGATTGAACTGAACTTTCTCCAGAGCGCCAGTGATGGCTTCCTGAAGCGGCCGGACAAGTGGCCGTGGCAAGCGAGATGCGGACACATTGGCAAACTCACGAAGCGTGTATCCGACTTCCTGGCTACCATCCGCGTTGATACGCTGTTCGACCGCTCTGGATAAATGCGACATGAGGGCATGGTCATCACAGAGCCCTAAGACCAGCGAACGGGCGTCCAGTGGAACACGCCGTGCACTGACCTGCTCTACCAGCTCCGCCTGCAGACTTGCGGCTCCTTGCGGCACTGTATCAAAACCGCCCAAAGGATCTTGTCGTGCCATCCCGAACTGGTCCTGATAATCCGCAACAAACCGAATTTTCTCTGATTGTCCGATGGCGGTGTAAATCTTCTCGGAAATCTCTGACACAATACCGAGTGCCCAGGCAAGCACAAACGTAGACCAGGTGGCCCACTGATCTTCCGAACTCGGCGGTGCGATACGATTCCACTCACGTACATCACGGCGGGTATGCATCGGATTTGCGCTTGCCCCTTGGAGCTTTACCTGTTCATATGCATAGCGGTACGATTCCAGCCCCTCAAGAAGCCGCAGCGGGAATGCCGCCCGCTCTCGTAGGAAGAGAACCTGATGCGGTTCTGCTGAGTTGGTGATCTGGCCATCTCGGATACCCTGAGCACTCTTTTTAAGCAGCTCATGAAATTGGTGCTCTGCTTCGGATCGTGGATCAGAACCATTCATCACGCCAATAATCGTCTGCTCTTTGTTTGCGTGATGGACATATCCTGGAGCATTTTCCTTGATGTGAAGGAATGGCTGCGAAAGGCCATGCAGGCGGCGCATTTCTTCGATTGCCCTGTCCGGAGTTGCGCCAAAGCGCTCGAACAGCTTGTCCAAAACCGCTTCATCACCTACCGCAGTGAATACACGCCGGCACTCAGTCTGTAATGTGACGCGGAGCCGGGTGATATCTGCTGAGCGAATATTGTAGATACTGCCCCCTGCTCCCAAGGCATCTAGGGCCCTAGCAGCTGCTGCTGAGACAGCTGCATTGTTAGCATCGGATGCATCGCCAACATACGCTGCAAAACGTGCATCGATATCGCCACCTTCAAAGGTAACTATGCCATCCTCGTGTTCGACTCGGCGCCCTGGCTGGAATATCACCAAGCCGTTTACATCAACAGGCGCGTCCATCGCATTCTGCTCAGCTTTGACAAACTGCCCTTCGAGGGAGCGCATAAGCTCGATATAAGCATCCAGTTCCGCTTTCAACGCCTCCACGGTTTCCTGCAGCCGAATCAAAAGATAGATACCGTGATCAGCAGCGCGCATCTCCAAGAATGTCGCTGCCCAGCGACGCGCATGAGACAGGTAGGCATCTACGCGCTCATCAATTTCCTTACGCTTTGCACCGGGAATCAACATCAGCGCAGGGTCACGGGCAAATTCTGTTATCTGTCCAAGCTGCTGGTCGCGCATCGATGCCGCTTCTGGTAGCTCAACCTGCATCTGCTCACGCCGGCGGGTCCACTCCACAACCCCATGCCGGAAGCGTTCGTTCACATGCTCCAGAAAGCTTCGGGCTACTCCATGCCGTCGGTGTGGATGGTTGATACACTCTGCCATAAAATTCCGGAGTGCAACTTCCTTCGCAGCAAGGACATCCCGGATATTTTGCTGCATTTGATACGTGTCATCACCGAGATTCGCACGCTGCTTTGCCGTTGGGTCTGGATTCGGATCCGTGTCGACGTACCGCGCCTCAAGGTCTCGCTGACGGACTCCGAGGAAATCCACGACCCGGCCGTGGCCTGGGTAGTTTAGTTGGTATTGCTGATGTGCACTTGTCCAATATCCCACCGCGCGGTCGCGAAGGGACTCTCCCGTATCGGGACCTGCGGCAAGGAGCTGCTGCTCCAGCGAATCAATCGTAAGTCCCAACCGCCGCATCTCTTCATCGGTAAAGCCACCGATGTTCCCTATACGGTCGAGCGGCTGTGTCCATCGGCGAACGATGTGCCCGGCAAGCCGATTTACACATGCTTCCAATACCTTCTCACGCGGAAAGTGAATGGCAGAGAGTCCCATCGTCATAAAGTTTTGCGGGCACCCTAACTCATCCGGCTGCGTTAGGAACTGATCAAAGTTATCCCGGTTAGACTTCTTCTGACGCTGAAACTCACTCGTCAGGTCCAAAAACACCGAATGTCCAATCATTTCGACGAGCTTGTCAACCGTTCCCAGATTGGCTCTGGGAGAGCTGGTGTCAACAAGGTAGGTATAGCGGAACGGCGGATCGACGCTAACAATACCGGGTTGATCCGGACGATACTGCGCTGAGAATTCCGTGTTTACATCGGAATAGTGGTTCAGTTCCAGCAAACTGGCATAGGCATTGGGACGGTTGTCAACTGCTGCTGCAGCCGTGTGCGGAGGCACGGTAAAAATCCCGACTACCTGTAACATCGGTTGGCTCTTCAAAAGCTGTCGTACGGTGTACGCGAGGTCGAGGAACATCCCCGAGCCCGTGCCGCCAAGCAGACTGCCGACAATGTAAACCGTTACACCTTCGGATACTTGCAGACCACGGCGCATCGCTGCAGCCTTGCTCGCATCCTTAGTGATTTCTGTGTACTTTTCTTCGATTCGGCGGGATATCTTCTCGTAATTCCAGAAGTATGCTAGCCTGCCACGTGCACGGACCGCCCCTGCGCCCTGCGCGATGTCTCCGCTAAGCGTCCGTGGGTCCAGCCAATCGCGGAGATGCGGGTATTGATGCAGGTTTTGGCGCAGCTGATCAACACCGTGCACTGATGTGTGTATTTTGTCAGCACTGGGAAGGTTAGCTGCTTCTGAAAAGTTCGGGTTGGATGTAAAAATTGCTTCATCCGTATCCAGGAGAAGATACGAAACGATGGGAACATGATCCGTCGATCCGTACTTTTGAATCATCCGTTGGCGGATGTCCAGAAGTACCCGATGCCCTGTGCCACCTACAGCGATTAGCAAGGACCGGGAAATACCCCGGAGTCGCCGATCATCAGCCCTGACAGCTCCACTAGTGCTATTTTCACGTGCCATAACCGGATTCTATCGCTGGTAAGATACATCCACAGAGATGGCACAAAAGCACCAGACATCCAACCCGGAATCCCAATCTGCGTTTGAGGGTTTTGAAAACAGGGTTCAGTTGCATGAAGAGGTTGAAATGCCGAATCAATCTTGGAGGGTGAATCGGGTCAGAACAAAGGGTCTTAATGTCACAGTTGCATCCTTCGTTACGACATTAGTAGCCGTTCAGTTAACGCTGATAATTGCTTTGATGACACCCAAACCTGCGGTGGCTCCGCCAGTACTGGATGCAGTTGTTTTGGACCAATCGGTAGCTAATACTCCGCAGCCGATACAACCTGAACTGCCCTACTTACATTCGACTGACAAACGGTTTATGAATGGATTGGAAGTCGCACCTGCCCCAGCGGACGCTGATCCGTTTGCAAATAATGGAACTAAGCGGAAGTGAAGCCGCCAACACAGCTTACACAGCAGGATGTCCTTCAGGTTGCATGGCTCTCCAGTGATGCCAAGGGAACATC
>JBJTQN010000368.1:0-5638 GCA_046075665.1 Armatimonadota bacterium | reverse complement strand
CTCATGAACCAATTCGGCCTCCTCTGGCTGAAGCTCACGACTCAGATATTCATTGAGACGCTGCACAGCCTGTTGGCATTGATTGAACTCCACAGGTATTTGTGAAGTATCGTTCATTCCGTTCCGTCCTTCTAAGTGGATCTAAGCCACCAATGTTCAGCGAGGATTTTCCTGCGTAAACGCCCAAAGTGATTTCTGTATCAGCTTCCGCCCTCTGGACAAGCGGGACCTGACCGTACCTATTGGTATCTCCAACATTTCGCTTATCTCCTGATATGAAAATTCATTCAAATCGGAGAGAATAACCGCCTCCCGGTATTCATCCGGGAGCTTATCGATCGCTTCCTGTATCGCCTCGACTTCCACTTTTTGCATGATGGCAGCTTCAGGAGACAGTCCCCCATCGGATTGATGCACATCAGCCATACGGTTGTAGAGGAAGAAGTCCTCCATTTCGTCGTAGGAAACGCGCTCTGGCTCCCGGGTTCGCTTTCGGTAGTTGTTGATAAATAGGTTTGTCAGGATTCTAAACAACCACGCGCGCGCATTAGTTCCACCTTCGAATTGATGAAAATATTGAAATGCACGAACATAGGTTTCCTGAACCAAGTCATCGGCGTCCTGCGGGTTGCGTGTCATGCCGAGAGCGGTCCGATACAGCGCATCGATGTGAGGTAACATCTGCGCGTCGAACGAGGATTGATTACTATGTGGGGTCGTCGGCATATGATTTTTCGTTAGTGACCATCGATGGCGAAGCGGGCAGGCGATGAGGAAGTATCGGGAATTTCGCTGATTAAACCAGTGAGCAAATTACGAACATTTTCGATGTTCGCAGCAAAAACACGCATGACTTCTGCATGGCTAACAGGTTCAGTACCTGCGACCAACCCTGCATCAAAGTCTGTGACCAAGCTGATATTCACATAAGGGATGGCCAGTTCACGGGCAAGTATGGCTTCTGGATAGCCCGTCATGCCAATTACATCCCACCCATTATTCGTAAACCACTGTGACTCAGCCTTTGTACTAAATCTGGGACCGTTAATCACGACAAGTGTTCCAGTCCGATGCACTGAGAGACCAGTTGTCTCTGCAGCACGTATTGCCGCGTCTCGCAGCACCGGACAATAGGGATCAGCAGGGCTCACATGCACAACACGGTCACCATCATAGAATGTGTCAGCGCGCCCAGTCGTTCGATCGACAAACTGGTCGCAGACTACCACGCTGCCAGGATGGATTGATGCTTTGAGGGATCCAACAGCCGACGGTGCGACGATGCCACTTACGCCCATGACCTGCATCGCCCAGATATTTGCCCTGTAGTTAATCCTATGGGGGGCTATCGTATGTCCACGCCCGTGTCTTGGAAGAAATGCAACCGATTGGCCCGCAAGTTTCCCTACCATGAATGCATCCGATGGCGATCCATACGGGGTATCTACCACTATCTCATCGTACGAATCGAGTAATGCGTACAGGCCCGAGCCACCGAATACACCAATTTCAACCTGCGGATAAACTGAACTCACTCGAACAGTCTACTCCGAATGTGCCAATGTGAGCACTTCTCTATATACACGCTCCACTTTTCTTGCAGTAATGGTTGCCGTGAAGTGACGCATGACACGCTGGCGTCCCTTGGTGCTAAGCTTTGCGCGAAGTTCGGGGCGGTCAATCAGCATCCGAAGTGCATCCGCCAGGGCCTGGGCATTCCCCATTGGAACCAGTAAGCCAGTCTCCCCGTGCACAACCGTTTCTTTGACGCCACCACCATCCGTAGCGACGATCGGAATACCTGCAGCCATTCCTTCAATAACGACCTGTCCAAACGGCTCGGGGCTTGTCGATGCGTGTACCAGAATGGACACGGTCGGCAAGAATGCATCGATAGGGTCGACATGACCCAAGAACTCAACTTTACTGTGAAGCCCGAGGTGGTCGACCTGAGCATGCAGACCAGCAACGTACTCATCCTCACCGAACATTGCCGTTCCTGCAATCAGGAACTTTGCATCGATGCCTGCTTCGACCAGCTTAGCAGCCGCATCCAAAAAGACATGCTGGCCTTTCCAGCCGGTGAGGCGGCCGACAATTGCGATACGAAGTGGGCCGCCGAATGTTGTATCCCCCGCCTGAAGCGGATTCCCTGAAGCAATGCCATCGTAGACGACTTCTCCGTGGGGATCCACACCGCTCGGTACAACGGCTCCGGGTTTTGCGACGGCTAAGTTTAGTTGATCAAGCGTACTTTGTGAGTTTGCGATGACAAACGCAGGAACTCTCGCCGCAAGAAAGCGCATCATCTTGACGGCAAAAGATGGGAGGTACGTCACATCGATGTGATCTCGGATGTGCCAAATAAGCGGTACACGGCATATCCAACTCACCAGCATCCCGTAAAGGTCAGACTTCAAAGAGTTGGTATGGATGATGTCCACTGGCTGTGTTCGAATAAGGGATGCTACGCGGTAGCCATATGTGAGGACCTTAAGCATCAAACCAACTTTGGCAAAGATGCCAGACTGAATCGATTCCTTACGAACATCGAGTACAGAGCCAGACAACGGTACGACATCTACCCGGATGTCAATGGCACGAAGGCGCTCTGCGAGTTTGCCATCCTCGGCAAGGATAACCCACGGTTCAATCGCCTTGCGGTCAATCGTCTCCAGAAGCCGCGCGAGTGCGATTTCTCCGCCACTCATTTTCGCGGTGTGATCAAGATAGCACACACGGAGCTGGCGGTACGTAGGTACATCCTCCAGAATCCCTGGTGTGACGTTACGTTTTGTAACACCGCCGGAATCTGATGCGATTTGCACCTGAACTCCGCCCGTTCCGTTGTCCGGTGTCGCACCAATCCAGACCGGCTTCCACTGATCATCCTTGGGGCTGTGCATCATCCCCCAAAAACCACTGGGCACACGGTGACGCATCGTATAGTTGCCCGGCAAGTCCTGAAGATCAATGAGCAATCCATCTGTCCCGACGATGTCCCAGCCTGCATCATCATGTGCACGCCCGATCAGGTGTCCCGGTGTCAAGGAGAAGGCCGCTGCGGCAACTTTGTTCGCTCCGACAATCGTGCCTTCCGCGGAGACATCAAGGATTCCGATGACATTATTTCGATTCAGATCCTCAAGTCGCTCAGCACGGCGCTCTGCGATTCTGGCGCGGCGCCTCAGGATGTCGATCTGCGTAATGATGATGAGACCGGCAAACAGTAAGCCAACGAGAATCGCGCCTTCAAGTACGAGTCCGACACGTTCCTTGATAAATCTAGCTGCAAGCGCTTCCCCAATGATAGTGGCTATAAACGCATAAAGTCCGGCGCTACGCCCTCGCCACATTGTCCACGTTGCGCCAAGAAACAGCGATGCTATGGCGACCCAGCTAGGATCTTCCGGCGCAGCTACCCTGCCGAGAAATCCAATCAGCAAGCCTGCAGTAGCTCCGATGACCCGATCGCGGATGATGTGTTTGGGTGTTGCCATAAGTATTTTTGCGAATCCGTCGAAGTTTACGCAATACGGACTGTCGCAGCGCAGTCGACTCGACACGAAAAATGTACCACGCAGTAAATTGTCATGGCAATCACATGTCGGCCCGTCCGTAACTTTTAGAATTGTTTAGTGAGGCATTGCACAGTGTTTTGGGCATTGACGCGATTATTATGTCCATATTAGTCGATGAGATAACTTGCATATGCGTTGCGTAACAAATTCATTGAAGCGATTGAACTCCAACTTTGTATAACTGAAGTAAGCCAAAAGACGACCGCTGTGACAAGGACCATCCGATGATCGATATACCGAGCAGACTTGCAGTGGCAGCATCGGACAGTAATGATGTTAGTACCTGGTTGACCGGTCTTCCTGCTGCACTTCAGATGCTACTCCGTCAGCATAACTGTCGTCGGTGGGAACAAATCAAATCGGATTGGTCCATCACCTTACGTGCCTACTCCGACACAGGAGAAATCCTTTATGTCAAAGCTGGACCTCCGAATCACGAAACAACATCTGCCATCACCAGCCTTTTAGGAAACAACCACCCTCAGCTTGTACGCTGCATCGATAGCGACATCATCACTGGGACCCATGTTTTGGCGAATGTCGAAGGTGTACCTTGCTCTCCACATGAACGTGATGACCGGTACTTGGCAGAGATCGGAAAGCTGCTAAAGGAACTACATAGTCTCAATCAGGACTCTCGGATGATAAACCTCACATCCTGGTGCAATGACTTGCTTGATGTGCCTGATTACTTTCCAGAAACCATATTGAACAACGTATCTAGATGTGCCATGCTGCTTGATTCGGCTGAAACCGCCGCTTGGCTGCATGGTGATCTGCATCACGCGAACATCATAAGAAGTGACACATCAGGTTTGCTTGTAGCTATTGATCCAAAGGGCATCTGCGGTGATGCCAGCTTTGACATCTGTACTTTCATCCGTAACCACGTCCCCACTGACCTTGATGACAGCAGCCTCCGGGCATTCCTTGAAAATCGTATTCGTGTCATTGCAGCTGCAGCAGGTTATCCGCTAGACCGCGCTTTTGGCTGGGCGGCAGCAGGTAATGCGCTTTCGCTTATGTGGGACCTCCCGGTATCAGGAGACCTATCAACCGATGAACACCGCCATTTGAACCGCATTCTGATGCACTTGAATGCACTTGCAGAGGACAACGGCACGCCTTAATGGAATTCTGTAGCATGAATCATCACTGTACGTATGGGCAATGAGGCAGCGTATGAAACTTCGTAAGCAGGCATTTGGTGCAGGGCTTGCGGTGGGTACTTTTGGACTCGCGTTAATGGCGCATTCTGCTAACTCTCATGGCAGCCATCAACCGCCAAAGATTCAGGCGATTTTGACGCAATGCGCTACTTGCCACAATCCCGAGCAGCGTGCCGGTGGCCTTGATTTGACATCAAGGGATGCCGCAGTTGCCCATGGACGTGCCCTTGTCCCGGGAAACGTCGATGCCAGTGCAATCGCACACCAGGTTGTCACCGGCGCGATGCCTCCTGGTAAGCCTCTCAGCCCAGATGACCAGGACGTCGTTATCACATGGATAGAGTCAGGGGCAACGTTTCCCGTTGTTTCCGCACCTGAGCGAAAGGCTAATCCAAAGAGCTGGGCGTTTCACCCACTAAACCTCCCCGCGGTCCCGAAACTGCCGGGCAAAACTTTCGAAAACCCGATCGATGCATTTATCCAGAGCGGTTTGTTCGCAAAAGGCATCAAACCATCCAGAGAAGCTGACCGCGTAACGCTGATTCGCCGCGTGACGCTGGATGTGACTGGCCTGCCTCCCTCACCGGAGGAAGTGAGAGCCTTTTTGAATGACCGTCGGCCCGATGCATTTGAACGAGTCGTCGATCGCCTTTTAGCCAGCCCTCACTATGGAGAGCGCTATGCCCGCTTTTGGCTGGACATCGCCCGGTTTGGCGAGTCTCACGGCTACGAATATGACAACCTACGGGACAATGCTTGGCCGTACCGTGATTATGTGATCAATGCCTTCAATGCTGACATCCCCTACGACAGGTTCCTAACGGAGCAGCTAGCCGG
This sequence comes from Armatimonadota bacterium, assembly GCA_046075665.1. Classification (GTDB taxonomy): domain Bacteria; phylum Armatimonadota; class Armatimonadia; order Armatimonadales; family Armatimonadaceae; genus CAIRTT01. Next base: position 51 of record JBJTQN010000368.1, on the reverse strand, counting down.
CGACACGACATCCCCAGCAGTCCCCGCCGCGACGGGCTTTCTTGTCGGTGG
>JBJTQN010000367.1:0-2697 GCA_046075665.1 Armatimonadota bacterium | reverse complement strand
TACCCTGCTCCGAACACGGAAGCTCGTGACCCGACTGCAATGGCATCTCGGACCACTAGATCCCGGCAAGATAGCACGGCGCCAGATTCAATACAAGACACATAACCCATCGGACATGAAGTGTCGGAGGGGTTAAACGTTTAATAGGCTGATCGGTGATGCGAGTGCGAGAGTCGTTTTTAAGGTTGACTAACTAGATGATGGGATTAGTGGAGGCTCAGCTGATGCACATTCCGATTATCGTGGATCATGGTGTGTTTCGTATTCAACTCGCTGTAAATCTAACCGCGAGGCTCTGACAAATTTATCGAGCTGGCATCGGAGCTCTTCGCCGATGCCAGCATGTTCACGTTTCCATTTTAAACGGTCATCTACTTGCCGGGTATTGTCAGCCAACAAACTTTGGCCGCCGCGCCACGCTTTCCAACTAAAATCGCATTTTGCCCAAACTTCCAACCAAGCTTTGCAGCCTTGTCACGACCTATTCCAATCACCAACACGGATTTCTCCGCCGGCCAGCCTTCTGCACTGCCATCGCCTTCGAAAAAGACCAGACCTTTACGCATCAACAAACGGCAAAGCTCCACATGCGCTGCTTCATTAATGGCATCCGACATCGGGATGCTCCCCGGATTATAAGCAGTGATAAATGCCCATCGCTTCGCACGAAACGCAGTCAGCACGTTGTCGAGGAGATAGTTTCGTCGACCCGGACGAAGCAGCAAAATTCCATCCGGTGTCGTCGCCGAATACACAGTCGCCTGATATTCAGCATCTAAACGCTTGAACTCACTCTTTGTCATCCAATCCCTCCGTGACGAAACCGCACAATCAAGGTTAGAATCGCCCATGCGAATCAAGCCATTACCCATCCTATCCGCCATCATTGCCATCTGCTCCACGACCACATCCGCCTTTGGGCAGAACCCACCTCGCCTCTACAATGAGCCCGTCTCGAAGTCCAACCCGCTTCGAACCGAGCAGGCGCGTGAGCTGGAAGGCTATATCGCCACGCTTCGCAAAGACACATCCCGCCTCAATACACTCCTAAAACCTGACTACAGCTCAGCAAAAGCATTTGATCGCTCAACCGATGCGTACCGAAAAGCCTTCGCTGCATCCATTGGCTATCCGCCTCCCGGCAAGCTCGCACCGACCGATAATCCACGGTTCGAACTCCTCGCAACGGATGACATTGCGACCTACCACCGCGTCCACATCCCCGTACTTCCCGGTGTCAATGCCGAAGGCATCTACGCCGTTCCCCTTAAAGCCAAAGGCAAGCTCCCGCTCATCATCTCGATGCACGGTGGGGGAGGCTCACCGGAAGTCGCCCTCTTCAATGGCGGTGGCAACTATCACAACATGGTTCGTGGAGCGCTGACTGAAGGTTATGCTGTTTTTGCGCCACAGCACCTCTTTCAAGCGGATGGCTATCCAGGCGATATCCGCAACCGCATCGATGCACGCCTTCGCCTCCTCGGAACCAGCATCACCGCCGTCGAAACGTGGAAAATCACCAAGAGTTTGGACACACTCGCGAAGCGACCTGAGATTGATGGCAAACGTATCGGGATGGTGGGTCTCTCTTACGGCGGCTTCTATGCCCTGATGGCTCCCGCGTTCGACAAGCGTGTTAAGGTCACCGCATCCAGCTGCTATTACGGTGTGCAGGAATGGCGTTACCTCAAATCAGAGCTTGGCTTGCCCAGCGACTTCATCCACATGGACCGCATCAGCCTATTTCAGGACTCGGACATCGCCGCTCTGATCTGCCCGCGAGCCCTTCACTTGCAGGCGGGCAAGGGGGATGATGATGACCACCGGGATGGCGGTATTCTCCTCGCACCAAAGTCAAAGACTTACTACACAAAGCTTGGCATCGTTGACAAGTTTGAGTTCACGGTCTTCGATGGTGGGCATGAGTGGCGGGATGACATCGCTTGGGCGTTCATCCGCAAACATCTCTAGGAGGGATTTTTTGGATGTTCGGTAATAGCCACCGAGCTTTGCAATAATCGCATCCGAGTCGTACACGCATCCGCCCCAAAGGCCACCGCTTGCGTTCTGCAGCGCTGCCCAAAGGCGGGTGTTTGTTTATTCAGTCTCGGATGCCAGAGACGCGGTTTGGATGAACCATTTTTCGGATGTTCGATTTAGCCACCAAGCTTAGCAATAATCGCATCCGTGTCGTACACACATCCGCCCCAAAGGCCACCTCTTGCGTTCTGCAGCGCTGCCCAAAGGCGGGTGTCATCTGGCAGGTTTGGATCGGCCGTTAGGTCAGAACGCACCGGACGCGCCGAAAGCTCACGGTCGCCATCCGCTTCCGTTCCCGGCGTTTCGCCTGAACCAAGGAATGTCACACTTGCATCCAGTTTCACTCTGTCAACGGTAATCCGAATCCAGTCGCCATCCACAATTTTGCCGATCGGACCTCCCGCAAGCGCCTCGGGGCCGACGTGACCAATACACGCTCCCGTCGATACGCCTGAGAAGCGGGCATCTGTGACCAACGAGACCTGATTACCCCACGGGGTGTGCTTGAGAGCAGATGTAATCTGATAAGTCTCTTCCATCCCACTACCCATCGGGCCACGGCAGATCAAAACAATGATGTCACCAGCCACCACATTGCGATCCGACTGGCCTTTGACCGCCGCAATCGCATCCTTTTCACTCGTGTAAACCTTGGCA
>JBJTQN010000366.1:0-10804 GCA_046075665.1 Armatimonadota bacterium | reverse complement strand
AGCGGACCGCACTGCATGCGTCGAATAGCCAAGGTCGGACTCGAACCGACACGCTTTCGCATCCGCTTTTGAGGCGGACGTGTCTACCATTTCACCACTTGGCCACACGACGGAATGTGCATACAGCTACGCACGCACCTTTTGAAGTATAGCCTGATGAGGCAACTTCGGCAAGATAGGTCGCACCTCCGTATACTGGGATATAGCGATGATGTCTACAAGGATGACTGAGAAATGCGAGTGATTGCCACGGCCCCCGGCCGCTGCGGAGTGCTTGGAAACCCTACCGATATGTATGGTGGCAGCGTCCTCAGCTGCTCGCTCTCAGAGCGCGCGACGGCAACTCTAGAGCCTGCGGATGTCATTACGCTTCAGGCGGATGGCGGTGCCGTCTCACAAATCATCCGCACACCGGAGGATCTTGAGGCAAAGGGTGATCGCCTTGACCTTGCAAAGGCTGTCCTGCGCGGGATGAACATCACAATCCCACCCGCCGGCCAAGGGTTTACATTGACAACCCAAACCGACATCCCGATGCAGGCTGGCCTCGCTGGCTCGACCGCCCTAATGGCTGCTGTTTACGGCGCACTCTCTGCAAAACAAAACCTGATTAAACACAGCATCGCCGAAGCAATCCGCAATATTGAATACAACCAGCTCGGTGTTATCTGCGGTTTTCAGGATCAATACATGGCCGTCTTCGGCGGGTTCAACTATATCGATTTTCGGGATAAAGGCTCTCACCTTGATGCAAGCACAATGCCTTTCGCGACGATTGAGCCTCTTGCCGACCTTATCCCTGGCGGCACCGATCATCTTCCCCTAGTCCTTGCAAACACGGGAGTGGCTCACCACTCTGGTACCGCGCACAAGCCGGTGCGCCTCCGGTGGCTGGATGGCGACCCAGAAGTCGTTAATGCCTACACACACCTCGCAGCCCTCGCACGTCACGGTAAGTCTGCACTGCTAAGCGGCGATTGGGAATTGCTTGCGTCATCGATGAACGAGAACCTTCAGATTCAGCAACGGCTTGGGGCAAGTGGGGATGCGTGTGACCGCCTCGCTGCAGCTGCCACAAATGGCGGAGCACTTGCCGCAAAGCTTGCCGGAGCGGGACAAGGTGGGACCGTGCTCGCAGTCACCTTTGATAAGGAACGCACAGTAAAGGCGCTCCTGGATGCTGGAGCAACCCGCATTCTCTATCCAAAACCGGGGCCAGGTTTGACAATCACCATCGAAGACTAAGACCGGGCATCAGCGCTTCCAGCGCGCGATGATCCAACATCCAGCACCGGCAACTGCCGTAACAATCCAATGACTGGTGTTGGGAGACTGGCTGTAGTCAAACACCGAGGTCTGGGCGATGAATCCCAGTGCTGAGCTGCTCGTCGATGGCAAAAATGCTGAGCAGACTCCGAGGAGAAACATCGGCGTTGCCCACCCCAACAGCGTAAATCCAAGGGCCGCCCAGCGGCCGGGGACAAGTCGCATACCAAGTGCTGCGACACCTGTCAGTGCTGCTGTGTTTACCAAGCCACTCACCAGTAGCTGACCAACGGCCCGTATCGTGAAGGGTTGCAGTTCATCCACCTGTGTCCATACCCGGAAGGCGGCGGTCGCACCAAAGATCACGATTGCGCCAACGGTATACGTGAAGAATGCAAGAAGGCGTCCGCTTGCAGCATCATGTCCATAGAAAACCCGCTTCCATATGGAGCCTGGTGTGCTCGCGTTTGCGCTACTGCCGGTGCCAAACGTAGCAACCAAAGCTAGTGGTGCTATGAAGGCAAATAGCTGAATGTATTCAATATGCAGTTGATTCGCGCCACCTAGCAACGCTGCAAATGCCACAAACATCCCATAGATGGTCCGGCGTAACATGACTGCATAGCGCGGCTGACATCCACTCAAGTGATGTGCGGCAAGCAACGTAAAGATCACTGTGAGGCTGGTATTGATGACGCCGCTGACTAACCATGCCGGGACATTAATCCCAAAATACATCTCAGTGAACGTCGTCGCGCCAGGAGCGCCAAGGGCATTGATTGCAGTGAAGTAGGCTGTGTGGCTTGCTCCTGTATACATCCTTCCGACAGCAGGCACCGCAGCAATACTCGTAACAATAAACAGAGCCATCGCACCGGCATAAGCGAGCAGCGTTGCTTTACCCTGAGACTTTGCCACAGCAGAGCTAGCGATACCGATGCTTCCATAAACCATCGCCGAGAACGTCAAAAGTACATACGCCAGAAGTATCTCGGATGGCGGTACCCCACCCGTCAGGAAAACGATCGCAGTGACGGGGAGTGAACCCACAAGCAGCCAAATGATGAATAACGCGATGCTGAAAAGCTTGCCAACAACGATATTGGTCGGCTTGAGTCCGGTCAACAGGATGGTGTCAAGGGTCTGTTGCTCACGCTCTGCCACCAGTAGCCCACTCGTCAGCCCCGGAGTAATTACTGTGACGAGCCCAAGCTGCATCCAAAATGTCAACGCCCAAAAACTCTGTCCAATCTCACCAAGGGGTAAATCTGATTCAGCGGCTGTACTCATCAGGATGAGTCCACCGATAGTAAGTACTTGGACAAGGACGTAGGCAAACAGCAACTGAAAGGCGCGTGCCCCCCGTAGACGGGTACGGATTTCCTTTTCAAAGATGGGGTTCATCGGGATTGTCATCTCAAAAGTCCTTATGCCACTAGACCGCGGGTGAGATTCATAAACACGGCTTCGAGGTCTGTCTGAACCTCTCCAAAGCTGATAATCCGCACTTTTGCATTGATGAGCGCGAGCAAGAGGTCATTTTGGGCATCAATACCGCCATCAAATTGAACATCCAGAAAATCGCCACGCTCCGCGACATTCCGAATACCCTTCAACGGCCCGAGCACTTTGTTTGCAGTCGCCTTATCTTCCGCCGGGACCTTGAGTTCGAGGACACGTGCACCGATATTGTCGCCAATCAGCGAGTCAATCGGCCCTGAGACAAGAAGCTTGCCCTTTTCAATAATCCCGACGGATGTACAAAAGTCCGCCAGCTCCGGAAGGATATGTGAACTAACGATTATTGTCTTGCCAAGGTTGCGCAGCTCTTTGAGGAGGTCACGAATTTCGATCCGTGCGCGCGGGTCCAGACCACTTGCTGGCTCATCGAGGAGGAGGACCTTAGGGTTGTGCACCATTGTGCGTGCCAGACACAGCCGCTGCTTCATGCCGCGGGAGAGGCCCTCGACGTAGGCATCCTTTTTGTTGGACAGGTTCGTAAGGTCGAGTACAAGATCAATCAACCCCGGGCGGTCGCACTTTGGAACCTTGTACGCTGCAGCAAAAAAGTCGAGGTATTCCCAGACCTTGAACTCATCGTAGACGCCGAATGTGTCCGGCATATACCCAATCCGCGCACGGACGGCATCCGGGTTTTCAACCACATTTATGCCATCCACAAATGCCGTACCTGTGGTCGGCTCGAGCAGTGTGGCCAGAATTTTGATGGTAGTGGTTTTGCCGGCGCCGTTTGGACCAATAAAACCAAAGATTTCTCCGGGACCCAGCGCGAGTGAGAGGTTGTCGACCGCCGTCAGCTTATCGTAGCGTTTGGTGATGTTTCGAAGGTCGATGCGTAACGGTTCGTTCATGCTCACTTGAAAATCCATGTGAAAAACGGAGAAACTGGTTAGCCATCGTATGCTAGATTTGAAGCCTACGCATCAAACTCGCGTGGCCCACGCTTTGCCGCAAGCATCGCCAGCCACCCGACCAGCGCAGTGAAACCGAGAGACCCGCCAATATAGGTGATCACCGTTGGCAAGCTACCGCTTCCAACCAATACATCAGTAAAACCCGGGAAACCAGATGCAAGAAACGGGGATCCCAGCACTATCATCGTTAGTAACGCCGCCTGCAGACTGGCCGAGCGACTGTTACGGTTGATGGACCCAAGCAGCATCCCGATAGAACCAGCAATCCCAAGCATCCCAACCATTAATGCCGGAGCCGTGAACAATGCATGCCACGCAGCGCCGCTCGCAATCAATCCAATGACAAGCATCGGGAGTATCGCTGTGATGATCAACAACCCGGGGGCACAAGCCGCCACTGCTTTGCTGATCACGATTTCACGGAGTGAGATGCGCGATAACAGCATCGCGTTCCAGGTCTGCTTCTCACGCTCTTTGGGGATACTGGTCGCTGCCGTCTGAACCGTCATCCAGATCGCCGCCGCGATGCCAAGATAAACCCGCAGCGCTGCGTTTTGCCTGAAATCTGCGCCATCTCCAGCTGTCAGGATGGTGAACACAAACATCATTCCTACGACACCGCCAATCAGCGTCCAGCGTAGACTCCCCGCGCGGCTGTGTGTCCCCGCTGGTATCAGGATACTACGAAGCTCTTTTCCAATCAGCGGATGCTCGGAAACTAAGGGGATCTGCGAAAGTAATCGGAGAAGTAAGGCTTGGATAGGTAACGACAACGCTGCTGTGGTCATCTCCAAACCTGATGCTGAATCAGTAGTCCGCATTTGGCGAAGCTCTGGTGCATGCGTTGCCCTGAGCGCTACGAGACGTTGCTGTTCAGTGGTAAGTGAAGTGGGAACAACTTCTTCCTCGGACTCTGACAGCTGGCCAAGCGTCATGAGGTAGAGGACAGCACTGCCCACAATCGTGATGGCTGTCATGATCCAGTTAGGGAAATTAGGAACAGGTGCATCGACAAATGACCGAAGCTTTTCCGGCGTAATCAGCAACCCAACCGCAAAGACTGGATTCGTTGAACCAACAAGACCGTTGATGACGTTGCCGATGATGAGGCTTATAAAGGCTGCGATGCCAGTGCCTACCTGCGCCTTTTGTGTGGATTGGGCAGTGCTGCTGACATATACGGACAGTGCGGTCGCGAACAGCGTCGAAGCACCCATGATGCCTTGAATCAGCAACCATTTTTCTACGCCAATGGTTTTAGCCACGGGTGTGATCAGGAGCAGCAGGGCGAAGAGTGCCTGCGTGATAATTGCTGGAAACGCGGCGCTAAACCACTTGCCCAAAATGATGCGCGTGGTGCCAAGACGAGACAAGCGTAGCGCATCCCATGTTTTGTTATCCCGCTCGAGTGCAATGCTTGCCGCCCCTGAGAGGAGAACAAGGAGACAGTTGACCGCCGCAAGGACGGTTGCTGTGATGGCGGGTTCGATGAACGTCCCCTGAACCGTTGCGCAGAGAACAATCACCAGAATGATAAGGCGTGTAAAGCGCTCACTGCCCTTCGCGCCGCCTGCTCCCAGCCACTGTCGTATTGCAAGGCCAACAATCGGATTACGCCCAAGGGTTATCGTAAAGTCGGACTTTCCATCGTGTGATGGGGCTACTTGAACCTGATGATGTGACTCAAGTGGTGATGGTATTTGCCCCGCTCGTTGATGTCCGGCTTTGGGAACCGACCGGTCATTTTCCTGATGTTCGTATTTATCAGGCACCTGACGCAGCACTAGGGAGTCATCTCCGGAGGGCCATCCGAGAGGCGGCGGAGCATCACGACAGAGAGCAACCAGCCGAGAAAGGCACCGGTGATATAGAAGAACAGGGGAATCCCGACTGACTGCCACGTTTGAACCGTTCCGGCGCTATTCTCCAGTCCGGTGATTTGCAGCATCACATAAAACGGATTTGTCCACAGTGGGACGAAGGTCTCGGGTTTGGTTTGGTAACTTGATGTCAAGGTTTGCCACATCGCCAGCAGAACTGGAGATGCAACAACAGTGATCAGGATGGTTGCCATGGATGTCGCGGCAGCAAGCTGTGTCCGTCGGCAAAGCCAGCTAAAGAACATCCCAATGGTTCCATAGAAGAACGTACAAAACACCACGAAGACTTCCGCGCCGATGATGTTGCCAATGTCTAATCCGCCCTTGATCGCAGCCATAATCAAGATAGGTACAAAGATCAGCTGCATCGAAAGGGCTGGCACGACCGAACCCAGTAACTTTCCCCACACGATTTCCCAGCTACTGAGGCGTGAGAGCAGCAAGGCATTCCATGTCTGCTTTTCACGTTCCAGCGTAATCACACCGCTGGTTACGGTGGGCGCAAGCAAAACTGCAAACGCTGTCTGAAAGCCAACAGCGATCACACCGAAAATGTCCCGTCCATCCCGGACGCTGCTATTGATAAACAGCACTCTCGCGATAATCAGGTAGACAATTGGCAGCACAACTGACATGAAGAGCGTTAGCGCGATGCGGTTTGCCTTCGACATCCGGCGAATGGACATCCTTGATGTCAGCTCTTTACGCAAAACAGGATTCTTCACCCACTCGAATGGGCGGTCGTAATTGTCTGTAACGACTGTGGATGTATCATCCAGCTCCAACGTTTCACTGGGTATGCTTGTCGCCGATAAGCTTGCGCGATGGGATGTTGTCGAATCCTCGGATTCTCCGAGGTCGAATTTTAGCGACACGTTTGCTGCCTATCGGCCCTTGATTGCCCCAAAGGTGACGCCGCGGAGAAGGTGCTTGCGCATCAGGAAGGTAAAGATGGCCGCGGGGAGCAGGAAGAGAATTGCGCGGGCGGCGATGTCATTCCAGAGCGTCGTTCCCGAGCCAATCGCCTGTGTGATGCTTGGTGGGGTTGTGAGGGGCTCCGCACCGGACAGGAAGTAGCCAAATGCGTACTCATTCCAGGCATTCAAGAAGGTAAATACGGCCGTCGCTGCCATCCCGGGGATGATGAGTGGCATCACACACTTACGAATCGCTGTCAGGCGTGAGTAGCGGTCCAGCATCGCGGCTTCTTCGTATTCAGGCGGGATGTCATCCGTGAAGCCCTTCATCAGCCAGGTTGCGAATGCGACTCCAACCGTTGTGTAGAGCAGAATCAGACCAGTCAGGGTGTTCAAGAGGCCAAGGCTGCGGAACATCAGGTAAACGGGTACCAGCACGACCATCGGAGGCAGCATACGCGTTGAGAGGATGAAGAACAGGGCATCCGATTTCGCCTTGATTTTGAAGCGGCTGAAAGCGTATGCGGTAAGCGTTCCCATCACGACGGCAAGAACCGTTGAGACCACGGCGACAATCGTCGAGTTCATCATTTGCTGCATGAACTTGGCATCCGCGAAAATCTTTGCGTAGTTCTCAAATGTCGGAGTGAACACAACCTTTGGCGGAAGGACGTTTACATCGGCAAACGCCTTAAAGCTCGTCAGGCCCATCCAAAGCAGCGGCGCGAGGTAGATGAACAGCGCGATGCTCATCGTGATGTACGCGAGGACGTTGCGGACATTGGATGGGATGAAGAAGATGGCGGCGCAGATACCTGCTAGGACGGCGATAACGCCGACAAATGCGGGTCCGCCGGCGGTGTAGGCACACCAAAGCAGGAGGACGCCGCAGACAGGTGGTGCGAACTTTCCGATGCCGCGAATAACCGGGCTATCCGGATTGAACAATGGGATGGCATCCGCAGGACCTTCGCCTTTGACCTTTGCCATCATCATTAAGTAGAGGTTGGTCAACCCGATGATCACGAGCAAAACGATATAGGCAAAGGCGCAGGCTTTGCCGGTGTTCCAGTTGCGGAGAGCTTCACGGAAGACCTGAACCGACACCGTTTCAACGGTTGAGCCTCGCTCGGTCATGATCCAGGCGAGGTCAAACATTTTGAACGCATCGAGGGTGCGGAAAAGGAGTGCGACCATCAGGAGTGGTGCGATGGTCGGGATGGTGATGAAGCGGAACTTAAACCATTCGGTTGCGCGGTCCACCGATGCGGCTTCGAAGAGGGTTTTTGGCACAGATGCGAGTCCGGCGAGGGCGATGAGCATGATGAACGGCGTCCACTGCCAGGTGTCGGCGATGACGACCGACCACATCGCGTGTTGTTTATCCGTCCAGACAATGGGCTTTAAGGGGTCCATCAGTCCCATTTTCCCGAGGAGGAAGTTGATCAGGCCGAAGTTTGTGTCCATCAGGAAGCGCCAGAAGAGACCAACCACGACGCTGGACAGCATCATGGGGAGGAGGAAAAGCGTTGTGACGATGCCCTTTGCTTTGAACTCGCGGTTGAGGAGGAGCGCGAGGCCAAAGCCGAGCGCTAGCTGGAGCAGAACGCTCATCACCACAAAGGCTGCGGTGGTGGTGAATGACTGCCACGACTCCTGACGGGAGAGCATTTCTGTGTAATTGGCATTTCCGATGAACTTTGGTGGGATCTTCGAGCTGGCCTTGTAGTCGTTAAAGGACAGCCAGAGTGACCAGAAGAGCGGAAAGACGTTCATCGCGACCAGAAGGAAGATCGTCGGCAACATAAACATGTTGGCGATAGAGCGGTCTGAAACGTGTTTTATCGGAGGGGCAGAGTTCGTCATCGTTGATTGCCAGAATACCAAAATCCCGCAGCAAATGGCGGGTTATGCCCTGCTAGGAACGCGGTGTGTGAAAGGTTGCGATGTACCAGATGTTTCCGTGGTGGTCGACAAGCGTTGCCTGCGTCTCTCCGTAAGGTGTCTCGGCTGGAGCATCCTGAATGTACCAGCCCTTTTCAGCAAGCATGTTTGCGACCACCTGCGTGTCTGGGACGTAGATAAGCGTCGTAGCACGCGGTGCATCCGGGAGGGGTGTATCAGCGCTTTCCACTACGATGATGCTGTCTCCGATGCCAAGTTCAGTATGAAAACAGTGGTTGCCAAAGTCGTGTTGTTCGAGGATATGTGCACCGAGAGTGTCTGTCAGGTCGAGCAGATCCTGATTGGTCGCAAAGAGGTAAGGCCGAACCATGCCTTGCCCGTGGCGGATGTATGGAATAGACATTTGAGCTTAGTTTCCTGCCAGCGGTTTCCAGCTAAGTGGTGCTTCCATCATCAGGGCCAGCATGTTCCCAGCAGGGTCATTGAAGAACGACAAATAGAGGTTGTGATCACCCATCGGGGCAATGAGATGTGGCTCATCGATGAACTGAATGCCCTTGCCAATCAGCTGTGCACGCTCAAGTTCGAAGTCGGCGACTTTGAAGTAAAGGCAGCTGGAGGATGGCTTGAACGGAGTAATTTGTGCCTTTTCGACGAGGAGGCGAACGCCAGCGAGGTCAAAAAAGGCGAGGTCACCGTAGCGAAACCACTTTCGAAGTCCGAGGTTGGATTCGTAGAAAGTCTCTGCGGTATCGATGTCATCAACGGTGACGGCGATTTGTCCAAGGTGATGGATCATGGTGGCTTATTCTACGGTGTACGCATCTCTGGATGCGGGCAGTGGTCTTAGGTTTGCAAATGTGCATCGCGATAACAAAACAGCGCCGTGACATCTCTGCCTCGGCGCTGTTAGTGAAGTGTAAACCTTGCTTTAGGTAAGCTTACTTCTTGTTGTATTTTGCGTGTCCTTCCGCGATGGCATCAAGTGCCGCCTTGGATGTCTTTGCGCCGGTGATAGCTGCGCTCAGCTCATCTTGGGAAATCTTGAGCAGCTCGGTGTAATCCGGCGTGTTATAGAAGTCCTTGAGGTACTGAACAGACTGGGAGAAGGTTTCGTTATACGGATTTGCCTTCTTAAACTCATCCGTTGCTGCAACCTTTTTGTTCGCTGTCAGACCACCAAGGGCAACCCACTTCTTCTGTGTGTCTTCCTTTGAGAACCATGCCGCAAATTTCTTAGCATCATCCTGATTCTTCGAGTAGGCGCTGACAGAGAGGCCTTGACCACCCAAAGAGATGAAGCGTCCCGCTGGACCCTTTGGCATCACAAAGTAACCGGTCTTGTCGGCAAACTTGTTCTGCTCTGGCTTGACGAGACCTGGCATAAAGGCAAACCAGTTCATCGCTGTGGCGACCTTGCCTTCTTGGAATGCGGTTAGGCTCTCGGAGAAGTAGAAGGTTTCGGCTCCTGGAGGACAGAATTTCTTTAGTCCAATCCAGAAATCGAGTGCCTGTTGTGCGGCAGGACCATTGTCGGACAGGTTTCCGCCGAAAGCCCAAAGGACCTGGTCAAAGCCCATCGTTGCGCCATCCACTTCCTTGGAGTAGAAGAGCGCGGTTCCAAAGAGGTTTTTGTCAGGGCGGGTGAAGAATTCAGCAATCTTCTGGAAATCTTCCCATGTCTCAGGGACAGCGAGTTCCTTGCCGTATTTAGCCTTGTAGGATGCCTTTTCTGCAGCATCTTCAAAGAGATCTTTGCGGTAGGAGAATCCGATGCCATCCGCCATACATGGAACTGCATACAATTTGCCATCGTATTCGCCGTAGTTCTTCAGTGCGGCTGGTTCGATGTCAGCGACTGGGATTTCGGTTTTCGACCAGTCGGTCAGGTCGACGTAATGTCCATTGGTTGCGCCTTTGCCCAGCCACTGTGAGTCGCCGACAACGAGGTCAAAGCTGCTGTCCTGTCCGGACCAGGCAGAGTTGATTTTTGTTTCGAAGTCGGACCAGGGGATTTGTTGGACTTCAACTTCGGTTCCAGTTTCCTTGGTGTAGTCTGCAGCGAGCTTTTGCAGATTGTCCGCAGGCTCCCACTTAGCCCATGCGATGACGAGCTTCTTGCTACCGCCTGCTCCGGCATCTCCGCCAGCGGTCTTGGCACCGTTGTTACATCCAGCAAGTAAAAGGCTAGCGGCCACAGGGATTGCGACCACATACGACAGCATGTTTCGTCGATTCATGAATACCATCTCCTTCGAAGGGATGATGCCATTGTACACAGGACACTTTGATGCATCCACAAAATGCGGCTCTGCGTGAATGTTGGGGCTGTTGAGTCATTTGAACTAACATTTCCAGATGGCTTGTTGTCTGGTTTCCCGGGAGGTGCCATCAGTTTTGT
>JBJTQN010000365.1:0-16599 GCA_046075665.1 Armatimonadota bacterium | reverse complement strand
CGCTTCTTTGTCGTCCCCGGGATCACCGCCGCTGCAGGCTGCTCAGCCTATGCCGGCATCCCACTGACGCACCGCGACTTCGCACAAACCATCCAGCTGGTAACAGGGCACACACGCAAAGATGGCCGTGAGCCAGATTGGCAATCGCTTGCTGCCAGCCAGCAGACCGTGGTTGTCTACATGGGGCTTGGGACCAGCCCTCTGTACCGTGAACGGCTGATTGCACATGGACGATCTCCGACTACGCCCGTGGCCGTGATTGAGGATGGTACCCGGCCATCCCAGCGGGTTGTGTCAGGAATATTAGACAAGCTCCCGGACCTGATTGAGCGTAACGGGATCACCAGCCCTGCGCTTGTTGTGATTGGTGAAGTCGCAGCGCTGGCTAATCATTTACAGTGGTACGGGGATGGAGCGACAGCATATCTCGATGCATCACATTCAGCGGTCACTCCATTAAGTAGCCTTGATGCCGAATAGCAGCATCATTTGATTGACAGAAAAGTGTTCACCGCATTTGGAAATGAAACGAAACAAAGGTTGAGATGTCCGTAATACGCACACATATACAACAGCTGGAAGCCGAAGCCATTCACATCATGCGTGAAGTGGCCGCTGAGTTTAAGAAGCCTGTGATGCTCTATTCCATCGGGAAAGACAGTGGCGTCCTCCTTCACCTTGCACAAAAAGCCTTTGCTCCCGGCCGGATTCCTTTTCCGCTCCTCCACGTAGATACGACATGGAAGTTTAAAGAAATGTATGCATTTCGCGAGGAAATCACACAAAAGTACGACCTCGATTTGCTTATCCATCGAAACCCGGATGGCGTTGCGATGGGCATAAACCCCTTCATCCACGGGAGCGCAAAGCACACCGACATCATGAAGACCGTCGGGCTTAAGCAGGCATTGTCCAAATATGGTTTTGATGCGGCATTTGGAGGAGCACGCCGAGATGAAGAAAAGTCCCGCGCAAAAGAACGCGTGTATTCCTTCCGTGACCGTAATCACCGCTGGGACCCCAAAAACCAACGACCCGAGCTCTGGAACATCTACAACGGCGCCATTAACGATGGCGAGAGCATTCGTGTCTTTCCGCTCTCTAACTGGACTGAGCTGGATATATGGGTCTATATTCTTCAGGAAAACATCCCGATGGTACCGCTGTACTTTGCGGCGGAACGCCCGGTGGTCGAACGTGATGGCGTCCTGATTATGGTTAACGATGACCGGATGGAGCTCCTCCCAGGTGAGGAAGTTCAACATGAAATGGTGCGCTTCCGCACCCTAGGCTGCTATCCGCTGACCGGTGCCGTCCGGTCCAATGCGACGACCCTAGAAGCAGTCGTCGAAGAGACACTTCGTGCACGGACAAGTGAGCGCCAGGGCCGTGTCATCGATGATGACCAGGCCGGGATGGAAAAGAAGAAGAGAGAGGGCTACTTCTAAATGGAACCAACACTTATGTCCGAGCTGGACACGCTTGGCGTCCTGGGCTATCTCGAACAACACAAGAACAAAAGCCTGCTCCGCGTGTTGGCATGCGGCTCTGTGGATGATGGTAAGTCAACACTCATCGGTCGCCTGCTGCACGATTCTCAACAGCTCTATGATGATCACCTCGCTGCGCTGCGTAATGACCAAAAGGGTGTAAATGCTGACGGCGATCTTGAGCTTGCGATGCTCGTGGATGGACTCCAAGCCGAGCGTGAGCAGGGCATTACGATTGATGTTGCCTATCGCTACTTTTCAACCACCGCGCGCAAGTTCATTTTAGTCGACTCGCCGGGTCACGAGCAGTACACACGCAACATGGTCACCGGGGCCAGCCACGCAGATATCGCCGTTCTCCTTATCGATGCGCGTTACGGCGTCCAGATTCAAACACGCCGTCACGCCACGCTTTGTGCACTGCTCGGCATTCGGAGCATTGCAGTTGCCGTCAACAAAATGGACATCATCGACTGGAGTGAGCAACGCTTTAGGGAAATCGAAGCCGATGTCCACAGTTTGGCTAAGCGTGTTGGAATCTCCGATGCCACAGTATTTCCGGTGAGTGCGCTCAAAGGCGACAACGTGGTGACCAAGTCCGAGGCAAGTCCCTGGTACGACGGGCCGGCATTGTTGCCATTTCTGGAACGGGTGCAAATCATCAAAGATACCGGGAGTCTGACCCGCTTTCCTGTGCAATACGTCAATCGTCCCAATTTGGATTATCGGGGCTTCAGCGGAACGATTTCCAGCGGAACTTTGCGTGTAGGGGATTCCGTTACGGTTTACCCAAGCTTGCGCACTTCGACAATTGTTGGAATCGATACCTTTGATGGTCCGCTTAGCGAGGCATTTGCCGGCGATGCAATCACGGTTGTGCTTGCGGACGAAGTTGACATCAGCCGTGGCGACTGGCTGGTACCAACGGGGCAGGGGGCGACGGTCACGACTTCGGCTGCATCTGAGATTGTCTGGTTTGACCCCGAGGAACTAAAACTCGGCACAGCATACGACATCAAGCTTGCGACGAGCATCGTCCCGGTGCGCGTGAAGTGGATTGATTACCGTATCGATGTCAATACCGGTGATCATCATCCCGCACTGACGCTTAAGATGAACGATATCGCTGCCGTGTCTCTTGAACTGGAGCAGGCATTGCCACTGGATACCTACCATAGCCATCCTGGGACTGGTAGCTTTATCCTGATCGACCGTCTTACAAATGCAACCGTGGCTGCCGGTCTGATTCGTCAAGTGGGAGCCGCGGATATATCCCTCGATGCTGGAGGTGCAACAACTGGAATATCCGCCGAGGAAATCGCGCTCAACAAACTGATTCGTGAAAAGTATCCGCACTGGCAGGCCATTGATGTCAGCGTCTTTCAGGGCGAAGGCATTTAGATGAGCACTAACATCCAGCGTCAGGATTACCCCGTCACCCGCGATGATCGTGAGAAGAATAACGGTCATAAAGGGGTGGTCGTCTGGTTTACGGGCCTGTCGGGCGCCGGAAAGTCGACTATCGCAGCCGCTGTCGAACAGGAACTCATCGCGGGAGGCCACCATACCTATTCTCTCGATGGCGACAATATCCGCTTTGGGCTCTGTCGTGATTTGGGATTCAGTGCGGATGACCGAGCAGAGAACATTCGGCGTATCGGCGAAGTCGCCGCCTTGATGCAAGATGCAGGGTTGATTCTTCTGTCAGCATTTATCTCGCCAGCACGGGCGCATCGGGATGCGGTTCGCACGCGTCTCCCCGATGGCTGTTTTATCGAGGTTTACGTGTCGACATCACTGGAAGTATGCGAAGCCCGAGATGTAAAGGGACTGTATGCGAAAGCGCGAGCTGGAGAAATCAAAGGCTTCACTGGGATAGATGACCCGTACGAAGCGCCGGAACAAGCCGAACTGACACTGGACACCGCTGGAAAGTCTGTTTATGAATGTGTCCAGGAGGTTATTCGCCTCCTGGAAACGAGAAACATCATTCAGAAACGCTAAACCTCTTTAGCTAATGGTGTCATCAAGAGCCGAAAGCGTTGCCTCGATGTCGTCATCCGAGTGTGATGCGCTAACAAAACCAGCCTCGAACTGGCTTGGCGCGAGATACACGCCGCGCTCCAGCATCCCGTGGAAGACCTCTCCAAAGAATGCAGGGTTTGCATGCTCACGGGCGGCTGCATAGGAATCGATAATGCCATCGGAAGTCTTCAGGAAGTAACACCCAAACATTGTTCCCATCGATGCGGTTTGCACAGGAACACCCGCTGCAGTGCAGACATCCTTAATGCCCGATGCCAGCTTTGCCGTCTGAGCGGCGATGCCAGCAAAAACGCCACTTTCACGGAGGAGCGACAATGTTGCAAGACCGGCAGCCATCGCCAGTGGGTTCCCCGAAAGTGTTCCTGCCTGGTACATTTTGCCCGCAGGAGCCACGTTTAGCATGATCTCGCGCTTGCCTGCATAGGCACCGACCGGCAGACCGCCGCCAATCACTTTGCCCAGACACGTGATATCCGGGTCAAGCCCCATCGCTTCCTGTGCACCGCCAAGGGATGCACGGAAGCCTGTCATCACTTCATCCAGAATGAACAGCGCGCCATTTGCCCGGCAGATGTCCTGAAGTTTGTGGAGGAAATGGTCTTTTGGAAGGACGAATCCCATGTTGGCTGCGATCGGCTCAACAATCACGGCGGCGATTTCTGTACCGTGCTTGGCAAAGACCTCCTGGACGGCATCGATGTCGTTGTACTCGACGGTCAACGTCGCGGCAGCGGTGCTAGCCGTAACGCCCGGTGAGTCCGGCAGGCCAAGCGTCGCCACACCGCTTCCCGCTGCGACGAGCAGCATGTCGGCGTGTCCATGGTAGCAGCCACTGAACTTTAGAATCTTCTCGCGTCCCGTCACGGCACGCGCAAGGCGCAGCGCACTCATTGTGGCTTCCGTGCCGCTGTTGACAAAGCGAATCATCTCGATACTTGGGACCATGTCGATGACCAGCTCGGCAAGGGTGTTTTCCGCCTTTGTCGGCGCTCCAAAGCTGGTTCCAAGCGCAGCCTGCGTAGCAATCGCTTCGACAACTTTTGGGTGAGCATGGCCCATCACGAGCGGGCCCCAGGACTGGATATAGTCGATGTACGCATTGCCATCGACGTCCCAAACGCGGGAGCCAGCCCCACGCTCCATGAACCGAGGTGTGCCACCGACGCCACGGAACGCGCGCACCGGGCTGTTAACGCCTCCCGGAATCAGCTCAGTTGCACGTGCAAAAAGTGCTTCAGATGCGTTTGTGGTCATAGTGAACTATCCTTCTGGATGCTTGGTCAGCATCCGCTCAACTAGCAGCTCAGACTGATACACACAGTCCGGCATCCCAACGCCGCGGTAAGAACATCCGGTTACCCAAATGCCGCTCGGCAAGCTGGAATCGATTTTGTCGCAGAGGTCCAAATGATGGACATCATACTGAGGATTAGCGGCATCCCAGCGCTGAATACGCGTGAAAACTGGCGAACCGCTCAGACCAACGAGGTCCTGAAGCTGAGAGATAACCATTTTCTCGATTTCAGCGTCCGAGAGGTCCATCGTCTTTGGAGAGCGTGCTCCACCAAAGAAAACACGCAAGAGGGCATAGTCATCCGGTGCACGGTGGTCAAACTTCGTGCTCGCGACGGTAATCGCATTGATTGGACGGTTTTCCGAGCTGGGCACAACGATACCAAAGCCGTGAATTGGTTTCTGGATATCAGAGACCTTGACGCCAACGGCCATCGCGCCCGTGCTGACATAGCGAATCTCAGCCAGTAGCTTAGCGGCTGGTGCCGCCAGTTTCTCAACCAAGGTTGCCGCGACTTTAGCCGGACACGTCAGGACGATGTCATCGGCTTCGATAACATTGCCATTCCCGGTTGTAATCGTGTATCCGTGGCTTGCATGGTTGGTATCGATTGCTTCGACGACGGTCGTCTTATGTAGGGCAACGTTTGATGCATCCGTCAAGCTTGCCACCAATGCAGTAACAAATGCCTCCGTACCCTGCTTGAACGAGACAAACATGCTGACACGGGTTTTGTCGCCGGGAGCCGGGGGAGCGCTGGGAGCCTTTGCCTTCTGCGCAATCATCCCTCGAATCAGACTGCCGTGCTGTTGTTCGACTTCTCGAAAGCGCGGGAAGGTCGCCAGAATGCTCTGCTTGTCCACTTCGGCATTGTAGATACCAGCCATCAGAGGTTCGGCAATCTTGTCCAACGCTTCCTGACCGAGTCGGCGACGGACAAAGTCTCCAAGGGCCTCGTCGGTATTGTCCTTCTTCGCAGGCAGAATCAGGTCCATTCCCATACGAAGCTTGCCCCAAACGGATATAAGCGGCGACATCACAAAGGGCCAGATCTTGGTTGGCACAACCAGCAGCACGCCTTCTGGCAGCTTTACAGGGCGTCCCTTACTAAGGACAAAGATATTGCGGACTTTGTCATTCGTTCCAAGGATGTCTTTGTCCAGACCAATTTTTCTTGCAAGTCGCAATGCCCATGGCTTTTGTGTCAGAAAGCTGTCGGGACCGGCCTCGATGATAAAAGGCTTATCACCGTAACCATCCACGGTGTCCGTCCGAACTTTGCCGCCGAAACGATTCGCTGCCTCAAGAACCGTGATATGCATCGGAATCCCAGCCTCTGTGGCTTTCTCATTCAGCAGCCAAGCCGTGCTTAGGCCCGATACACCGCCGCCAACAATCACAACCCGGCGTGGAGCAAGTTCTGTTGCATCACTCATAATCGCTTGCAACTAACCGCGGAGTGTACGGCTGTACTCATGGATGTAATCGACGAGCTTGCGAACATTGTCAACAGGTGTTTCGACGATAATGCCATGTCCCAAGTTGAAAATGTGCCCAGGACGGCCCGCCGCACGGTCGAGGACATCCTTTGCACGCTTTTCAAGCGCTGGCCACTCGGCAAAGAGCGTGACCGGGTCGAGGTTTCCCTGAACCGGAGTTTGGTGACCAAGAATCTCCCATGCCTCATCGAGGTTGATTCGCCAGTCGACGCCAATCACATCCCCGCCGGCCTTTTGGAGTAACGGAAGCATCCCACTCGTATTGGTTCCGAAGTGGATTACCGGGACACCAGCCGTTGCTGCGATGTCCAGTGCCAACTTTGAGTACGGCAGGACGTAGTTTTCGTACTCATATGGGCTGAGTTCACCGACCCAGCTATCAAATAGCTGCAGGACCTGTGCGCCGGCTTTAGCCTGCGCAACGAGATAGTCGCCGGCCAGCTTGCCAAGCTTTGTCATCATGATGTCCCAGAGGTCAGGACGGTTCATCATCATGCTCTTGACCAGCACTCGGTTGCGGCTCCCGCCGCCTTCGACGGCATAGGATGCCAGTGTGAACGGCGCGCCGCTAAACCCGATAAGGGGAATGCCGCGTGGGTCGAGCTCCTTACGCGTCAACCGGATGGCATCGAGTGTGAAGTGCAAAAACTCTTCGGGATCTGGCTGGCGTAATGCACGGACATCCGCTTCGGTACGAACCGGGTTGTGGATGACCGGCCCCTCACCCTTTTGAAACTCCAGCTGCAGTCCCATGCCTTCGAGTGGCGGGAGGATGTCGGCGAAAATAATGGCTGCATCCAGGTCGAATGCCTGAATAGGCTGCATCGTGACTTCGGTGGCGAGTGCTGGGTCTTTGATGAGCTCGAGGATTGTGTGCTTTTTGCGAAGCTCACGGTACTCGGTCATATAGCGGCCAGCCTGTCGCATCAGCCATACAGGTGTTGCATCCGTTTGCTCACCCCGGCAAGCCTTTAGAAAGCGTGATTGTGAGAGATCTGCTGTTCCGGTAGTTGTGTCCTGTATGCTCATTTCGAAATCCAATCTGTTGCATCTTTTGCAAAGTAAGTCAAAATCATGTCCGCTCCAGCCCGCTTGATACAAGTGAGCGACTCAAGCGCGCAGCGCTCCAGATCCACCCACCCGTTGGCGGCAGCAGCATGTATCATCGCGAATTCACCACTGACCTGATACGCCGCGACGGGGTGGTCATAGGTATTTCGAATCTGGTGGATGATGTCTAAATAGGGCATGGCTGGCTTGACCATTAGGAAGTCTGCGCCTTCTGCGACATCAATGGCAACTTCTTTCATCGCCTCGCGCTTGTTACCCGGGTCCATCTGATACTGGTGGCGGTCACCGAACGTCGGCGTGCTCTCAGCAGCATCCCGGAATGGACCATAAAATCCACTGGCATACTTTGCCGCATAAGACATCACGGAGATGTGACTATGCCCGCCGTTATCAAGAGCAGAACGTATCGCCGCAATCATCCCGTCTATCATCCCGCTTGGGGCGATGATGTCTGCTCCAGCATCTGCGTGGACAACGGATGCCTTGGCCAAAAGCTCAAGGGTAGGATCGTTAAGCAAGTAACCTTCTGGAAGGGCCGGTACGTGATGCCTGTCTCCAGGGACATTGATGATGCCACAGTGGCCGTGGTCTGTGTATTCACAGAAGCACATATCTGTAATGACAAGGAGGTTAGGACATGCGGTTTTTATTGCCCGGATGGCGCTTGGGATGATGCCATCTGGTGAGAAGTTCTCACTCCCACATGCATCTTTGTGGTCAGGGATACCAAAGAGAATGACCGCTGGAATACCCCTCGCGGCAATGTCTCTTGCTTCGATAACTGCCTGATCGAGGGAGAGCTGAAACTGCCCGGGCATCGACTTGATAGGCTGACGAATACCGCTACCATGTCTTATGAAGAGAGGAGAGATGAAGTCGGCAGGAGTCAGAATCGTCTCGCGGACAAGGCTACGCAGCGTGGCACTTGTACGTAAGCGACGTGGTCTTAGCATCGGGGTGGGCGGCTGGAAATCTGGTCGCATTATTCAGGTCTGCACAGTTTCATTTGGTGTATCAAGTCCATCAAAATAGCATACAAGGACATCAACAAGTCCCTCCAGAGAATGTTTGGTTGGAACGGGCAACGCTTGGAGGGAATTCTTTGCAATAGCAATGTTTGTTGTTGGCCCAATCGGTGCGAAAACGAGCTGCTCAATAAGGTCTCGCCCCACCTTTGCAGCATCCATGCGCTCCAGAAAGCCTGTCAGTGCCGATGGGCTTGTTACGGCGACTGCATCAATCCGGCCAGCTCGAATTGCTGCTGGTACATCATCTCCGCCAGTACCAGTCGTGACTTTGTAGGCATGGATGCATTCAACAATCACCCCGCGGGCAACAAGTGTCGCTGCTGTTTCCGTGCTGGCGATGGCAGATTGCGGTAGCAAAACACATTCCCCGTGAGCTACTGGGAGCTGTCTTGCCAGTGCGCCGCCTGTCGCTTCGGTTGGGATGAAGTCGATCGTGCGCTCGAATCGATTGGCTGCTAGATCTGCGGTGGCTTGTCCTACACAGGCAAGGCGCGGAAGGGTGATGTCAGAACCTGAGATAGCAGCCGCGACAGCATCGACGGCATTACTACTTGTAAGGACTAGCCACGCATATTCTGTAGCACCGGCTACCAGACGGTTTCGAATGACATCGATATTGGTCAGGTCAACGCCGATACAAGGATAGGAAAGAACATCCCAGCCGCGGGACGCGCACAGTGCTGTTAGGGCAGGCTGTTGGTGCGTGGCCCGCGTATTCACAACGCAATATCGTTTCACCTAGTGTGCCAGAAGGGTTGCCGCCCCTTGTTCGATTGCCATTTCTGCAAGCGCTTTACCAAGAGCCGCCGCTGCATCCACTGAGTCACAGGTGTCTTGCATAGTCACAGTAATCATTGTGGTTGCATCCAAGGTACAAACCCGCCCTTTAACGACTAATATTCCACCGCTGACCGTCGCATAGGCTGCCACTGGGACCGAACATCCACCGCCGAGGCCCGCAAGGAATGCACGCTCTGCGGTCACGCAAAGCGCTGTGTCTATGCAGTGCAACGCATTGAAATGTGTCATGCCATCCCACTCAGAGCGCATTTGAACAGCAACTGCTCCCTGTCCAGGTGCTGGCAACATCAGGTCAACCGGGAGGCGTTCAGTAATGACGTCTGTGAAGCCCAGTCTGTCGAGACCCGCGGATGCTAGCATGATTGCATCGTATGGGCCACTTGGATCCATCGCTTTCTTAATGCGTGTGTCGACATTTCCGCGGATATCGGCCAGCTGAACATCTGGACGAACAGCTTTGAGCTGGGCTCCGCGTCGATGTGAACTCGTTCCGATCACAGCACCCGGTGGTAGCTCCAACAGGGTCTTGCCGCTGCGGGAAATCAGGACATCACGGGCATCCGCTCTAGGCATAATCGCGCCAAGAGCAAGCCCGGTTGGTTGCTCCGTCGGGAGGTCCTTAAGGCTGTGAACGGCACAATCGATAGTTCCGGCATGTAGTGCGGCTTCAAGCTCAGCCGTAAACAGGCCTTTTCCACCAACTTGCGGAAGGGGAACATCGATAACCCGGTCACCTTTAGTCGAATAAATCTCATATGCAGCCACTACAGACGGATTCGCGGATGTCAGCGCCACCATCACGTAGTTGGTCTGCCACAAGGCGAGAGCAGAGCCGCGGGTGCCAAATCGGATGTTCATATCAGGCGACCTGACCCTTGCCCTGTTTTGCATCCGATGCTTTCGTGCTGTCCGAGATATGCGTTGCTTCAGTGACAGCCTCGTCTAGTGGAAACAGATCACGTACGACATGGGTAAAGTATGCCGCATTGCCATCAAATGCCTGATCACGTAGTCGGCTTGTCGGCTCGTGGAGGAAGCGGTTGATAATACGGTGCGCCATACGGCTAACCATTCGCTTTGATTTTTCATCCAAGTCGGGAAGCTTCTGTAGCGCGGCGGACAGCTCCTCATCCGCAACAGCCTGAGCCCACTTGCGTAAGTCAGTGATGACCGGAGTGACGGTGCGGCTTGAAAGCCAGCCGTTGAAGCGAATGACTTCTTCGTCGATAATGCGTTTGACGGCAGGGATGGCTCCGCGCCGAAGCTCGATGTTGGAATCGACAACGGACTGTAGGTCATCGATGTCAAAGAGCTTGACTCCATCAACGGTGGAAACGGCAGGATCAACATCACGGGGAACCGCGATGTCCATGAGAACGAGTGGACGATGTTGACGCGTTTGTTGTACGGCTGCGATGTTGTCCTTAACCAGCACAATGTGAGGCGCGCCTGTGCAGCAAATGACCGCATCCGCGACTTCGAGTGCCATATCGAGGTCATTCCAGGTCATCGCGATGCCGGCAAACTCAGCCGCCAGCTCTTCTGCGCGGAGGAAGGTCCGGTTCATGAATGCGAGGCGATGATCGCCAAGGCGCTGCAGTGCCTGGGCTGCCATCACAGCCATTTCGCCCGCGCCAATGATGAGGATGTTTAGGCGGGCATCATCGGAGAACTGCTGCGCAAGAAGTGCTGCACCTGCGTGGCTGACACTTGTTGTGTGACGACTGATGACTGTCTCTGTACGAGCCCGCTTACCGGCGTGAATCGCCTGAGAGAACAGATGGGAAAGTCCTGCGCCAACTGTCTGAGCATCAAATGCCGCATCCAGCGCCGCAGTTACCTGCCCAAGAATCTGTGCCTCGCCAAGAATCATCGAATCCAGACCGCATGCGACCTCCATCAGGTGCGTCGCTGTTGCATCCCCTGCAAGCGCATAGACATGAGGTTTCAGGTCGTCAAGTGGAATGTTTTGTAATCTCGAAAGAAACAACTCAATCTGCGCAATTCCAGCATCGCAGTCCCGAGCGGCTGCGTATAGTTCGAGCCGGTTGCACGTGGACAAAATGATGGCTTCATCTACAACCAGTGTCTTTGAGGCGCTGTTTCCTGATACCTTTAGTGATTTAAGGTCATCCAGAGTACTCCTAAGGACGCACCCGGTCATCGTGAATTTTTCGCGGATCTCAATCGGAGCAGTCTTGTAGTTCAGACCAACGACTAAAAGGTTCATGCTGGATGACCTACATGTACGCGAAAATGTGCCATTAACAATGACGTTGTGTAAGGACTAGACTGTGGGGACGCATCACGACGCAATAACACGACAATTCTCGATTCAATATTTATGTGATGTCAGACCAATACTCAGTCTCGACACCCTCCAAGTTGCATTATTTATGCCACATAAGAAAACGCGTAACAATAGTTAACTTACCGGATTCGCTGCCGGACGTGGGCGTGCGGATTCGCCCTTTGCGCAGCAACCAACGGGGCAAACATCATGATTTGGCCCACGGCAACCAGCACAATTACGCTCTGGCGATGCTGTCATTCTTTCTAAGACTAGCTGCCGAATCATCCCGACAAAGCGCGGATCTGTGCCTACGGTTGCAACACGAACGGCATCGATTCCCGCCTCGGCGGCTTTTGCAAGCGCCTCGTTGTCAAGGTCAAAAAGAACCTCCATATGATCCGAAATGAAGCCAATTGGGATAATAGCGATTCTTTTCACTCCACGCTCTGCCAAATGTTCGATGAAATCGCAGACATCAGGTTCGAGCCAGGGAATCTGTGGTGGACCACTTCGGCTTTGGTAGACTAGGCTCCAATCCGGGATGCCGACTTCTTCCGCTACCAGTCGGCTGGCCTCTTGCAGCTGAACCTCGTAATCGCTTCCCGCTGCCATGCTATTGGGGATGCTGTGTGCTGTAAAGATCAAGTGGACAGGTTCACTGGATTCAGGAAGATTTGCGATAGCCGTACGGGTGTTATCCGCCATCGTTCCGATAAAGTCGGGATGGTTGTAATACACACGAATCTTATCGAACTGGATGTCATCCTTGCCTAGCTGAAGCAGCTCAAGCGCATTGATAACATCTTCCCTGTATTGACGACATCCGGAATAGCAGCTAAACGCACTGGTCACGAAGACCAGGACGCGCTTGATGCCATCTGCGTTCATTTGGGTGATGGTGTCGGTCACCATCGGGTGCCAGTTACGGTTGCCAAAGTAAATCGGCAAGTTCAGATCATTTGCTGCAAAATCGGCTTCCATTGCCGCTATCATCGCACGATTTTGTGCATTGATCGGCGAAATGCCACCAAAGCCTTCGTAGTGGTGTGCGACTTCCGCAAGGCGTGCATCCGGTATGTTTCTGCCACGCGAAACGTTACGCAGAAATGGCATCACATCATCCATGCCTTCCGGACCGCCGAAGGAAAGGAAAAGGAGCGCATCGTACTGCTGTGCAGTGTCATCATGGCGGGGTGATTCCACTGTTTCGGCACCGTAAATGCTCATTCTGCTGCTCCATCTATTGTTGTTCCGACGTAAATCATGCCATCACGGACATCGACTTTGTACGTCTCAACCGGCTTGCGCACGACGCCATCGATTGCAGCGCCAGTCTTGATATCGAACTTGCCGTAGTGCCATGGACAAACGACTGAGCATTCATCTTCATTAATCGTGCCCTCGCAGAGTGGGCCGCGGGCATGCGAGCAGCGGTTGTTGATGGCGTAGAGCTCACCCTTGATATTGAAGAGACCCACCATCTTGCCTTCGAGATAAACGGTACGTGTCTGGCCGGGAAGGAATTCGCTGAGTGGGCATACTTCCACCCAAACCTCCCTGGCCACCGCTTCCGAGAGCGGAATCGCGATTGCCGGGCCACCAAGGCTGTCCAAGGCATCCTCAAGGCGCATATTCGTACACGTAAATAGAGGTGTGTCTTGTAGCGTGTAAAGGCTAGATTCTGTTTCGCGGAGCTCCTGAACGAGGTCCAGGAAATCGCTTGGCTCATCCGTTTCGAAAGCAACGATGAACTCGTAGTCATCGATTCCAAAGCTATAGGTCGTGTTCAACCGTATGGATGGGTATTTGCGACCCACCTCGATGTGCTCATCCATGATGCCTTGGCGGGTGTGGTGTGAGAGCTGGTACCAAGGACGCGTTTTGATGAATGGATAGACGAAGAGGTACTTGGCTTCACTCGGGTCGATGACAAGGCGCTTTTCTTCTTCCGTGGCATCTGCGACGCCACGTATTTCGTAAACGGACCGCTTTGTTTGCGAAAAGTAGGAATAGGCGATGTTGAGATAGCCACCCATCTGTGTCTTTGCGATAGCCGTCGACATTTCTTGGAAAGCATCTGGTGTTTCTGCGATCTGCCACAGGAGAAGTTCCGCGTCGGCACGGGTGCCCATCAGGCTGTAAGGACGCATCAGCATTCGGCGATTGAAGGACCGGACGACATCTGCGAGCTCCTGCTTTTGCGATGCCTGCTCGTCTGCGGAGAGGCGGCGCCAGACGGGATCCACCTTGTAGAACGCAAAGCGAACATACTGGCGACGTGCCAGCATTTTGTTACGCTCCTGCTGTGCGGCTGTCGGAGGTTGAGGTGCGGATGGCTGTGTTGATTTCGGTCTCATTAGGCTACTGTCATTCCTGTATGCGGTGCCAATATACTTGACGCTCCACTAAGGTACTGCTGCAAACTACAATACCGGATGAATACTGGTATTTGAGCGGGCAAAGTGCCGGCGGATTGCCAAGTCTTCACTAGCACATTACGTGCCGTCCAATTGCATTTGCGCCAAGAAGTAGAAACCTTACAACTGCAGCTCAGTTCCCAAATAGAGACATTAGGCGGACTGGGATGCACGATACCCAATGAGAGTCAGGCGCAAATGTGCGAACTGCGTCACGCTGATGTCAGTGAAACGTGTCGCAGTAAACCGCTGAGAAGCAATGACAAAACCACCCGGAGGAAACCCACCGGGCGGTTACGATTTTTGAAACGACGATGCTTAGCGAGGTTTTCTATGCTGTGTAGCGCGCAACACTAACGAGAAAAATAAACCAGCCGGCGGAAACCCACCGGGCGGATATAAACCTCGAAACGACGATGCTTAGCGAGGTTTTCTATGCTGTGTATTGCGCAGCACTAACTAGAAAAACAGACCACCCGGAGGAAACCCACCGGGCGGTTACAGACCTCGAAACGACGATGCTTAGCGGGCGGTACGAATCTTCTCGAGCAGCTTTTTGGTAGCCTTAATGCCATCCGACTCGCTCAGCTTGCTTCCTTCGTACTCAATGCCAACAAAGCTGGTGTAGCCCGCATCCCCGACAATCTTCATCATCTTGTAGTAGTCGGTATGTGTCTCATCGCCCTTGTCATCAAAGTCGTGGCTCTTCGCACTAACTCCCTTTGCGAATGGCATCATTTCCGTGACCCCGAGGTAGCGGTCATACTCCTGATTGTTGCCGAGGCGGAAGTTGCCAAAGTCTGGAAGCGTACCGCAACGCTTGTTTCCGACCTTCTTCATGACTTCCGTCAGCCACTTGCCATTGCTGGACAGACCGCCATGGTTCTCAACGATGATATTAATCTTCATCTTGGAGCCGTATTCGGTCAGGCGCGCAAGGCCATCAGCTGCGAGGTCACGCTGCTGCTCCCACGTCCCGGTGCTGTAGGCATTCACGCGGATGGAATGGCAACCAAGGAACTTAGCAGCATCCACCCACTTGTAGTGGTTCTCAACCGCTTGCTTACGCTTGGCTTCATCCGGGTTCCCGAGCTCACCTTCGCCATCACACATGATGAGCACATTGGTGAGGCCATAATCGGATGACCGCTTCTTTAGTTCTTTGAGATATGTCTGGTCGGTCGCTTTGTCTTTCCAGAACTGGTTGACATACTCAAGACCCTCACAGCCGTATTCTTCTCGCGCAACGCGGGCAAAGTCGAGGTTATCCATCTTCTTTTCGAAGAGGGCTTTGTGCAGCGACCATTCTGCCAGTGAAATCTTAAATTTCTGGGCTGGCGCTGCCATCAGCTTTGGCGCAACGGTAGCACCGGCGGTGAGTGCAAGCGATGATGTGATGAAACGACGTCGATCCATGGTGGTTATCCTTTTTTTCTGGTTTTAGGGGAATCAGTTCTGCGGCTTTGCTGCGGGACGATTTAGTTTTCTGACGAAGGCAACGGCTTTGTCCGGATGGTCACTAAATACACCATCCACTCCAACTTCGACAAACGCTGCGCGGAGGAGGTCATCGAAGGAATCTGCATATGACTGAACGGAATCGAAGCGGAATGTGTACGGATGAATCTGCAGACCAAGTGCTTTTGCATTTTTGGCAACATCATTGATTTTCAACTTGCCATCAACTTTGCCTTCGATCAGCTGGTTGATCCAGGGGCCGATGCCATCGGCGACCTTGGCGACCTCTGCAAGCCCGGCGGGCAGCAGCAACTTTTCGTAGTCTGTTGAGCTTTCTTTATCCGCATTCTCTGTCGTCAACTGGATCAGCCGGCCTTGCCACCCAAGCTCTGTCCGGATGCGTTTCGTCTCGGCGAAGTCAAAGCACTGAAGAAAGCACTTATCAGCCTTGGTCTTATAGCCATACTTCCAGAGGACTTCGAGGACGGCTTTACTAATGTCGCGGCCTTCGGTGCGATGCCATTCAGGATATTTGACTTCGGGGTAGATACCGATGTTCTTTCCCGTGCTCTTGTTAAGACCTTGAACTAGCTCGATTTCTTCGGCGAGTGTCGGGATGGTAAAGCCTGGAACGCCTAGTGGGAATCGCTTTGGATACACAGCCTTTCCGGTCGCAGGGTCGAAGCGCTCTGATACAGCAAGGGTTTTCAGCTCCGCCAGGGTGAAGTCGATTGCGTAGTAGCGTCCATCCTTGCGCTTACGATCCGGAAACTTCTTGGCGACATCCGATATGGTGTCAATATGGGTATCGTGCACGACGACCGGGATGTTGTCTTTCGACAAAACACAATCTGGCTCAATGAAATCAACACCCATTTGATATGCCATCGCCACACCCTGAAGCGTATGCTCCGGTAGGTAACCGCTTGCACCGCGGTGTGCGATGACGATTTTTTTCTTCGGTGTTTGTGTGGCCCCAGCTTGCTGAACATTGGGCGTTTGTAGAGCTGCGGCGAGGCCGAGGGCTATGAGAAGTGCATTCATGCGTTAGATGCTTTTCCTTTCAGAGTGAGGGCACTGAAGATAATGGTGAGGACGCAGCACGCTGCCATCACGGTAAAGACACCATTCCAGCCAAACTTGTCGGCGATGGCTCCAACGCCTGTTCCCGCGATGGACGAGCCAAAAACATAGCCGAAGAA
>JBJTQN010000364.1:0-14464 GCA_046075665.1 Armatimonadota bacterium | reverse complement strand
CCGGGGCACCGGACTGCTGCCGGTGTTACATGGAAAGACGGCGCGCCATCTGGAACGCCGCCGATTTACAGGCAAGATTGTACCGTAAAGAAAAAAACGGGTTATTTTCACGGTGGCACGTCACAGCCGCGCACCTGCAATAGATATTAGATACAGATGAACACACCTGAAACAACACTTACCCCCAAATGCGCCGGGGCATATCGCATCCTCCATACCGCCGACTGGCACCTTGGTAAACAGCTGATGGACCAGGAGCGACACGCAGACCATCAACGTTTTCTGGAGCATTTCCTGAGCGTGGTGAAGGAACATTTTGTAGATGCCGTAGTTATTGCAGGTGACGTCTTTGATGGCGTAAATCCACCGGCAAAGAGCGAAGAACTGTACTACTCGACGCTGGCAACGCTTCACTCATTGGGAATTGCTGCAGTGATTGTTTCCGGCAACCACGACTCACCCACGATGCTTAAAAGTGCATCCACAATTATTGGCAAGCTTGGCCACCACATCATCACCGATGTCCCAATAACAGAAGATGGCTACGCTCCTCACATCGTTTTCCTTCCAGATTCGGAATCGCCACGCATTGCCATCGCAGCTGTTCCGTACATGCGTGAAGGGGACCTCCGCAAGGTAGAGCTGGATGAAGATGCAAGCATCGTCCGTGATCGGGTTCGCTCGGGCTGGCGGGACCTCTACAGCGCAGCAGCAAACACAATCGCCTCTCTGGCCCCGGACATCCCTGCAATCGCAACTGGACACCTCACCGTCACCGGAGGCGAAACCAACAAAGACACCGAGCGGGAGATTCGTATTGGTGGCGTTGGGGATGTTGACCTTAACGCATTCCCAGATCGGTTTGGCTATGTGGCCCTTGGACATCTCCACCGCCCGCAGAGTTTTCCCAGAGGTGCTGAAAATGGAGGCTACATTCGGTACTCCGGCAGTCCTATCGCCTTAGGATTCTCCGAAGGCAGTCATCAGAAAGCGTTTCAGATCATCGATGTTGAACCCATCGGGACCCTCAAATTCAGCACGCTTCCCATAACAGGTAACCGATGTCTGCTACAGCTCCGAGGCACCATTCAGGAGCTTGAAGCGCAGATCGAAGCACTCGATCAACCAAGGTCAGACGAGCTACAGCCTTGGGTTGAGCTTGTATTGACAAGCGATGAAACCTTTCAAAGCGCCGACAGCCTCTCCGCAAGCCTCAAGAAACTGGTTACCGCCAAAGGCTACGCTCCAGTAGGCGGTGTTCAGCGCGACCTCCCGGATGGCGCTGTTTCATCATCCGCAGAACGTACCACCGATGAGCTGCTCTCAGAACTGGACATCATCCGCGAAAACGAATACGACACGATTGAGCATCTGATGGAGCGCCTGATGCCAAGAAGTGACAACCCAGCGGAATTCGATGCTCTCTTAACGCTACTTAGGACCGACATTCTCGAACCAAGGAGCAATGGCTGATATGAAACCTCTCAAACTGATCATCGAAAACATCAACTCGCTCCGCGGACGCCACACTATTGATTTCACAACCGGCAACCTCGCTGGATGTGGGCTCTTTGCCATTATTGGTCCGACCGGAAGTGGGAAAACCACCATCCTCGATGCCATCACGCTCGCGCTCTACGGTCAGGCGTGTCGCTACGGCGGGAAGTCATCTCCGGCGGATGTAATGACAACCAACACTGCCTCCAGTGAAGCGACACTTCTCTTCTCCAGTGGTGACATGACCTATGAGGCATCCTGGCGGCTTCGTCGTGCCCGCGGCGCTGCAGATGGCGCATTGCAGCCGGTTGAAGTGATGCTAAAGCGCATCGCGAAAGACGGCTCCATCACCGTCCTCGCTGAGCAGATTACGCGGATGAAAGCGGAAGTAGATCACATTCTTGGGATTAACTACGACCAGTTCCAGAGGGTTGCTCTCTTGCCGCAAGGCGAATTTGACCGCTTTCTGACCGCCAAAGATGATGAACGGACGCAGATTCTCGAAAAGCTCACAGGGACTGCAAAGTATCGAGAAATCGGCGAGCTCATCCGAAAGGCATTCAAACAAGCTGCAGCCGGCTCCAAAACACTGCGGGATAACATCAGTGGTTTACAAATCGGTCTGCTCGCTCCGGATGACCTGAAGGCCAAAACAGAACGCCTTGTGGCTCTTGATGTCATCGTGCCGAAGGCTAAGCTGGAAGCCGATGAGCTCGCAGCGAGGTCGAAGGCCGCAGAGGACTATTTTCGAGCCATCGGTCTAGAGGGAAGTTATGTAACCGATCTCACTAAGGCGCAGGAATCCCTAAAAGCACATCAACCGCAGGTCGCACGCCTTACGCGTTTCCGCGCGCTTAAGCCTGTCTTCGATGCACGTAGAGATCAGGCAGGGGCTACTATGCGTCTATCCACGGCCGAGGCAGATCACAAGTCCGCAGTGGGAACTGCCAATCAGGCGGTGGCGCTGGCTGGCATTACCCGGTCTCAAGTACTGCACTACGGTCGTGAGACGATGCGGACCGGGTTGCTTGCGGCATCGGGAGCTGCTGAGGCCCTTGGATGGAAACCTCTTGCATCGATTTCGGATGCCATTAGCGTCGTTCAGCCCATCGCCGCAGAGTTAAATGCGATTTACACTGCGTTACCACAGGTCGCACGTAGCAGTGCAGATGCAGAAAGTGCGTGGCAGCTGCTATGGAAACAGATGAATCAGGTCCAGAGTGTGGTTGAAGCCGCAGGTCTGGATCGTGAGCCGCTTGAGCATTCGGATCGTGAGCGCGCTGCGATGGCGATTGAGCTTGCCTATACATCGATGCTTGCGACATTGGATGACCAAGTTACCCGGGAGCGGCGCACCGTGGATGCCCTTATCCAAAGTGTGGCCAGCCTGACAAAAGTGGCTGAGCTTGAAGACCGCTTGGTGCAAGGCTCTGAATGTCCATTGTGCAGACAGACCGTCAATATTGTTCCTACTAAAGGAACATCCGATGCTGAACTTGAGGAGACAAAAGCTTCTCTGACAACAGCGCAAACCGAGCTTAAGCGACTCGAGAGCCGCATTCAAAGAGCAAATGACCTAATGACGAAGTTATCCCGAGAAACGGGGATGATTGCCACGTGGCTAACTGCAACAGCTCGCGCACAGCTGGATTCCTCCAAACTGGATGCGCTATTCCTGGCCGTCAACTTGAATCCAGCGGTACGTGGAGTGGATCGAATTGACACCCACATTGCGGCAATGACGCATGTGCTCTCTTATAGCGCGGCGGAAGCCTTGCTTCGCCGGGTGCAGTCCGATGGCCGGGATTCAAACGATGTTGCAGCGGCGGACCAACCCGCACCAGCGTGGACATCCATGGAAAAAGCATTCGAGACCTACAGCCGACGCGTGGATGACCTGACAAAAGCCGAGTCGGCTGTGAACGCAACCTGGGAACAGGTGCAGCAGCACACGGCTGCTGCGAAATTGGCAGCGGATCACCTTGAAAAACAACAGCTCGCGCATTCGGTACAAGATCTCGCAGAACTGGATGCCATCATTCTCACCGATGCCGATTGCAAAGCCATCGAGACACAACGGGAACGGCTGATTAGTGATGAAAGTGTCCTCACGGGAAAACTTCAGGAAGTGCGACAGGCTATTGCAGCTCTCAAGGCAATCCAGCCTCCGTTGCCCGTGACACGGGAGCTGGTGGATGCGTTGGTAGCCGATGCCGCTGCCAAGCGACAGGTATCAAATGATGCAATCGCTGAGCAGTCATCTGTGGCAAGGGATGTCAGCAACGATGCCAACGTGCGGGATCAGCTGGCCGAACTTGAGCGAAAGCTGGCTGAACAGACCAAGGATGAGGGACGTTGGAAGCTGCTGGATGACAAATTTGGCGGTGATAAGCTTACGCGTCTGGTGCAACGCATCGGAATGGATGCGTTATTAGGCTATGCCAATCAGCGATTGCAGTCGTTTAGTAATCGCTATCAGCTGCGCGGTGTCGACACGGATGGTCTTGGAATTCTCGTTGTTGACCGTCGAAACCTGGATGCCACACGTGCAACATCGAGTCTGTCAGGCGGAGAGAAGTTTCTGACATCTCTTAGTCTTGCATTGGGCTTGTCCGATATCGCCAGTCGCTCAGCACGCATCGACAGCCTGTTCATCGACGAAGGCTTTGGGACATTGGATGCCGAGACGCTTGAGACGGCACTCTCAGCACTTCAGCTCCTGCGTACAGATACCGGTCGTCAGGTGGGGATTATTTCCCATGTAGGTGCCTTGCAGGAACGGCTCCAAGCACGGATTGTCGTTCATCCGAATGGAGATGGAACCAGTAGACTCGCAGTGAGCTAAGCAAACCGCAAATAAACACCGCTCAAATGGGCTCCCATACCGTCGAAACAACGCGCCCGTTGTTTCTTCGGAATGGGGGCTTACTTGTTTCATAAGAATGGCGGTCATCACATAACTTGTCAAAGAGCTTCAGCAATCAACCTCTGGTGTTTTATTAACAACTTGAAAGTTATTTACGCGACTATCCGAATCCTAGGAATCCTTAACTATCCTGAGGTGTTTATTCTATATCGAAGCCTGATGTTCGGGTCGTAATGTGCCGACAGTTAAGACATACGTAATATCGCTTCAGGTTTCAGGTCCTGATGGGTTTAGCGGTGCCAATGTGCGCTGGAATGGTTAAGGAAGTTGCGAAGAATACTACGCCGTGCGTCCCGTCGAGTGTGGAATATAGCCGGAGAAATCATGCACTATCGCAAGCCCGATTTGTCCAAGGCTGGCTATGTTCGTGCATTTCCACATCAACATGTCGTTGAGACAGTACGGCAACAGCTGTCCATGTCCCGACCACTCGCCGGTACAGAGGTAACAAAGGATGACTATCTCGAAACTGCCGAGGGGATTGCGCGCTTTTTTGCAGGGCATCAACGGGAACCTGGCGAAATCATCGACCCAATCGATGGACTTGAGCATCAATACAGCACCCCGTGCTTTGCATTGCTCGTCGCACTGCTCCACAAAAATGGCCGAGCCAATGATCTGATTGGCCGCGGTTGGAATGCATTACTCGCGGCAACTGATGCCGTTAGCCAAAACAGCGCAGCCGATAACCATGGCGACTTCTATCTATTCAATGCTATTCAAGCTCTGAACATTCTAAAGAGCCTATACCCAACCGACATCCGCATTTCCGTTGTCGAATCACGTATCCGCAAAGTGGTTCCACAGGATGCCTATCGTTATGTTTACACTCCGCAGCGTAAGCATCTCCATAACTGGAACATCATCGCCAGCTGTGGAGAAATCCTTCGTGAACAGGCTGGTCTTGGGAATGGTGCCTTTCATGACCGGCATCTGGAGCGACAGCTTCTGTACTTCACTGCGGATGGTATGTATGTCGATCCGAATGTTCCGATGGTCTATGATGCATTTCCGCGCTACTTTTTGGAAGTGGTCGCGCAACTTGGTTATAACGGGCAGCATCGGGATGCTATCAATGTGATGCTTGAGCGCGGCGAGCTGATGTCACTCCTGATGCAGTCGCCTACGGGTGTATTGCCAACGGGAGGCCGGACAAAGCAACACACTTGGGGAGATATTCAGCAGGTCACAATCTTTGAGTTAGCAGCACAGAAGTTCGCAAGCCATGGAGACTTTGTCTACGCAAAGGCATTCAAACGCAGCGCGCACCTTGCATTTGCTGCTGCACTGCGGTGGCTGAGGCCATCTGGTGAGTTCCAAATCATCAAGAATCACATCCAACCCGAAAATCGCCACGGTTACGAAGTCTACTCACACCACTCTCAATACAATCTTTTGCCGGCGACAATGCTGGCTCTTGCGGCTGACTTTGCGGATGAAAGTATTGAAGAAGGTCCGACCCCATGTGAAGCAGGAAGCTACACGCTGGATCTCCCGGCGTTCCACAAGGTTATTGCTAACCATCATGGAACTGGTATCGTCATCGATACAAAGGCCGACACTCGCTATGATGGCACCGGCCTCCTCCGTGTCCACCAGGCTGGGGGAGATCCAATTCTTGGTCCAAACGATGTCCCGGCAGCGGATGACTACCCAATGAACATCGGGGTTGCTTGGTGCGAGTTCGCTGGCGGCGATTGGGTTCACCTCGCAAGCCACGGACAACACACCGATATCACCACAAAGCTCGCGGCATCCGATAGCTCCGATGGAACCCGTACCATCACCATGGTTTACTCAATTCCATCATCCGGACACACAATCACCGAGCGTTACGACCTCTCGCTAACCGGTGTCGATGTGAGTATCACCGTGGATGGCGCAGTGGAAGCCCTGACGCTGACGTATCCCTGCCACATATCGGATGGCAAGCTGTCCCCACAAATTCTCATCGAAGGTACGGTTCTGCAAACATCCATTGATGGCACCACGCGTACGTTCTCGGTCACAACGCCAGGTGCCGGTCCGCTAACCATGCAGGATGAAAAAGTCGCATATCGCAATGGCTATGTCCAGTGTGTGACATCTACCATCATGGGACGAACGATTCAGTACTCGATTATGGATGGTAGCTTATCGGCACCATCAAGCTTTGGCATCGGGCGTGGACTTGGAAGGCTGTCACCGAATCTCTGATTTTGGTTGGACTAGTCAAGGGTTTTATATAGCAACATCGCTGCGCCAAGCGTCAATGCGTGCGGAATAAATGCGCTCAGTGGCGCGGGTAACAGACCAGCGCCTGCCGCCGCTTGGAGTAACAACAACGTGTTCCAAGTCACAAATGCCAGAATGATGCTGACCAAAATGCCCCCAAAGCTTCCTGTCTTACTAAAGCGGATAGCAAGCGGTGGACAGATGATTGCAAACGCCAAGCACATCGTAGGTAAGGCAATCCGGAACCAAAGAGATGCCTCGATTCCGTTCAGTTTGGCGATGTCTCCCTGGTTTCGCGCGGCCCGTGCCATCGTGGCAAGCTCTAACAGCGTCCGCGTACTCGCATCCCCACCAATCAGACTAGGAACACTGACAAAATCTAGCGTCACCGGGACATCCCGCACCGAAAATCCGACTTCAGTCTCCAGCATCCCCTTTGGCCCGTAGGTGTGTACCACCCCACCCTTCAGCACTAAATGCCCGCGCGTGTATATCCCAAGGGGAGCAGTTATCACGGATGTGCCTTTGACGATAATGACATCAACCAATTGGCGGGCGGCTTTCCCTGCTGGCATCGATGCGCTAAAAGCGACCAGCTGTCGCGTTTTGGCATCCGGAAGTGCACCCGCAAACAAGGTTTCCTGAGGACTTGCAAAGATAGGTTGCCCTCCTGCGGCGATACGTGGCGCGATATCCGTGAGACCAAGGGCGATGGCAGCCATGACCGCGCCCATTAATGTGAGTGAGCGGTGAATCTGTGGTAGACGCAGACCTGCAGCACGAAGGGCTATCGTTTCGTTGTCGCGACAGATACGGTTTGCAGCAAGGGAACATCCGAGCGCACAGGCGATAGGCATCGCGAGAGAGATCACCTGCGGTAGCGCGCGAAGAATCCGCATCCCAAGAAGGTCAGGCGACATCCCGGAACGTCCAGCGCCGCCAAGTTCCTGCTGGAGCTGGAGCAGGATAATCATAACGGTAGCGATTAGCAGGCTGAGGATAAGCGGGACAAGCGCTTCGCGGAGCACATAGCGGTCCGTTCGTGTCATTCCGCCCTCCGGATACCGATGATGCCTGCGATGACGAGGATGCCCGCCGGGAGTGTCGGGACGAGGATAGGTGGAATCACTCCACGGATAGAAAGTGCTTGCAGAACGAACAAGCTTAGTTGGGCAAGTGCGACGAGTGCGAGTGCGCCGACGACAGCGGCGAAGGGGCCTTGGTTCCGGGTGCGGATGGCAAGTGGGATTCCGCAGAGTGCGAGTCCGATGCAAATAAGCGGGATGGCTGGTTTGCTTTGTAGCGCCGTCTCGAGCTCGCGTTTACGCTGAGGGTCCGCGGAGAAACGTAGCATGGTTTCAATGTCGGCGCGTGAGCGGTTTTGCAGCTGTTCGCCGCCGCTGGTAATCACACCGCTTTGAAAGTCGGCATTTAGCGCAAGGAGCTGTCGGTCAGCGTGAGCATCCCAGATCGTGCGGCCAGTTCTGTCAAGGGCGTGAATGCTGGCATCATTCAAAATCCAGGTGCTGTTTCGATATTCGGCGGAAGGAGCAAGTGTGATGCGAGCTGTGGCACCATCCGTTCCGCGGTCGAGGACGGTCACTTGCTCCATTTTGAATGCGGTGCGGTCCAGCTTGCGCGTCTTCCACCACGATAGGGTGATTGGGCTGACATTGAATGTCAGAGAGCGGTCTATCGTCGTGCTTGGCAGAGCGGTCAGCCAACCTTCGACATTGGTTTGTGCGGCCCAGGTTCGCGGGACGATACGTTCAGTAAGCGTAGATGCGAGTACGGCGCAAGCACATCCCAGCGTGATGACTGGAGCAGCCTGACGGATGATTGGGATACCGGCGGCGCGGAGGGCTGTTGTTTCGCCATCGCGTGTCAGGCGCGACCACGCGAGTCCCGGGGCAAGTGCGCAGGCCACAGGGAGAGCAAGCTGCATCGCTGTCGGGATATTGAGGACGAGCAGCCTCCCGACGAACGAGAGAGGCCAGCGCTCGCGGAGGAGCTGTTCCAGGATGGCGTAGAGGGTGTTCCCAACAAGCATCACTAAAAACAGAAAAAGACCTATTGCCAGCGGCGTGATGAGCTCGCGGGTGATCATTCGGTCGTGGATGCGGAACACTGGCTAGATTGTACGGGGTGGGGTGGGGTGCGCCAACTGAACGCTTGAAATGCGTGCTGTCGGTGTACCGATTGCGTGTGCAATGATACACTGAACGCAGTGAATACACGCCTTCCGCATTTGCCGACGTTTGAAATTAAGCCATCCCATGTTCCTAGTGCATTCGTTGTTGCTCAGGGTGATGTGGCGGGATCGAACAAGTTGATTATTACAGGCAAGGATGCCGGGCGTGAGCTGCGCCGTGCGATTGTCGCGTATGCGGAGGATCAGGAACCGGCGACGGTCTGTGTCGTGGACATCGATATGTCCGGTGTGTTGATGCTTGATGTCGCGGTGGCGTTTGAGCTCAATAAAGCGCGGGCATCCGTACAGCTGATGGAAGATGGTATTGGGTGTTACCTCGTCCTTCGTGGGGTCAGCGTCTCGCTACGGGAGACCTTGCGTGCTCTCATGCGCTATTTGGAGACGGTTTGGGTCATTTACCTGGATGGCAGTGATGTTCCTGAAGTGCTAGGCGATCTGAGCCGCGAGCTTCTTGAGACATGGGAATATGCTGTAGAGCGAGGGTTGTTGGATGCATCCGCTTTTGATGAACTCGCCGAGAGATCAGGAGTAAAGATTGCCGCATCCGCGCGTTCAAACCGCCTCACATCCCTGAGCCAACTGCGATTGTTGGTAAAGGCATCGGAGTCTGTTACCGATGGTCAGAGTGGTGATGCAGGGGGCCAGCGTGTTGGGCGTAGCCGGATGTTTTATCCGGTCTGCTAATCTGCACCCATCGTTCTGTCACTGGATTTAGACCATCGAAATTACTGCTTTATGAGCCAGTAATCTCATTGCTTTGTCCCAAAAAACTTTTTTCAATTGTCCTTTCCGGATTCCTCACACGCAGCAGAGTTTATTGACATGCAGCATCCAATTCCATAGTTTGATCCCGATTGGCTTTGTTGTATATTGACATTTGTGTGTTCACTGAATATAATGAAATATAGTTTGATGTCCGAGGATAAGAGAAATGACACCTACTCCAAGAAACCGCTTCGTTCACCGTCAGAATGTAGCCCCTATCATGTTGGCATGTTCCGACCTGCGTCCCAAGATGGTTAGCCGACTTCGGAAGAACGGGTGTCCCGAGGACCAAGCGCAGGATGTCGTTCAGACGCTTATCTGCGATGCCATCCTTGCGTACAACCCTGCAGTCAATGCAAATGCGCATGCCTATCTTTGGACGCAGCTCACCTGGTACATCAAGCGCTACTACGCAAGCAAGACGCGAGATTGTCAGCGTTTCATCGACCCTGTCGGTGAAATTGGAAAAGATGACATCATAGATGGTCAGGTCGCTACAGACCGTCTTGTCGCTGACATGATCACGGATCAGAGCGTTGCAAAGCTGATCTATTCTGCTGTGTCACCCGATGACTTTCCGATTCTGGATGCCATCGGTAATGAATGGTCGACAATCGAGCTCGCGGATGCGTTAGGGGTTTCACTCGAGGCTGCCCGCGCTCGGA
The DNA here is from genome assembly GCA_046075665.1 of Armatimonadota bacterium. Classification (GTDB taxonomy): domain Bacteria; phylum Armatimonadota; class Armatimonadia; order Armatimonadales; family Armatimonadaceae; genus CAIRTT01. The sequence continues at coordinate 4,185 of JBJTQN010000364.1, read as the reverse complement.
AGTCACGTCTGATAAAGACACTTCGGCAGCGCTTTGCGACAGAAGACATTCTTTCCTAGCAAAATTGGTCGGCACTCCCCGCTGAATAACGCCTGACTCTCCTGACACTTGCTATACTTAGTGTGTTCAGGATGGTCAGCGTTGTCCGCCGAACTTGGGAGCCTATCTGCATGCCGAATCTCCGTTCCTTACCTGTTTACAAACATCAAAAATCCGCACTTCGTCTGGCCGGATTCGCCGCCATCACGGCAACATCTTTGCTGCTCTCTTTCGCGTCGCCCGGTAGCGGAGGAAAGCCATCATCAAAGTCGATCCAGGCTGCCCCGGATTACGCTCGCGACATCCGCCCAATCCTCGCTCGAAATTGCTTTAGTTGCCACGGAGCGGATGATGCCAAACGACAAGCAGGCCTGCGTTTGGACACACGTAGTGGCGCCATTCATGCACTGAAATCTGGCGGAAAGGCAATCGTTCCCGGGAAGCCCTCGACAAGCAGCATCATCCAACGCATCACAACCACAAGCAACGCAACGTTGATGCCTCCCCCGGAAACTGGACACAAAGTCACAAAGGATGAAGCAAAAACCATTTCTCAATGGATTAGTTCTGGTGCCAAATACGCTAGTCACTGGGCGTTTTCAAAGCCCATCGCAGCTCCCATCACACCTGGCGCACGCAACCCGATTGATCCTATTGTAAACAAATCAATCTTAGAAAATGGCCTGACGCCAGCCGCACCCGCTGACCGCCGAACCTGGCTCCGCCGGGTTGCCCTTGATCTCACCGGTATTCCGCCGACGCTCGCTGAAATCCGCGCCTTTGAAGCCGACACATCACCAAATGCCAAAGATAAGGTCGTGGATAAGCTCCTCGCATCCAAGCACTTTGGTGAAAAATGGGCGAGACCTTGGCTCGACCTTGCCCGCTATGCTGATTCGGCCGGCTACGGCTCCGATCCCCTGCGAACAAATCTCTGGCCATGGCGTGATTGGGTCATCGATGCCATCAACAAAAACATCCCCTACGATCAGTTCGTAACGCTACAGCTCGCTGGAGACATCATCCCCGGGGCCACGGATGACACACGCCTTGCAACGGCATTCCATCGGAACACGATGACAAATACCGAGGGCGGTACATCCGATGAGGAATTCCGCACGGCTGCCGTCAAGGACCGTATCCAAACGACGGTTCAGGGCCTAATGGGTATCACCATCCAGTGCGCGCAGTGTCATACCCATAAATTCGATCCGATCAGCCAGCGGGAGTACTACCAGCTACTCGCCGTCTTCAACCAGACGATGGACAATGACCAGCCGGATGAGTCACCACTGCTCGCGGTCACACCGCCATCACGACGAGAGCTCGCTGCACAGCTGGATGTCCGCATCCGGGATGCCGAAGCAAAGCTCGCCGCAAAACCACAGACGTCGACAACGTCCAGTGCGCGCTCCGCACAATTTGTCCGTATCACGCAGCCGGGAACATCCACATTCCTGATGCTTGCTGAAGTCGAAGTCATCTCGAGTGGCAAAAATATCGCCGTTGGTAAATCAGCTTCACAAAGCACTACCGACTTCGGTGGACCCGCAAAATTGGCTGTTGATGGCAACCCAGATGGTAACTTTGACCACAAGTCCACCACCCACACCGCGAATCAGGATAATCCATGGTGGGAGGTTGACCTTGGCTCGGCTCTAGCCATCGACAGCGTCCGGGTTCACCCACGCACCGATGCGCATCTTGGAAAAATGAAGGGCATTCGCATCACGCTTCTCGATGCGGACCGCAAGCCTGTCGCGGAAGCCACAGTCCCCGATGCCATTATTGCGGCCCGTGAAACGATTCCAAGTGGCGACCCAGATCGCATCGCAATCGCTGACCTGCGCGCGCAGCGCGCCGCCATCGGCACTGTCCGTGTACCAGTGATGGTTGAGCTCGCAGCTGACAAACAACGCACCAGTACGATGTTGACCCTGGGCAATTTCCAAATGAAGGGCGATACGGTTCAGCCAGCCGTCCCAGCATCATTTGGAAAGCTCCCCACTGGCGCACCGCTTAACCGCCTCGGCGTTGCGAAGTGGCTGTTCAGCCGTGAAAACCCGCTGACCGCCCGCGTTGCCGTCAATCGGATTTGGGCACAGCTCTTCGGAAGAGGCATCGTCGAAACCGAAGAAGACTTCGGTATCCAGGGAGCCCTACCGACCAACAAGCTGCTGATTGATCAGCTTGCTGTGATGTTTATGCACGATTGGGATGTCAAAGAGCTGATCCGTGAAATTGTCCTAACGGACACCTACGGGCAAACATCCCTTGCAAGTTCACTCGCTCAGCGTCGCGATCCACGTAACCTGTTCTTGTCGCACTATCCGCGCCGCCGCCTGGATGCCGAAGGCGTCCGCGACCAATCGCTGGTACTTGCCGGGATGCTGACTCCTACCATCGGAGGGCCAAGCGTTTATCCACCACAGCCGGATGGACTTTGGCAGGCGGCATTCAATGGTGAGCGGAACTATCCGACTAGCATGGGGCCAGACCGCTACCGACGCGGTCTCTATACGTTCTGGCGACGAACAGTTCCATATCCAAGCATGGCGACGTTTGATGCGCCTAGCCGTGAAGCATGTACGCTCCGACGGCAGCCGACCAATACGCCACTTCAGGCGCTCGTGACATTAAACGACCCAGCTTACATCGAGTTTGCACAAGGCTTTGCAATCCGCGTGCTGACCGAGAGCAAAGGAAGCGATAGGCAACGGGCCGCCTGGGCACTTGAATATGCCACTTTGCAAAAGCCGACATCCAAGCAAATTGATGCCGTCGTGGCACTCCTCACTGCAGAGCGTTCACGTCTCAGCAAGGACATGGAGAGCGCAAAGCAGCTGGCTGACCCAGCAGCACATCCATTGCCAAAGCATCTGGACATCGTGGATGCCGCGGCCTGGACAGTCACATCCAATGTCATCCTCAACCTCGACCAGGTCCTGACCATCAACTAGAGAAGCAGAGCAGCCACCATGAAAATCGATACACAACACCCAATCTGGATGGCCGGCGAGGCCGGGACACGTCGTGAGCTTCTTAAAGGCGCTGGTCTAGGGCTTGGGGCGATGGCGCTTGGGTCCCTAATGGCAGAGGATGCCACGGCGGCGCCAATAGTCCAGCCGGATGGTATCCCGCCCATTCCTAAGAAAAAGCCACGCGCCAAAGCCGTCATTTATCTCCACATGAGCGGCGCTCCGCCAACGCTCGACTGCTTCGACTACAAGCCAACGCTCAAGCGACTGGATCGTCAAGACTGTCCCGCAGAGCTGATGAAAGGCGAGCGCTTCGCGTTCATCAAAGGCGTGCCAAAGATTCTGGCATCCCCGCACACCTTTGCGCAGTACGGTAAAGCCGGGATGTGGGTGAGCTCACAGCTTCCGTTTACATCGAAGATTGCCGATGAAATCACGCTTGTGCGTTCGATGGTCACCGACCAGATTAACCATGCACCCGCCGAGATGTTCATTTACACGGGGAATGCGTTCCCCGGGAATGCATCGATGGGGTCGTGGATCACGTATGGTCTTGGCTCATCTAACAAAAACCTACCCGGCTTCGTCGTGCTCCTAAGTGGTGGAACAGACCCAACCGGTGGCAAGAGCATCTGGAGCAGTGGCTTTCTGCCATCCGTGTATCAAGGTGTCCAGTGCCGCGCAGCCGGTGACCCAATCCTCTTCCTCTCGGATCCAAAGGGAATTGATCGCCAGAGCCGCCGCCGGACCCTCGATGCCCTCTCAACGCTGAATAAGCTCGACTCGGCACGCACTGGCGACCGCGAAACCATCGCGCGCACCGAGCAGTATGAGCTTGCCTATCGAATGCAAATGGCTGTCCCGGAAGTTACCGACATCCGCAAGGAAAGGCCGGAAACACTGGAGCGCTATGGCATCACCAACCCGGCCGAAGCCAGCTTTGCAAAGAACTGCCTCCTCGCCCGCCGCCTAGTGGAACAAGGGGTACGGTATGTTCAGCTTTACGATTGGGGCTGGGACATCCACGGCACTGGTCCCGGTGATGACCTCATGACAGCGTTCCCGCAGAAGTGTCAGCAGACGGACAAGGCCGCTGCTGCGCTGGTCACGCGAGGTCTTGTCGGCACTACAGCAAGAGAGCGACAAACTCTCTGCGAGCCTCTCCTTC
>JBJTQN010000363.1:0-2647 GCA_046075665.1 Armatimonadota bacterium | reverse complement strand
GAAGTGGTCGAGCATGATTCTTTCGATGCCTAGCGAGAGGGCTTCGTTGAGCTCATCAAAGGTACGGACTTCGACTTCGATCGGGACCGCGCTTTGGGCACGCAGGGCTGCAACGGCAGCAGTGATGCTCCCACAGGCCGTGATGTGGTTGTTCTTTAGCATCGCCATGTCGAAGAGCCCAAAGCGGTGATTTTGTCCTCCACCATGGGTCACAGCAAGCTTGTCCGTAGCCCGGAGGCCTGGTGCCGTTTTGCGTGTGTCGAGAATGATGGCATTTGTACCCTTGGTTGCGGCTACATAGGCATGCGTGGTGGTCGCAATCCCAGACATCCGCTGGAGAAAATTGAGTGCAGTACGTTCGGCGGTTAGCATCGAGCGGGCAGGGCCATGGGCCACAGCGATGACATCACCTTTTGAAACGGGTGACCCATCCGGGATTCTAATATCCAGCGTAATCGAACAATCGACGGTCATCAGGACCGATGCTGCGACATGAATACCTGAAACGATTCCAGATGTTTTGGCGATAAATCTTGCCGTCGAAATCGTTGACCGAGGAATGCAGACATCAGATGTAATGTCACCACAGCCGACATCTTCGATGAGGGCTGTTTTGATTGCATCGTCAATGATGCTGTCAAGCAACACGAACTGATTTTCTGCTGAACTCACAGTTCCATATCGTATCTCATTCGCGGTTTGTGACCGTTCATCAGGAGATACGTATGACTTAAACATCAGAAAATCGGCGTGAAAATAGCGATTTACATTGCCTCAAATTCAAACTGGGCGGTATTATGCTCAGTGCCTTGGCGGTGTAGCTCAGCTGGTTAGAGCGAGGGATTCATAACCCCTAGGTCATGGGTTCGAGTCCCGTCGCCGCTACCAAGTGCCCCTCCGATTCGTCGGAGGGGCTTTGATGTTTAAGGGCCTGCATCCAATGCTGCATTTCAGCGTCCGGCCGTGTTTAGCGAAAGAAAAAGACCCCCCGGAATCCGGAGGGCCATTAGCTATCGTTCCGATAGAGGTTAGGATTAGCCGTTCAAGGCTTCCTTGAGCGCTGCTGCACGCTTCTTAGCCACTTCGGCATCCGCAGGAGCAACGCCGGGAAGGGCGGAGTACTTTGTATATGCATCGATGGCCTTTGTCCAAGCCATTTCCTGATCAGGCTCACTGTTTAGACCGAAGTCATCGTAGGCGCGTGCCAAACGATCTAAAGCCTCTGCCATGTCTGCCTTTAGCTTGATGGCTGCTTCAAAGTCTGCGATGGCCTTTTGGAGCTCTGGTACGCTCTTGCGTCCGGATTTTCGTACGTACGCAATTCCACGGTTGTAAAGCGTGTTCGGGTCCATCGGGTTAGCAGTGATTACCACGGTGTAGTCAGCGATCGCTGCATCAAACTCAGCAACACCTTTAGTCGGGGTATTGGCCTTGGATGTACCAACGACAATATTGGCGCCAGCGCGGGCTGTGAGCGCATCAACATCAGGCTTACCCGCGAGCATCAGAATCTTGGTTGCATCCGCGATCACGCCCGCAGAGTCTTTCAGTGCTTGATTGACCTGAAGTCTCACACGCACAGCATCGATGTCCATTGGTGTCTTTGTGATCACCGCATTCAAGTCTGCAAGCGCAGCCTTGAAATCCGGCGGCGTCAGCTGCAGGTACGCTGCCGCACGGTTCATTTGTACAGCAACAGCCTCCTTGCTGTTTGGATTAGCGGTCAGGATTCGTGTGTACTCTGCAATCGCCTTTGTGAAGTCCTTCGTGGCAAGAAGGACATCGGCACGGGTTGCGATTCCATCTGCATCCTTGGGATCCTTCGCCAACACCTTGTCTGCCGCTGCCAAAACAGCATCTGCATCTGGCTTGGCCTTGGTTTTCTCATACTGCTTGTAAGCCGCTGAGAGGATGTTCTTTAGCCCCGGGAGTTGACCGCCATCCAAAGTGGATGCCTTAGCAAAATCCTTACTTGCGGCGGTGAAGTCGCCTTTGTTGAAGTACTGAACGCCACGGTTGGTGTAGAGAATGGCAGAATCTTTCGCATCCGGTGCCGCATCGATCAGCTTTGTATACTGCCCAATCAGCATGTCTGCGTTCTTGGTTCCGCCAGTGCTTTCGAGTGCCAGTACGCGGAGGCGCTCAATCTCAGCCTTGTTCGTGTTTCCAGCTGGTGCTGCTGCGAGAAAGGCATCAAAGTCAGCAATCGCCTCTGTGAACTGCTTTGCATTGAAGCGGGCACGACCACGCCCTTCGAGGGCATTGATGTCACCGCTCTTAGCGGTCAGAAGCGTTGTATATGCAGTGATGGCTTGGTCTAGCTTTCCTTGTAGCGAGAGGCCATCTGCTTTGACCAACAGCATGTCAGCCTGTCCTGGTGTGATTGCAAGTGACTTCTCCGCAGCGCTTAGTGCAAGATCAAGGTTTGCACCTGGTTTGTCATCGGCGAGCGAGAATGCCGCTGCCGCGAGGTCATGCCACATCACGGCATCGTTTGGGTTCGCAGCCAAGTAAGCCTGATAATCAGCAATCGCCGCTGCCGGGTTCGCTGGCATCACCCTCATGTACGCAACTGCACGGAACTTGTAAACATCCTTGCTAGCGGTCGCCGCCGCCTTGGTGATATAGCTGGTGTAGGTGCTGATCG
>JBJTQN010000362.1:0-13890 GCA_046075665.1 Armatimonadota bacterium | reverse complement strand
TTTGCATATTGGCGTCATACCCATTCGTTCGAATCATCCGGTGACGAGACAATCATTTACGATCAGATCGAGTACGCCGTGCCAGGGTGGCTTCTAGGCGACATGCTTATCGGCAAAGTGGTCGAGAAGCAACTTCAAGAGACGTTTCGCTACAGAAGCACACATTTGATGTCGCAGCGTTGGTCTGACAACAACGAAAAGTCATCGATGTCGTCATAATCGCCATGCACTTATGCTAACATCGCCGATCGGATGGCCCTTGACCGGGCGTTGCCAATTGATTCAATAGCTTGAATATCTCGCCGGCAAGCACCTGAGCAGCTGGATCGTCCTGAAACAAGTCGGGATGAATGGCTAACGCCAGCGTCCTCCTTGCCTTGAGCATCGCTGCACGTGGTAGTCTTGCAGCGGCTACGTTTAAGTCTTCCGAACCGGCTGCCGGGGCCATACCTCGGCCTTTCTGCGATGCTGCCCGCATTCCAGCCTGGAATCCTTCTGCATAAACGGAATCGCGATCCGCCGTCGCTGACTCAGCTCTCTGTTCCGCAGACTTTGCCGCCTGCGATTTCTCTGTACCATCCAGCAAGAGCTCATCAATTCGACGAACGGCTCGAGTAAGTTCGATCTTAAGTCGGCGATTTTCCTTAACGGCTTCTGTACGTTCTTCGCGAACACTAGCAAGCTCTCGACTTAAGGAAGTGAGTTCACGTGTTGATACTGGTCTACTCGAATGCTGATCCCCATGGATTCCAATCCGATCACGTAGACCTTCGATTCTGTAAAGCGATGCTCTTGAAATTCCACTGTGGTCTGCAACATCCTGAATTGTGAACGGAACACCTGTGGCCCGAAGGGCACGTACGGAGGCATCAACTCTTGCTGTCAAATTTGAAATCGATTGGGGTTTAGGGCCACGACGGCGACCTGAAACTTGCGTTTGCATCGTTACTACAATACCAGTTTGAGCGTTGCCATACCGTGGTTGGGCTAATAGAATGCCGTATGCCTGAAAAAGTTAAGTGGTACACATCGTGGAAAGATGCAGTTGCTGATTCCAAGCGAACCCGTCGTCCGATCTTGGTAGACTTCTATGCAGACTGGTGCACTTACTGTAAGAAGATGGATAAAGAGACGATTCCAAATCCAACTGTTCAGGCGACATTGTCCAAAGTTGTGTGTGTACGCCTAAACACCGAACGTGAAGGAAAAGCACTCGCATCTAAGACTGGCGTCGGAACCCTACCAACCTTTTTGCTTACAAATGCAAATGGCGAACCGGAAGGTCGTATTGAAGGTTTCACGGATGCTGCTCAGTTTAGCGCGACGGTTGGAAGTCTGATAGCTGACTACGGGACTGCGGATAAGCGCGTCGCTGCAGCGATTTCTGCGGGTAAAGTCACGGCTGCTACCACTAATCTGTTGAAAGACTTACTTGTAAAACGTCAACTGGGAGCCGCAGCCAAACTCATTACTGGTATCGATAAGGGAAGGCAGCCTGTTTTTCCGGTAGAAGCATACTTCACGCTAGGACAGTTATTCTTACAGCAACAATCGGGTGTAAATGCCCGCCGATTCCTGGATCGTGGACTGATGCTCAAAATTACTGGACAGCAACGTGGCGCTGGATTGTTTGTAAAGGCACTCACCTATTATCAGGAAAAGAACTACAAGGCGGCGATCACAGGTCTTCAGATGGTGATCGATAACCCTGGATCCGAGGCAGGGTTAGTCACAAACGCGCGTTCAGGGATTGCAGATATACGTACAAAAATCAAATAGACGTACAACCGATTTTGCACACTGACAGTGTTACACTTCTCTGTCATGATTTCGATTAACCCAACCAATATTTACCCGTTCCTTTCTGACCAATTGATTAGGCAACAACATGCGCGCATTAAGTCCGCCCATGATGTCCTGATATCTGGTACGGGACTTGGAAATGACTTTATCGGTTGGCTGAACCCCGCCGATGTCGCGCCGGTCGAACTCATTCACAGTATTGTCGCGACGGCTGATCATCTGCATTCCCTTGCTGACAAGCTCGTGGTAGTTGGAATTGGTGGATCCTATCTTGGCACGAGGGCCGTTGTTGATGCATTGTCATCCAATCCAGACTCAATTGCTTATGCAGGACAGAATGTTTCTGCCTCCTATCATTCACGTTTACTTCGCGAACTTGATAAGAAGGACTATGTCGTCAATGTTGTCAGTAAGTCGGGCACGACAACCGAGCCCGCGGTAGCTTTTCGTGTGATCTTGGATCATCTGAACACCAAGTACCCATCGGGTGTTTCTGATCGTGTCGTTGCCACTACTGATAAGCATCGTGGTGCCCTTCGACAGCTTGCATCGCAAAATGGCTACAAAACCTTTGCCATAGAAGATTCAATAGGTGGACGCTACAGCGTCCTCTCCCCTGTTGGACTACTGCCAATTGCATTCGCTGGTGTCGATATTCACGCGCTCGTAAAAGGAGCGACTGATATGTATGCACTGTGCAGTGAAGGGGACATCTCCAAGAATCCAATTCTTTGGTATGTAGCTACTCGGAATCTCCTTATGCAAAAAGGAATCAATATTGAGGTTCTTGCTTCCTTTGAGCCGCGTCTCCACTACTTGTTGGAATGGTGGAAGCAGCTTTTTGGTGAGAGCGAAGGCAAGAACGGCATTGGTCTCTTCCCTGCGAGTGTTGAGTATACGACCGACCTTCATAGCATGGGCCAGTATATGCAGGATGGTCGCCGTATTGTAATGGAAACGTTCCTACGTGTCGTGGGTGGTGAGCCAGATGTATTGGTGCCAGATGGTAATCCCATTGACGAACTTGCTTATTTGGTTGGGCGCGGCCTAACCGATGTCAATGAGGCTGCATGGAAAGCTACGGCTACTGCACATGCAAATGGTGGTGTGCCAAATTTGACCCTGAATATTCCGAAGCTGGATGCCTATCATCTAGGTGGATTAATTTACTTTTTTGAACGTGCATGTGGCATCTCAGGCTATCTAATGGGAGTAAACCCATTTGATCAGCCTGGTGTGGAAGATTATAAACGTGGGATGTTCAGCTTGCTAGGCAAGCCAGGAGCATCGCAAAGTGATGATAATCAACCTGAGGCCAAGCACATTCAGTTTGGATAACCAGTGAACCTGTCGCTACAAATATTTTCGGGAATCGCTTACTTTTTTGCTGCAGCCGTAGCTGCGTACCTCTATCATCGACAAGTAGAGGTAACAAAACGGAGTCAACTCGGCTCAGTCTACATGGCGATAACCCTTGTGCTTTGTGTTCTCGCTTTCATGCACCTGATGAATCTTGGCGGAGATGTTGCTGATAACGTGCGGATGGTAGCTAAGCAAGGTGGATGGTATGGCGACCGGAGACCAATGCAGGCAAAGCTAGTCCTGTTTGTAACGGGAATCAGTGCGATAGGTCTCGTCGGATTGCTAATAAAGTTCAAACAAGCAATTATGCCAGTGCTACCCGTTGTTCTGGCTCTTGCAGCATGCCTGACATTTACGGTTATTAAGACCATCAGCCTTCATCAGATAGATGGAGTTCTGGCTATCCATGTAGGTCCTGCCCGCCTTGGTGCTTGGATTCACTTTTTTCTATACGGTTCTGTCGTGGTATCCCTCTTAGCAAAGTTGAAATCAAGTTCTAGGCAGCCCAAGCTACGACTTGCCCGCTAGTGAGGAGATGTCGGTTCAAGACGCAGCTGAGCACCGGTTTGCTGTTCCAAATCGGCTATGGCTTGGTCAACGATTGATCCCAGCGCAGAAATGTGTGCGCCACTACGTGTCCGATAACTCACCTTGTTTACAATCAGAGTGACAAAGAGGTACAAAAATCTGTCACTACCGGTGGCATAACAACACATGCCGTTATGAAACAACTCTTTCAACTGAGACTTGAAAAATCGTTCAACCGTTATCTCACGTCGGGTATCTACTGCATTAACATTCTCAAAAACCAATGTCCCAAGCTCGGTGGATACGACTTTTGAGTAAACCAAAACAGTCCCTTGCCCACAAACAGAAAGAATGTCTTCTGCCTCGATTGGCGTTTGACCCAACTGTTGGCTTTGAACGCGCGTGACCGCATGCAGTGGCATCATCGTCGTACGTTGATGCGACTGTAATTCAGATGTGTCGTTTTGATTGATATCAATGAGATCCTGGATGATATCTACGCTGACTGTCGGATCGGTAACGCTAAGCACAGACGCAAGCGAGGGATGCCAAACAGAAACCGCATTTCCATCGCCAACGATACAGTGCCTTGGATCGGCCCGCTCACAAACAGCTGCGACGACAACTCCGGGATCATCGACCGTAGGGAGGAAACTACCATCTGCAACAACCAAGTCTACATCGGTAAGTAATTTTGAAATAACGTTTTGCCTAGCGAAGTCGGTGAGTGATTTAGTCACTGGAATCAAATCAATGTTGATTGTCGGGTGGTTATGAAGTAGCTGCTCCTTTACCCACCCAGCCATCCAAGTGCCATGTGGACTTGCAGCATGGCCGATTCGAATCTGATCAATCATTGAGCGGTCGCCTACTCCACTTCGCCTTTAGCATCGCTTGCCTACTCGTCTGACCAACCTCGACGCCGGCAATATACGATGTAGAAATCTGTGACATTGGCTCAAGTGGATGACCACTAAAAACGTTTATGGTTGCCTGTTTGCCTGCAGTAATCGAACCAACAACATCAAACACCCCCAGAATTTTTGCTGGAGCGGATGTGATTGATTCTAATGCCTGTGCGTGGCTTAGTCCGTATGCAGTCGCCATACCCGCAGCAAGAGGCAGCCAGCGAGTGTTATCGCTTAGTCCACTAGATGTCATGGCAAATGGAATACCTGCTGAAGCAAACTTTGCCGGGTATACAAACTGATCATCAAAGGGATGATCTTCGGTCCGTGGTAGATTCACTGTCCACGGTAGGAGGACGCTTGCACCACTTGCCTTAATTTGAGCCAATACACGGTCTGCACCGCGGCATCCAACGAGTATGGGAGATATCTGATGCTTGTTTGCGAATGCTATTGCGTCCAAAACCTCTCGTTCACCATCAACATTAATCAATAGCGGTACTTGCCGCTCAAGTACCGGCTGGAATGCATCGAAGCGCAAATCGCGCGGAACTGCTGCATTTTCACGTCTTGCATCGAAGTAACGACGCGCATCCAAGATAAATCCATCCAGACCAGCAATCTTCACACCCATATCTGGAACAGGAATCACATCGGCTTCTTCAGTGTCGCTGCCCGCTGTCATATCGTGGTTATGACCGTGGCTTTCAAATGGAGCACTTCGTGCACCAAACTGGAGCGAAACACCGGATTGCTTGCGAACTGCAAACTGTTCCCATGTCCAACCATCGAGGTGAATCAAGCTTGAGGACCCAGAAAGGCTTCCGGCGACAGGAACAATATTGGCGAGAAGTACTCCAGCCTCCCTTGCGACAGCAACGGTTTCAGCATCGACATTGATAGAGCGTCCGACATACAGCTCCGGTGAGTAGGTGGCCATCTCCGAATAGTCTTGCGTTTCCCGTCGAGATCCAATTTCATTTACACCGATGGTTGAGACGGCATCGAAGAAGCCTGGCGCGATGTGTTTGCCGGTGACATCAATCTTGCGGTAGCCCACCGGAATTGTAACGCTTTCAACTTTGCCAACTGCCTCGATCAGTCCCGTATCACCAATAAGAACGGTTGCGGGAAAAAGCACGTCTTCAGTACCGGTGTGCACCGTTCCACCGATCAGGGCAAGTTTTTGAGAGCGCGCCTTCGTACTCTTCGACGGTGGCTGCTTTACGAGAGGTTGGCATAACTTAACAGCATCTGTAACTGCAGGCTTGGCTGGCACATTGATCTGTTTTCGAAGGGATTCTTCCTCTTTAGCGAGGAGAATTCGTTCAGCTGCATCTAAAGTGCGGTCAAAAAGAAGCTTGCCATCGACCCATGTTTTCAGCACGACCGCATCAACAGTTAATGGGTCCTTCGACCAGAGGACAATGTCTGCATCTTTTCCGACCTTCATAGAGCCTGTTCGGTGATCTATGCGAAGCTGTTTCGCAGGATTTATGGTGACCAAATTCAGGGCATCTGCAGGTGATAACCCGCCGTCGCGGACAGACTTTGCAGCCTCAAGGTTCATCCTGCGTGCAAGCTCACTCGAATCGGAGTTCAATGACGAGACCACTCCCCGTTGATGCATCATGGCTGCATTGGCTGGAATAGCATCGAATGCTTCGATTTTGTATCCCCACCAATCAGAAAATGTGGATCCTCCGGCCCCGTGTGTCGCCATTTCATTTGCGACCTTATATCCCTCAAGGACATGTTGGAACGTTGCTATCTTGAACTTGAAGTCATCAGCAACACGGATCATGGCCAGGATTTCATCCGCTTTGTACGAGTGACAATGGACCAGACGCTTGCTTTCGACTATTTCGGCGATGGCTTCTAGTTGGAAGTCTGTAGGGACTGCAGGCCCCTGTCCACTTTTGGCGAGTTTTTGCGCATGACGGTAATCCTGTGCCCGTTGGAATGCACTTCGAATAACACGCTCGACTCCCATACGCGTGGCGGGGTACCTACCTTGCCTGCTTCCATTAGACCGAGTGGGGTTTTCTCCGAGAGCAAACTTAATGCCTTGAGGGGCATCGTCTATAAGAAGGTCAGAAGCTCCCATACCCCATCGCCACTTTACGACAGCGTTTTGCCCACCAATAGCATTTGCGGAGCCATGAAGAATATTGGCGGCCGTCGTACCTCCGGCAAGCTGACGATATATATTGATGTCATCGGGATCAAGAACATCTACAATCCGACATTCTGCGGTGATGATGTTGCTGCCCTCGTTCACTCCTCCAACGACTGCGGAGTGCGAGTGACAGTCGATTAGCCCTGGGGTGACGTGTAATCCTGTTCCATCTATGACCAAGCCATTTCGTGGGGATGAAAGGTTCTTACCGATAGCCGAAATCTTGCCGTTTGAAAAAATGACATCAGTTTCCTTTAGAATCCCACTGGCTTCCGATGTCCATAGAGTTGCATTGCGGATGTGAATGGTGCTTGTCTGCGGCAGATTTGATCCCACTGGTTTGTCAAACTTCCCGAGGACAAACTTTGTTGTCGGAATAGCATTTGCCGGTAAACCTGGGCGTCCCGCATTGTCAGCCTGACTATCGGACAAGATTCCATCAACAAACGTCAATGCAGCTGTTGCATCCGAGAGGAAGGGATCGGCTGTCCATGCGGCAAAATTAGCAAGTCCCCCAACCTTTATGTCGACTTTTTGGTCAAGCCACTCAGCTGGAGTATCGGTTACAGCTTTCCGTGCACGTTCCACCGATAGTCCATTTTGTATGCAGCGTCGGATATTGGAATAAAAACGATCTGGTGCCGAAGTAGCCAGCACGAAACTAATTCCTGCCTTTTCCAGTTTGCCCGGTGTTTGGAAGGTATGAACTAACCGTCTAAGGGGAGATAGCGTGCCACGGTCAGCATCTGGAGGTGTATCTGCCATATCGACATTGAATATGACCTTGGCTTTGCGCTTTGCAATGGCTGGAATGGAACGGTTAAGCAAACCTGTTACATCCAAAATCAAAGAAATGTCGCTTGAGATAACGCGCAGAACTCCCTCAACTTCAGCATCTGATGATACGCGGACGATCAGGGGAAGTTTACGATCAGTTACTTGCTTCAGTGCAGCTGTGCTTCCACTTACCGAACGTTTTCCCGCTTTTGTGTCAACTGCATCGGATATCGCTTGGCGTAGCAGTGCCAGATGCCCCATACGCGAACTGGGGTATCCGCCCTGACCATCGGAAGTAAGGCTCGCAACGATGCCGGTAACGGGTTGGACAATCCGCATCGCAGGCACGGCAGCCTTACTGACAAGCGAGACCAGTGCACTTTGTCCAGAAATGCACCCTGAAGAAGGAAGGATTTGTGCGTGCGTAAAGCCATTACGTCGATAATGAATCGCTATGTCATCTGGAAGGTAGTTATCAGCAGCTCTAAAGTCTGCACGCAAACTACTTAGTGGGTGTCGGCTTCCCCGGGCATCGGCCGGGCCAGTAGGTGTTAGTCCAAATCGAGCGGCCGCATTGATTGCCCCGGATTGTATGTACCACTTGGTCGCATCAATCACGCGAAACCCGGGAGTTACCTTTAGATTCGCACCTATCGCTGAGATAATGCCATCTTTGACCGCGATATCTGTCCTCATATTCCCTTTGCCTGCTGATTCAATCAACGTCCCCCCCTTCAGGATGTACCACTTTGGGGCTCCCGGATCGGCTCCTTGTGCGAGCGAATCGGTTGGAATTAAAGAGATCGGTAGCACTCCAAGTGCCAGAAGGGCGGTGCGACGTGTCATTCTGATTTGTCTTCCTTCACGGTAACAGTCAGTCCAAGCTCTACAAGCTGGGCATCCTCAACGGTCGATGGTGCATCCATCAGTGGATCGTAGCCTCCACCCATCTTGGGGAAGGCAATCACTTCCCGGATATTGTCTTCATCACAAAGCAACATCACCAGACGGTCCAATCCAGGTGCTATTCCAGCGTGCGGTGGTGCACCAAACCGGAAGGCTTCGAGCATGTGTCCAAAACGTTGTTCAATCTGCTCAGCCGAAAGGCCCATTTTGCGGAACACTTCGAGCTGAATCTCTGGAATGTGGATACGCACCGCACCCGATGCAGCTTCGCTACCGTTACATACCAGGTCATAGCATTGTGCACGCATCTGAAGAGGGTTTGACTTAAACCATTCCAAGTGTTCTTGTCTGGGCATCGCAAATGGGTTGTGTGCGAACGTAAGCCCACCAGTGGTTTCATCCTCTTCAAAAACCGGGAAGTCCGTGACCCAGCAATAGGCCATCTTGCTGCTATCTATTAGGTCAAGTTTGCCCCCGATAAACCGCCGTATGCGATCGAGAACCTTTGCCACGACTCCTGGCTGATCTGCCACAAAGCCTATCAAATCACCTGGTTCGGCGGCTGTAGCCTCAATAATCAACGGCCGTTCCGTATCAGAAACAAACTTTGCCAACGTTCCACGGAAGCCGATGCCATCGTCTTCGACGAGGACGTAACTCATTCCCTTTGCGCCGGCTTCGCGGGCAAGGTTTACGAGTTCATCCATTTCACGTCGCGGGATTCTAGCTCCACCTGGGTAGCGAATACACTTAATTTGTCCGCCGTTATCAATCACCTGCCGGAATACGCCAAAATCAGTTTCCGAGAAAATTCGACTGCAATCAACCAGCTCCAGACCGAATCGGATGTCTGGCTTGTCAGTGCCGTAGCGTGCCAATGCTTCGTCGTAGGTGAACCGCGGAAATGGATTACCTGAGATGTCCTTTCCTGTCTCGCCAGAGAACTTCGTAACAACACTTATCATCAGTCCTTCCACCAGATTGAGGACATCCTCTTGCGTCGCAAATCCCATCTCAAGGTCAACCTGCGTAAACTCTGGTTGGCGATCTGCACGCTGACTCTCATCCCGGAAGCACTTTGCAATCTGGAAGTATCTGTCGATACCACCGACCATTAAGAGCTGTTTGAACTGCTGTGGCGCTTGCGGTAGTGCATAGAATAAGCCTGGTTCAAGGCGATACGGGACCAAATAGTCGCGAGCGCCCTCTGGTGATGACTTGGTAAGGACTGGAGTCTCAATCTCAAGAAAGTCGTGGTCGTAAAAGTACTCACGAACTGCCCGTACGATGTCATGGCGCAGCTTCATTTTCCGGTACATATCCGGACGACGAAGATCAAGGTACCGATACTTCAGGCGCAGCTCTTCGTTAGTGGATGCTGCATCTTGGTCGAGTTGAAACGGAAGGGTCTTTGCCGAGTTCAGAATGCGAAACGTGACGGATTCCAACTCGATTGCTCCAGTCGCGAGTAGTGGATTCTGCATTCCTTCCTGACGATTTACAACCGTTCCGGTGACAGATAACGCATATTCACTGCGAACTTTTTTCGCATCCTCAAAAGCTGCCGCAGCATCAGGATTACGGGCAGGGTCGCAGACAACCTGAACGATGCCAGTTCGGTCGCGCAGGTCTACGAAAACAACCTGCCCGTGATCACGAACACTGTTTGCCCATCCGTTGACTGTAATCGTCGACCCGACGTGCTCTACACTGACTTCTCCACAACCAATCGTTCGCTGCCAATCAGCTCGCATTGCTATCTCCATCCTGACCTCTACCAAGAGGACACCATCACACCACAGAACTCAACCCCGGAACCATCGGCCCCGGGGTTGTCACCCTAAGATACGTCGGATTAACCTTCGTTTGCTTCGTACTTGGATTTGAGACCAGAGACCACCGATGGGTCAGCTAGCGTCGTCGTATCCCCGAGAGCTCTTCCTTCGGCGATATCCCGTAACAAACGCCGCATGATCTTTCCACTACGGGTTTTGGGAAGCTCCGCAGTGAACAGAATGTCATCCGGTCGGCAGATCGGTCCCAGCTTAGCCCCAACGAATGCCTTTAGCTCTTTTGCAAGTGAGTCGTCGGCAACCATACCTTCTTTGACTGATACAAACGCTGCGATTGCCTGGCCTTTGACATCGTGCGTTTTTCCGATAACAGCGCTTTCGGCTACGGCTGGATGTTCAACCAAAGCGCTTTCCACTTCCATTGTAGAAATGTTATGCCCTGCAACCAGCATGATGTCATCTACGCGGCCAAGAAGCCATAGGTAACCATCTTCATCCTTACGCGCACCATCGCCTGCAAAGTACAGGTTTTTGTCACCAAATTTTGACCAGTAAACGTTTCGGTAACGGTCGTCATCCCCCCAAAGCGTCCGCAGCATGCTGGGCCAAGGCGATCGGATGACCAGGAATCCTCCGTTACCATTTGGTACAGAATTTCCATTTTCGTCAACGACATCGATATCAATGCCCGGGAAAGGTCGGGTCGCTGAGCCGGGTTTTGTCGCAACGATTCCCGGAAGCGGAGTAATCATGTGTGCGCCAGTTTCAGTCTGCCACCACGTGTCTACAATTGGACAGTTTCCGTGCCCAACATGCTCGTGGTACCACATCCAAGCCTCTGGATTGATAGGCTCTCCAACAGAACCAAGGAGGCGAAGGCTGCTAAGATCGTGCTTTTCGAGATGCTCTGTCCCCCACTTCATGAACGCTCGTATTGCAGTGGGAGCTGTGTAGAAAACCGAGACTTTGTGATCAGCGATAATCTTCCAAAAGCGATCCCGTGCTGGAAAGTCTGGGGCACCCTCGTACATCAAAACCGTTGCGCCACAGGACAATGGGCCATAGACAACGTAGCTGTGCCCCGTCACCCAACCAACATCTGCCGTACACCAGTAGACATCCCCTTCGCGGACATCAAATGTCCACTTCATCGTCGCGGTCGCTTGGGTTAGGTAGCCACCGCTTGTATGCAGAATTCCTTTTGGTTTGCCTGTGGAGCCACTTGTGTAAAGAATGAACAGAGGTGCCTCTGAGTCCACGCTTACTGGCTCGGTAACTGGACTCGCATTTGTCTCGAGGTCATGCCACCAATGATCGCGACCATCCGCCATCGTCACGTCCTGCCCTGTTCGGCGTAAAACAACGACAGCTTCAATACCAGCGCATGCATCATCCTCAAGTGCGGTGTCAACTGCAGCTTTGAGCGCAACCTGACTTCCGCGACGCCATCCGCCATCCGATGTCACAACAACCTTACTTTGTGAGTCGTGGATGCGCTCCTTCAGCGAATCAGCAGAAAAGCCCCCGAAGACGACCGAATGAACTGCTCCGATGCGTGCGCAAGCAAGCATGGCAACGGCGGCCTCGGGAATCATTGGCAGATAAATGGTTACACGGTCGCCTTCTCCAACGCCGAGTCCGCGAAGCACCCCAGAAAAACTCTGTACACGAGCTAGCAATTCTTTGTAGGTGATTACGTCTGTGTCCCCGGGCTCACCCTCAAACCGGATGGCTTCGACATCACCTTTACCAGCAGCAACATGCCGGTCCAAACAGTTTGCTGACAGATTCAACCTACCGCCAACAAACCACTTGGCGTGTGGAGGGTTCCATTCGAGAACCTGATCCCAAGGTTTGTCCCAGAGAAGCGTCGATGCCCATTCCGCCCAAAATGCCTGAGGATCAGACTTGGCTCGTTCATACACTGCTGCATCATTGCAGTTAGCAGCCGCAACAAATGGAGCACATGGTGGAAAGACGCGGGTTTCTGACAGGTGGGCTTCGATGGCCGGTGAGTCGCTCATATTGATGTGAGTTTAAAAGCGGAAATGCGCCGCGTCAAGGTGAACGTCACATTAGTGTTGTCAGTCGGCCCCGTTGCAGGGTACATTGGACGGGTACGCCGCGTTTCAGGCCCCACCTGAGCGGCGTTTTGTATGTCAGGTTGACATGCGCCAACTTATTTTTGGTTTCACAGGAGAGTATTATCCATGGCGACGCAGAAGCGCGTGTGGTTGTTCCGGGATGGAAATCGAAGCCTCCGGGATTTGCTCGGCGGTAAGGGTGCAAACCTCGCGGAGATGATGAATATCGGGCTTCCGGTCCCACCTGGTTTCACGATTACAACTGAGGTGTGTACGGATTACTACGCAAGTGGACGTCAGCTTCCAGCGGGTCTGACGGATGAAATCAAGACTGCTCTCGCCGATGTCGAGAAGCAACTGGGCAAGACGTTCGGTGACCCGAACAACCCGCTCCTCTTGTCCGTCCGAAGTGGCGCCAAGTTCTCGATGCCTGGAATGATGGATACAGTCCTTAATCTTGGCTTGAACGATGAGATTGTCAATGCGCTCTCACAGGTTGCCGATCCACGCTTCGTTTACGACTCATACCGCCGCTTCATCATGATGCTGTCCGATGTGGCCTATTCTGACCAATACGATCACATCACCAAGCATGACTTCGAGCACATGTTCTACGACCTCAAAAAAGAACTGGGCGTCACAGAAGACCTCGAAGTACCTGCAGAGAGCCTGAAAGCGCTCTGTGATAGCTACAAAGCACACGTCATCAAGCAAACCGGTAAAGAGTTTCCGCAGAACCCATTTGAGCAGCTCGAAGCAGCGATCACGGCTGTGTTCCGTTCTTGGAACAATGAGCGGGCGATCATTTATCGTCGTAAAGAGAAGATTGATGATGCTATCGGCACCGCCGTCAACGTACAGGCCATGGTCTTTGGAAACCGCGGTGATGACTGTGGTACAGGCGTAGCGTTTACGCGAAATGCATCCACTGGTGAGAACGTCATCTTTGGCGAGTATCTGATGAATGCGCAGGGCGAGGATGTCGTGGCGGGTGTTCGCACACCAATGCCTATCTCCGAGCTGGCAAAGCAGGATCCGGTCATCTACAAGCAGTTCGAAGACACCTGTGCCGTTCTTGAGAAGCATTACAAGGACATGCAGGATATCGAGTTCACGATCGAACATGGAAAGTTCTTTATCCTTCAGTGCCGCTCCGGAAAGCGCACTGGACCAGCTGCTGTTCGCATCGCAGTGGACCAAGTTAAGGAAGGTTTGATCACCAAGGAAGATGCGATTGCCCGCGTTGACCCTAACCTCCTCACGCAGTGCCTTTTGCCAGTCATTCCTGCCAATGCGAAGTACAACGTCATCGCCCGTGGACTTCAGCTGGACCTGGCGCAGCGACCGGTGTTGCAGTCTTCTCATCCGATAAAGCCGCTGAACTCGGCAAGGGTGGAGCTGGCGAGCGAGTAATTCTCGTTCGTGCTGACACCAACCCGGATGACCTCAAGGGAATGCTTGCTGCACAAGGAGTTCTTACTGAGCGCGGTGGAATGACATCGCATGCCGCTCTTGTTGCACGTGGCTTCGGTATCCCAACCGTTGCAGGT
>JBJTQN010000361.1:0-2804 GCA_046075665.1 Armatimonadota bacterium | reverse complement strand
AGCGCCCGATCGACAACTGTATCAACAGCATCTATGAGTGTCTCCGGCTTATGGTAAAAACTCGGGCTTGCGGGCAAGACAATGGCCCCAGCTTCTGTCACAGTTGTCATGTTGCGGAGATGCACAAGAGACAGAGGAGTTTCACGTGCCAATAAAATAAGCTTTCGCCTCTCCTTAAGACACACATCGGCAGCCCTGCACATCAAGTCATCAGATGTGCCAGCAGCGATACGCCCCAGCGTTCCCATCGAACATGGAGCAATCAACATCCCACTATGCCTGTAGGACCCGGATGCTGGAGGCTCAAAGAATGATTTTGGGTTACAAAGATGAACATTCGCCCTGAAGCTTCCAAGTGCTTCCAGAAAGGCATCCAATGTCTGCGCATGACTGCTGTCAAGTTCCGTTCGGATGATGTCCTGAACATTTGCACTCGCGATCACTTGGACTTCATCTGCAAGGTGTACGAGTTTCTCAAGCGATCGCAGACCGTAGAGAACTCCACTTGCACCAGTGATTCCGAGAATCACACGCGTAGGAACTGCTGTCATTGGTTTAGCAGTCCAAGCTGATTCAGCAACGCATCCGCCTTTGCCTGAACATCGGGAGACATTTCGATGACCGGTGGCCACTCCCGATGGAATCCCTCCTCAGGTAGTTTTCGCGTTGCATCAATCCCCATTTTGCTCCCGTAACCCATGACTCGAGCAGCGTGATCCAGTACATCGATTGGGCCCATAACAAATTCAGTATCGCGCTCTGGATCGATGTTGTTTGAAACCGCCCAAAGTACTTCTCCAAGATTCTGAACATCGACGCTCTCGTCGACAACAATAATGATCTTCGAGAACATCATTTGCCCAAGGCCCCAGAGTGCATGCATGACCTTTCGTGCGTGACCGGGAAATCGCTTGCGGATCTTGACGATGGCAACGTGGTGGAAGGTGCCTTCCACCGGAAGGTTGTAGTCAATAATTTCAGGCACGAACAACCTGACGAGTGGCAAAAACAGACGTTCAGTCGCCTTGCCCAGCCAGCCATCTTCCATCGGCGGTCGCCCTACTATCGTTGCTGGATACACGGCATCCGAACGCATCGTGATTGCCGTCAAGTGAAAGACAGGATAGGGCTCCTCAAGGGTATAAAAACCTGTATGGTCTCCAAAAGGACCCTCGATGCGGCGTTCAACCGGTGCGACATATCCTTCCAACACAAAGTCGCAGTCTGCGGGTACCTCGATGTCGACTGTCTTACACCTGACCATATCAACCGGCTTTTGTCGAAGAAAACCGGCAAATGCCATTTCATCAATGCCATCTGGCAGCGGCGCCGTCGCCGCGTACGCATAGCACGGATCACCTCCGAGCGCTACGGCAACCGGTATTGGCTTGTTCTGTGCCTCGTACTCAGCATGATGACGGCTTCCAACTTTGTGACGCTGCCAGTGCATCCCTGCAGTTTTGTCATCGTAGACCTGTACACGATACATCCCAACATTTCTATTGCCGGTTACCGGGTCTTTCGTAAACACCATCGGGAGCGTAATGAAGCGCCCCCCATCTAATGGCCAGCACTTCAGCACCGGAAGGTCGGTGAGTTTGATGTCATCCCCTTCCCAGACAATGTCTTGGCACCTTCCCTTGCTGACAACACGAGGTGCCGCATCCCTACCGATTTTTGCTAATCCTGGAAGTAACATCGCCTTTCCAAGCATCGTCGGAGGCATCGTTGATGGCAAAGCAACCAAATCTGCAATCCGTTTGGCTGCATCGTCCAACGACGACACACCAAGCGCCATCGCCATTCGCATATCAGACCCATACATTCCGAGTGCAACGTTGAATGATGAACCTACCGCACTCTCAAACAAAACAGCTGGACCACCTGATTTGACCAAACGGTCAGCTATAGCCGTCATCTCTAGGACAGGATCGACAGGTGATGCAATTCGGACCAGCTCCCCGTTAGCTTCCAGCGCACGAACAAATTCCAACGTCCCATCGAATGGCATGGCTACATTGCACCTTTTTTCACAATCTGTCCTAAGTGTACCTGTCCGGCGTAAAATTACGACCGAAGTGGATTTCCTGATTCCAGTTTGCGTAATGCCTCAAACCTTCTGATCAGCCCACGATTTTTACCTTCCCGCAGGCGATGTTCTAACACAACAGACTTGCCCAACCGTAATAGACGTATCCATCGAGCTCCACGAACTACATCCGCTTCCGCCATGTCCTGCACCGCATCTACCTTGTCACAAATTTTCAGGTATGAATCAAGCAGTTCGGGATTCGCAAGAAGGTATTGAACAGCACGGCCGCGCTCAATTCTGGACAAACTCGCATCCCCCCCACTTCGCCTGGAAATATTCGGAAATTGAGAGTTCAACTGTGCAATCGCCTTGCTCATTTCCTCTCGAAGTTCGGTCGGATAAACGGCCTGTGCGTCCCCCTGACGCCCACGGCGACGAAACTCCGAAAGGGCAACTTCCAAACGTTTATCAGATAGCGCATCTCCGCCAATTCTTTCTGAAACACCAATAAGTGCTGCCCGTTGCCCAGGATTTGCCCACTTAAGCACGTCCGTCCAAGGAGTTTCAACAATCTCATTGTCATCGCTAACAGGCACATACCTGCGAAGAAACGCATCAGATGTAACGACAGGGACATCAATGGACGGGTCTTCGATGAGCGAAAAGTAAAACGCTTCATCAAATCCGGTCCATCCGTTTCCGTTATAATCCGGCATTTTCACTTCACGTCCAACGCTGTCTAGACCAGTAAGAGCGGCGAGGAATGTACTGG
>JBJTQN010000360.1:0-9136 GCA_046075665.1 Armatimonadota bacterium | reverse complement strand
GTCGGTGATGACAGTCCTGCTGATCGTCGTACACGGCGATTGTTCCTAGTACAACGAGCAACGTGTCACGTGCTATCAGCGTGAGAGGGACTGCACAAAAACAAAGAGCCCTTGAAAATTTCAAGGGCTTCTAAAACAATCAAAACCCCCGTGAACTACGAGGGTCTACGAATGGTGCCACCTACCGGACTCGAACCAGTGACACGAGGATTTTCAGTCCTCTGCTCTACCAACTGAGCTAAGGTGGCGTGGAAAACGGAGAAGACGGGGCTCGAACCCGCGGCCTCCGCCGTGACAGGGCGGCGCTCTAACCGACTGAGCTACTCCTCCACAACCATCGCGTCAATCAAAAGTGGGCGAAGAGGGATTTGAACCCCCGACCACCTGTTTGTAAGACAGGCGCTCTACCGCTGAGCTATTCGCCCTCAGCCTTCAGCCTCATGCTTGACGCAGGGAGCAGAATACCGTCGTAACTGGGGCTCCGCAAGGGGCAAAGGTGTAAATCATGAAAAATATCGGAAGAAACTTGGCTTGTGTTTGCCATTCGGCTGGGATGCTGCGTAGTAGAATCGACTGGAATCATCGTCAGATAGGGGCTTTCAGAATGCGAATAACGGCAATCACGGATGAGATTTCACAGGATCTCGGAGATGCACTCAATGTTCTTTCCGGGTACGGAGCAACATCCTGCGAGCTGAGAAATGTCTACGGCGTTTACATCGTTGATGCCGACGATGCCGTTCTTGCACGAGTGGAATCAGATTTGACGGTATCCGGGATGACAGTCGACTGCCTTGATACGCCACTGTTCAAGTGTGACCTGGATGCTGTCGGGACCGCCGATGCCGCCGGTGCTACGCATAACGCTGCCGAACGAAGTCTCAGCGATCAGTGGCCGCTTCTGGATCGCTGTCTTGAGCTGGCCCATCAGTTAAAGACACCTTACATGCGAATCTTTGCCTTCTGGCGTAAGGGCGAACTGACAGCCGATCGTCGCACCGCCATCATTGAAATCCTTTCAAAGGCTGCTGGAATAGCGGGATCATCGGGAATCACGCTCCTCCTTGAGAACGAGCATGCCTGCTTACTGGGTACGGCTGCGGAGACGGCGGATGTCGTCCGGGCTATCGACTCCCCGTGGCTGAAAATGGTGTGGGACCCGGGCAACGCGATGATGCTTGGGGAGGCTGTGTTGCCTGATGGCTACGATGCATGCAAGGACGTGATGGCACATATCCATCTCAAAGATGTCGCGGTCAGTGAGGACGATCGTCTGATGTGGGCGTGTATTGGCTCCGGAAATGGACAGTACTCAAGGCTGTTTCAAGTACTGGCGGAGAGTGGGCATACGGGGAGTGTGGCTCTCGAAACGCACTGGAAATCGGCTGACAACAATCCTGAAACGGCAAGCCGTGCCTGCCTTTCCGTGATGAAAAAACTTCTAGGCTAGGAGTGCTTTTCGCAAACGCATTCGTAATGCGTACGGGTAATCCGAGTGTTTTTGATGCAAGGTTACTTTAGTGACACTCGGAAACCAATGGCGATGTATTGAGGATGGTCAGTGTTGTTTTTGATTTCGTTGGTGCCAAAGTTAGTTCGCTAATTCCCTGTTCTTTCGATGCATGGCGAAAACCGTCCATTCGCCGCAAAATAGGGGGTTATGTCTGCCGGGAGGCGGATGAGGAGATTTGACATGTCCATCATGGCTATGAAGCGCTTCGTTGAGAAGCACGGAACCAAGGTCATCGCAGTGCTTGCAGTGCCCCTGCTGATTGGTGTCGTCTATAGTGGACTTGGAGCCAATCTAGGTGGTGGCGCTGCGAAGCGCGCTGCAGATGATGAAAAAGCCGTTGCGCAGATTGGTGGCACCAAGATCACCAAGTCGATGCTTGATCGTCAGCTCGAGCAGCAAATGCGCGGGATGATGGGTGCGCCAACTCCTGAGATTCAGGATATGTATCGCCTGATGCTGGTTGAGCAGTTCAAGGGACGGGAAGCCATCGTTCAGGCTGCAAAGAAGGCTGGCGTCGAAGTCACCGATGCGCAAATCGAGGAAATGCGGGACAAAAAGTGGGACGAAAGCGTTCGTTCCGCTATTGCATCCCAGCTGGGCTTAGATCCAAAATCCGATGATCGCACCATCGAAGAAGCGCTTCGCAAAATGAACCCGGATTCATCGATTGCAGCGCTCAAGCAGAATGTGATAGAAGCCGACCAGCTCCGCAATGAGCTTTTTTACAATGGCCTCAAAGCAAAAGTAGCACCCCCTGCGAACATCGATGCCGCTTACGTCAAGCGAACATACTCTGACATTCAGGTTCGCCACGTGCTGGTTAAGTCCGGCCAGGGTGGTCTGCCGGATGACCAGGCAAAGGCTAAGGCCGAAAAAGTCCTTGCTGAAGCCGTCAAGGATCCTGCAAGCCTTGCCAAACTTGCCAAGGAAAATTCGGATGACCCGGGTTCGAAGGCTAAGGGTGGACTTTACGACTGGGCTCCTGGCTCGCAATATGTTCCAGAGTTCACGCAAGGCGCTCTGGCCGCCGGACTTGGTAAAGTCAATCCCAGCCTGATCAAAACGACATACGGCTATCACATCGTAAAGCTGGAAGGCGAGCGCCCCGGAAAGACACTGCCGAAGGACTTTGATAAGGAAAGTGGAAAGTACGTTCAACAGTATGTCGACCGTATTGCGCAGGCAAAGGTAGGGGAAGTCATTGCAGCTGAGCAACCAAAGCTGACCGTTGAGATTCTTGACCCCGGGATGCGTGCGGCGTTGGCAATTCGCGAAGCCGCCGGTCCAAACAAAAACGGTAAGCTCGCAGAAGCCCTTACGGAACTCGACAAGATTCCAACATCCGAAGACCCGCTTGGCTCAGTGCCATTGCGCAAGGCTGGTATATACGAGCAGCTTGGCAAACTCGATGATGCCGTCAAGTCGCTTGAACTCGCGCTTCGTGGACGAAACCTGCCTGAGACTCGCTTCAAACTCGCTGGACTTCTCGTGAAGACGGGTAAGAAAGACTCCGTCAAGGAACAGTTACAGGAGATCGAAAAACTGGCGCTGACATCCCCAGACCAATGGAAGCAGCTCAGCGATCTCTACCGCCAAATTGGCGACAAAGAAAATGAGTCACGGGCATTACTAAAGAATCAGGAAATGACCAAGCGGCAGCAAGCATTGCAGAAACAACAGCAGAAGGCCACCGCCCCTACTCCGGCTCCGGCCCCCGCACCTGCGCCAAAGAAGTGAGTCGGAAGTCGAATCAGTCCGACGCCCTGGATGTGATAACCACACGTCCGGGGCGTCTTCGTCTCGTTGCTACGCCAATCGGAAATCTCGAAGACATCACTGTCCGTGCACTACGTATCCTTCGCGAGTCACACATCGTGGCTGCAGAAGACACTCGAGTCACCGGAAAGCTCCTCCGACATTTTGATATCGAAACCCGCCTGATCAGTCATCATGCACACTCCGGGCAGGAGGATGTCATCCAGCTCATCACACTCCTGACACAAGGCAACGATGTCGCACTGGTCTCGGATGCTGGTACACCATGTATTAGTGACCCTGGACAACAACTTGTACGTGCGGCCATAGACTGTGGAATCACTGTGGAGCCTATCCCAGGCGCATGCGCTGCTATCGCTGCCATCAGTGCAAGTGGCCTTCCAACCGGACAATTCACCTTTGAAGGCTTTCTTCCAAGGACAAACGACCGCAAAGAACGTCTTGATGCACTTGCGACCGAGCGCAGGACGATGATTATTTATGAAAGTCCTCATCGGCTTGCAGCGACGCTTGTCGACTTGGCAGATGCCTTCGGAGCGAACCGTAAAGCTACGGTCGCGCGCGAGGTCACCAAACTTCATGAATCGTTTGTTCGTGGGACGTTAACCGAATGCGCCGAACATTACACGGCTGAACCACCGCGTGGCGAGTGCGTCATCATCATTGAAGGTGGAACCGGAGAAGTAGCTGAGCGGCCCGCGGAAGCATCGGTGGAGAGCCTCCTGGTAGAAGCGATGAAAGCTGGGAAGTCAACCAAAGAAGCGGCACGTGAAGTTGCCAACAAAACCGGACTTGGGCGCCGTGAGCTCTATGCAATCGCACTAACGCTCCAATCCGATGAGGCTGTGGAAGGGGGATAGTCATGACTGTAGCACCAACAAATCACAAACGGGAGCGCGCCCTGGTTTGGGTCCTTGGTGTTATCCCTGTTTTCCTGATGCTCATACTGGGCGGTGGGCTTCTTGATCTCCCGATGAATGATGAATTCTCGTATGCCCGGCTTGCAGAGTCATTCGGCAAAACGGGACGAATCCAGCTGAACGGGTGGGGGACGCCCCTGATGCTTCCTCAGATGGTCATCGGCGCGGTCATCATCAAGATCTTTGGCTTCAAATATGGAATCCTCCACTGGATTGGCATCGTTTCCACTGCGGTGGCATCCGGTTTTCTATACCGCTTCCTGCGGGCGGCTGGAGCGGGAATTTTCACATCGGTAACCCTCTGGGCGACCGTGATGGGTACGCCAATGGTCCTTGCGGCAGGCGTGTCGTTTCTGACTGACATCCCCACGATGGCATTATGCCTTGTGTCGTGGACATTTTTTGCAGAGGCGCTACGGACCGCTGAATCAGCAGAGTCCCAGCGGTCAAAAGTGATTTACGCGACGGTTTTTGCATTCCTTGCCGCACTCAATCGTCAGAATGTAATTCTTCCGTTCGGTGTTGCGATGCTGATAATCAGTGGCTTTCGCCCCGCGTGGCGGAGCATTCTGCTCCCAGGTGCCGCACTGACAATCGTTACTGGTCTGCTTGCTGTTGTACTCATTGGTAAACTTCCATATGCGGTCCCAGTACATCCAGTTGTGGGGTTCCTTGCTTTCATCGGCTGGCCGGACATCGCAATTAAGTTCATGATCAAGTTCGGAATCATCAGCGGTCTCCTGGTGCTTCCAGGAGTTCTTATTGGATTGCAGCTGCGGAAGCCATCTTGGCCAGTCGCAGGTTTGGTACTCGTGTGGATGTTGATCTTTATCATTCTGCCGATGAGCGTGCAGCACATCGAGATGTTCGGTCCAATATTCCGCCTTACGGTCTACGGTCAGTATTGGACGACGATGGGAGTCGTTGTCGGCGGTGTTCATGGGTTTGGTGACCGGACATCGGTTCCAAATCTTGGCTACCTATGGTCCTTTGCTGGGGTTATAGGAAATGTCTGTTCACTGGCCCTGCTTGCAAATCAGTTCAGGGGAACCATTACGCAAGTAAGGGCTCGGCAATCGCTGGATGGAACAACCATTTTGTCACTGGGATTGATGATGTATGTTCTGGTTCAGTGTGTCTCGTTGGTGCCATGGCTGGCGCTGAACAATATGTTTGACCGATACCTGCTGCTTATCATTCCGTTTGTGATGGCAGCGCATATCGCACCGACATCCGATGCACCGCGTTTACAACCGTTGCGTTGGGGAGCCGTCGCTATCGCGGCGTGCACCGTTGGTTGGGGGCTTGTGTCTACGCATGATTACTTTGCGTATTCCCGTGCCCGGATGGAGCTTTACAACGAGACGCTGGCGCTGGGGACCGCACCGGAAAACCTGGATGCAGGTATTGAGTACAACGCCGATTATCAAATCCGTGCCGAGGGCAAAATCAACAACCGTCAGATGGAGCCTGCATCTGCTTTTGATGACACCCGAAGCGCGATTAATGTCGATTACGAACCAGAGAAATTTCCGAGTGTTCTCGCTGCCTATCGTATTTCATCGTCCACATTCACCACCTGGTCGGATGGTCCACTAAATGACAAATCAGTAAATCCAGTTGAGCGAGACTACTTTACGATCATCGATGGCAAGCGCAAAATGATTGTTGGTCACGTGGCACCATCCGAGACACCTTAGGGGCTCATTCTCGCCTCGGGGTGAAGCGACGCCGTCGGACTCACCACATGGTCGGATGGTCCACTAAATGACAAATCAGGAAATCCAGTTGAGCGGGACTACTTTACGATCATCGATGGCAAGAGCAAAATGATTGTTGGTAACGTGGAAGCGTCGGACGCGCCTTAGAGACTCATCAGATATCGCACGATGTCATCCTGGGCACGGCGGGCTGCAGCACTCCCAGCCTTTCGGTCAAAGTGATTCATCAGGATACTGAAGACAATGGTTTCGCCTTTTGTATTATCAGCATATCCACTCAGGCAGCTAGCCACGGAAAGCGTACCAGTCTTGGCCTGCACTTTCCCTTTGTGTTCCGTTGCTGGGAAGCGTGCCTTAAGGGTGCCATCAACCCCGCCGACTGGCAGAGCATCTCGAAATTGTTTGTTCGTTGCCATTGTCCTTAGGAGCGCAACGGTTGCCTCGGCTGTCGTGGTGTTCCACATCGATAGTCCTGAGCCATCTGCTGGCTGAACACCATCTGTTGGAATAGCGTTGAGAATCATCCACTTCTTCAGCTGCCCGATGCCAGCCTCAGGTGTTGCTGCTCCTGCATCCAGTCGTCCAAGCGTCCGCAGGAGGAGCTCTCCGTAGAGATTGTCACTTGGCTTCAGGAAGTCCGGTAGAGATTGGGCCAGAGGCTTACTCGCGACGGTGGTCAGAAGCACATCCGATGCCTCACGAGGCCGGCGAACGTACTGGACATTTTGGTCCATCGGGATGCCAGATTCCCTGAGAATGCCGGTCAGAATACGAAATGCTGCATCAGTAGGGTTATCGACTGCTACCATCGATGTAACTGGCTTACCGCCTGCTGTCAGGGCGCCAGTAATTTCAACCTCTGGACGAAGTGGGTTACGGGTAACTCTGAGGCGCCCACCGGCCGGTGGTGTCATTGCATTTGCTTGACCACCTTCGGTAACCGTCGTGCTGGCACGGATAGAAAGTATGCCATCTGCGACATCGAAGCGCGGCGCACTCGTTACCGCTGCCGGTGGAGTAACCGTTACTTTGACTATATTTTTGTCAACGGTTGCGGCACCGACTGGTGCGGAGAAGCCGGCCCCGATGTCATCCCATTGCCAGGCGATTCCCAGCGGATCGCCCTGAATGCGGGTGTCATCGATGGCTATCTGCGAGATTGGTCCGGTTAGTTTGTCTTTGATAGCCGTGATGGCCGATGCGAGCTGCGCTCGTGTCAGGAGCGGGTCGCCATCAAAGGTGATGTGAAGTGTGGTTCCGGTGTGCGATATTTCCGTCTTCCAAGCGAAATCAGATCCAAGTAGCTGCAACCCCGCGGCAGCTGTGAAAAGCTTTTGGTTGCTGGCAGGCATACAGGCGCGGTCGCTGTTTAGTCTCACAAACGGTTTGCCAGTCTTTAAGTCGATGGCGAACAAACCGATCGTCGCGTTTCGAAGCTCCGGACGGTCAAGGATTGCAGCTATCTCTGTAGGGAGTACGACACTGTCACGGACGGTCTGGTGTTCGCTTGCGATGCGTCCATGGTCGAGTGGCCTGGTTGGCTCATGAAATGCTGCAGAAATGAGTGCGAAACTAATCGCCAGAACCGGGGTGAACATATCGCATCCTACCGGACGCAATCTTCGTGACGCACATCCCTTCCGATGGGATACAATCCCGCCAATTATTCTGGAGGACGTCTATGTCTTTATCCGCAACCAACTCCCGTAGAGTTGCAGCCGTATCGATCGCCACTGCACTGAGTTTGGCAGCTATTTCTATTTCTGCTCCGGTACGCGCTCAGGAAGCAATCAACCCGGATGTTGTCGCTAAGATTCGTAAGGAAGGCCTTTCTCGCTCGCAGCTTCCGCAAACTCTTGAGTACCTGACGGAAGTCATCGGTCCGCGTCTAACCGGTTCCCCTGGACTTCTGCGTGCGAATGAGTGGACCCGTAAGACGATGGCGGATTGGGGCTTGGTCAATGCAGCCCTGGAGCCATGGGGACCGTTTGGCCGTGGCTGGACACAAGAGCGCTTCTCGCTGCAAGTCACAGCTCCAACCGCATTCCCGGTCATTGGGATTGCAAAGGCCTGGTCAACCAGCTTTACAGGTACGGTGGATGTCATCGTTATCGAGGCAGGCTCCGAGAATGACCTTAAGCAATACGAAGGCAAACTGCAAGGTAAGGCAGTCTTAATCAGCCCAATTCGCGAGGTTCCTGCGCATTTCACGCCTGAGGCTGTTCGCTGGACCGATGAGCAGCTCGCTCAGATGGTCAACAATGCTGGAACGGGCCGCCGCGCTGGCATCACCGGGACTCCGGGCGTTACCGCTGGCTCGCCGGTTGCCACGAATGACATGACGGCTGAACAGCGTGAACGGATGCAGCAGATGCAAAGGCAGCGCACGATGAGCGCCCGGATCCTGTCCTTCTGCAAGGAACAGGGGGCTGTGGTGGTCCTTGATGCCGCGCGTGGCGATGGAGGAACGCTCTTTGTGCAGCAGGCAACCGTTCCTACAAAGCCTAACAATGCGCCAGCGCCGCAGCGAGATCCAAATGCGCCATTCAACCCAACCGTGACCCGCCGTGTTCAGCCGTGGAAGAAAGAAGCTGAGAAGCTGATGATTCCTCAGATTGCGGTGGCAGTTGAGCATTACAACCGTATCGCACGAATGGTCAAGGCGGGTGAAACTGTAAAACTTGCCGTTGAGAGCAAGGTTCGCTTTAACGGTGATGACAACAGTCAGGTCTATAACACTGTTGCTGAGATCGAGGGCTCGGATCTTAAGGATGAAGTCGTGCTCTGCGGTGGTCACATCGACTCATGGCATGGCGGCACGGGCGCAACAGATGATGGCGCGGGCGTCGCTGTCATGATGGAAGCTGTACGCATCCTGAAGGCTACTGGTCTCAAGCCACGCCGCACAATTCGTGTGGCACTCTGGAGCGGTGAGGAACAGGGCATCTTTGGATCAGGTGCGTATGTCAAGCAGCACTATGGCACCAAGACTGAGCCAAAACCTGAGCATGCAAAGGTGGCTGGCTACTACAACATCGATAATGGTACCGGCAAGCTGCGCGGTATCTACGCACAGGGGAATGAAGCGGTCGTCCCAATCTTTACGGAATGGTTTAAGTCATTTGCAGACCTTGGTGCGACGACAGTAACCAAGCGCAATACCGGTGGAACGGACCACCTGCCATTTGACAGCGCCGGGCTTCCAG
>JBJTQN010000359.1:0-36673 GCA_046075665.1 Armatimonadota bacterium | reverse complement strand
CTCATTGTTGATTTGGTTGCCACACTGCGCATGCGCAGGGGATGTATCAGCACCAGCATACCCTGTTACACGAAATTGTACAGCGTTCAGCCGTTAACTAGATTGAAGACACGATGATTAAGAGTAGCAATAATTTGACATCTGGCATAGAGTCCAGCCATGTCTGCACAACGAAGTGAGAGTACTGTCGCGCTCAAAGATCCGTATGCCTACGATGCAGCTGCTGTCGAGGCTCCTCCGGCAAGCTTCCGGGATGCGATTAAACGTATTGGCCCAGGGATGATTCTCGCAGCATCCATTGTCGGCTCCGGTGAGCTCATCGCCACGACATCGCTGGGGGCGGAAGTCGGGATGACCTGCTTGTGGCTCATCATCCTGAGTTGCCTCATTAAGCCTGCGCTCCAAGCAGAAATGGGGCGTTTCACTATCGCAACCGGCAAGACAGGTCTCGGTGGGTTTAACCTGATGCCCGGTCCAAAAATCGGCGTGTCGTGGGTAGTCTGGCTTTGGGTTGGGATGGTCCTGATGACCTTGTTCCAAGTCGGAGCGATGTTTGCCGGAGTTGGTCAGGTTTTGCACACTATTTTCCCGGCGGTAAGCATCGACATTTGGGTCATCACACTCTACGCATTCTCTCTGTGGCTGCTCCTGGGTGGCGGGTATAGCCGCGTCGAAGGCATCGCAAGCATCAAAGTTGGTTTGTTTACATTCATCACCGTGCTCAGCGCCGCGATTCTCCTAAAGCGTCCCGGGTCGCTGACTGCGGCAGACTTTGCAAATGGACTTTCATTTCATCTGCCATCCAGCGGGATGAAAACCGCAGTCGCCGTATTCGGTATCACCGGTGTCGGAGCTGCAGAGCTGTTCATGTATCCGTACTGGTGCATTGAAAAGGGCTATGCACAATCGACGGGCGAAAACGACTTCACACCGGCTTGGCGGGACCGCGCGCTGGGTTGGGTCCGCGTGATGCACCTTGACATCATCGCCAGCATGATTATCTACACGTTCGCGACAGCAGCGTTCTATCTTCTGGGTGCTGGCGTGCTGCACCCTCAGGGGTTGATTCCGAAAAGCAAAGAAATGATCGCGACGCTTAGCCATATGTATACGGACACATTGGGCCCGTGGGCTTTGTGGGTCTTCTACGTAGGCGCGATTGCCACGTTGTATGGAACGATTTTCGCTGCGACGGCAAGTAACTCCAGAGTGTTCGCCGATGTGACAACGCTTCTTGGTGTCTTTAAGCCGGATGACTATACACAGCGCATCAAGTGGCGTAACCGCTTTGTGGTAGTTCTCCTGACGATTCCGACAGCATTACACTTCTTGCGCATCGACCCGACACAAATGGTGAAGATGGGCGGTGTCGCGCAAGCGGCGATGCTCCCAATCATTGCTGTGACGGTGTTGACGCTACGTCAGAGAAGCCTTCCAAAGGAATTGAAGTCAACAGGAAGCACAGCAGCGATGCTGTGGACAGCAAGCATTGTGACGATAGTGATGATGCTGTTTTACGTGGTCAAACTGGCTACTGGCTAGCAGATACACAGCTAAGCCTAGCATCACGTCAATAACCGACACCATCAGCGGACTGACTACGGGTCTTCCCTGAGAATAAACAGCTTGAAGATCACCGCACCTATCGGAAGCATCCACCAGGTGCAAAGCACGAGTGCACCGAGACGCAAGCCCAGACTAATTCGCTGCTTACCATTTTTGTCAAAGTCAGCAGCCCACATCCATGCCACTCGGGCAATCCAAATGGATGCGATGACAACCAACGGTATCAGGACAGATGCTAGCACGCGTCAAGTGTACCAACGAACATCAGGCAATCGCTGCTTCACGAACGCGGGGAGTTTTGGCAGTGCGAATGCGGTAAGTGGCAGTTGGCTGAACAGCGGCACGAAGGCGAGTCGCGATCGCGGACACCCCCCAGTGGTGCGGAGGCTGATCTAAGACCGCCAGTGGCGACTGATTTGCCGCCCACTCCCCAATCGGCATTTTGTCCTCATCAGGAACCAGATCATCGGAGAGCAGCTCTTCATCGTGTACCACACACCGTTGCTCCGTAAGTGCGTAGACCCGTCTTATAGGGTCAACACCCAGATAGGTCCATGTACGGATTGTCCGGCCGGTGGCATCTGTGGACTCAGACATCGCAAGCACATCCCAATTCTGAATCGTGCGCGCAATCCGCCGCAACAACCAGCTGCCATCGTTGTGTACGGTATATGTCTTCATACGGATGTCCCTCTTTAGCAAGTGCGTTACGATGATTAACTCTTGCGGGTGATCAGAATCCGGAATGGACTGCGGCAAAAATGTTTGCCTAATGTTTGCCACGTGATTCAGGAGATGAACATGCGGAATAAGATCAGAATCGGAATCATCGGATGCGGTCAGATAGCCCAACAGCATCTTCAAAACTATGCTGCTATTCCCGATGCTGAAGTCGTTGCAATTGCCGACATCGATGCGGCTACGCTCGCAGCGACCGCCGCAAAATTCGGTATCCGGCAAACCTATAACACCCTTCAGGGAATGCTCGACAGTGCGGAATTGGATGCCGTTGATGTTTGTCTCCACAACAACTTTCACGCTGATGCCGCCATCCAGGTGCTAGATGCGGGTCTGCACTGTTATTGTGAAAAGCCGATGGCGGGTTCGTACGCCGATGGCCTTGCGATGCTGGATGCAGCTCACAGAACCGGGAATATGCTGCACATCCAACTTGCGCTGATTTATTCGGATGAAACACGGGCGGCTAAATCCCTTATCGATGGCGGTGCGATCGGCGATGCGTACTACGCCAGAGCGACAGGGCATCGGCGACGGGGACGGCCTTACGTGGATGGCTACGGTAAACCAAGCTTTGTCCAGAAGGATATCGCCGCCGGTGGTGCACTCTTCGATATGGGCGTCTACCACATATCGGAAATGCTCCACCTCCTCGGTAATCCCGGAGTTCTCCGCGTGACTGGTCGTACTTTCCAAAAGGTCGAGCTTGATGAGCTTCGTGCACAAGCAGGACGCTACTCCGTTGAAGAGCTTGGCTGTGGCTTCGTGAACTTCACCAATGGTGCCCTCCTTGAAATCGCCGAAGCATGGGCGATTCACCTGGACAGTTTTGAAGGGTCGTTCATCGTTGGAGATAAAGGTGGCATCCGACTGAGGCCATTTTCGCTCCATCAACCACACGGTGACATCGATGTTTCAGGCGGAGCTGATCTTGATGCCTTTACATACCGAACGCGCAAGCTTCGCTCGGATGACAACAATACCGACCCGCTGGAGAGCAGCCAGGTGCATTGGATACTCGCTCTACAGGGGAGGACAGAGCTATTGAATACGGCAGAGATCGCGCTGAATACACTGCTGATTTCCGAAGGTATTTACCTGTCAGAGGAACTCAGTCGTGAAGTAACTGTCGATGAAATTAAGGAGCGGTCTGTCGCGCGCAGGTTGCCTGTTTGATTGCTTTTACACGAGGTCTACGCGCGATAAAGCACGACAATGGGCGTGAGGATTTTTGGCTGGATATGTATCATGTGTGAGTGAGGGCTAACGCAATGCTTTTCCGCCGACAAGAACAGACCGCAAAACGTGATGGCCACCTGGTCACACTCATCCACCCTGTTCCTACACTGACCGGTACAAAATCAGACTTGCTAAATACAGATAAACCAATCACGTTTATTCCGGGAACGGTCTCAATCATTCACTTTTGGACATTTGGATGTATCAACTGTAAGCGCAATCTCCCCCACTACCAGAGCTGGTGGAATGCCTACCGTAAGGAGTTCTCGGATGGTCGACTCCAAATGGTCGGTGTACACACACCAGAGCTCGAAGATGAGCGAAAATTTGACCGCGTTGTCGCAGAGGTAAAAAAGAACAAGATTGAGTATCCAGTTCTCGTTGATCCAAAGGAAGAGAACTGGAAGCGCTGGCAGCAATCGATTTGGCCAACGGTCTATCTAATCGACAAACAACAACGCGTCCGCTATTACTGGAATGGTGAACTCGAATGGCAGGGCGCCGGCGGCTTTAAAAAAATGACGCGGTTTATCGAAGAGCTCCTGATCGAAAAAGGACCTCCAGCAAAACCAAAGCCGTAACGAAAATGAGGCACCTCAGCCCCATTTCTAGGCGCACTACGCGAGTGGCTTAGCCTCTTTGGCGATAAACACATCCGGGAAATCCGCCGCCCGCTTGTCTCCGGGAGCCCGCAGGTCCGCCTGTCCACCCATATCCGGAAGCAACGGAATCTGCATCCCACCGGTCTGCTGCAACATTTGGAAAAGCTGCGTATTCATCTTCGCTGCCACTTGACGGTGCTTCGGATCACGGATGAGATTCTTCGTCTCGAGTGGGTCACTTTTCAGGTTGTAGAGCTCATCCAAATCCCAGAGGCCCTGCACCCGGATGTACTTCCATTCCTCGGTTCGCAGCGCATGCACCGTCGGCGTATGCGGGAAGTTACGCTCCCAGTAATACTCATACAAAACGCCATCCCGCCAAGCTACATCCGGCTTACCTTGCAGCAACGGCAAATACGAACGGCCATCCATGTTGGTTGGCGACTTAACTCCTGCAATGTCCAAAAACGTAGGGGCCAAATCGATATTTGCGACGACCTGCGGGAGCGCCATCCCGGCAGGAAACAGGGATGGACAGCGCATCAGGAGAGGAACACGCATCGATTCCTCATACGCCGTCCGTTTATCAATCAAGCCATGCTCGCCAAATGCAAACCCATTGTCGCCCATGAACACCACAAGGGTGTTGTCAAGAATGCCCTTTGCCTCAAGTGCTGCAAGGATTCGCCCAACAGAGTCATCAACAGCTAGCAACGTCTCACAATAACGGCGATGGTATTCCTGAACATCCAGCTGTCCGTGATACGGAAAGTCCACCCCATGGTGACTTGAGCGTTGATCGCTTACCCAACGTGGACGTCCCTGCGGATCGATATCCTTCGCCTGCGAAACAGGTGTCGGGATGGACTTTCTGGCATAGCGACCTTTATGGCGCTCCGCGGGCACGAAGTTTGAGTGCACAGCCTTGTGGCTGACATATGCAAAAAAGGGTTGATCTTTTGGGAGTGCTTCCAACCAGCCGATGGTGTAATCGGTCAGCTCATCGGTGATATAGCCCTTCTGCGGAACCTTGACACCATTGACATTGAGTCCGCCAGGATTCGGCAGATAGGTTCCCTGTCCCCGGAAACTTACCCAGTGGTCAAAGCCGCGCTGCGGTGCATCCGAGTCGCCTCCCATATGCCATTTGCCAAAGAATGCCGTCTTGTAGCCCTTCTTCTGAAGTAGCTGTGGAAAGAATACAAGGTCTCTCGAAACAGGGTTGTTGTTATCTACGACCCTGTGTTTATGCGCATACATCCCGGTAAGCGTCGAGCACCGGCTCGGCGAACATAGAGCCGTTGTCACACAGGCATTTCGAGCCCAGATGCCTTCCTTGCCGAGACGGTCGATGTTAGGGGTCTCGACGTAAGGATGCCCGGCAATGGAGAGACAGTCATGACGTAGGTCATCAATCAGGATGTAGACGATATTCGTCTTTGGTGCTGTTGATGAGATTGTCTCCTCTGTGTTTTCTGCATACGCGGGTACAGCAGGAAGCGCGGCAGCGGCGCCAGTAGCTGATGCGATACGAAGGATATCCCGACGGGTGATACATGCCATAACTGCTGATTAGACATCGTTTCATGATGTCCTGCACACCCAATAATTCTGCATGGGCGACTTATTGCTGCAAATGAACCGTTTTCTGACAACGGGATGAGTTTTCCAGAATTCCACACGTGTGAACAGCTCTGAATGGGTGAATTGTAGGAATTCTCAATCGTCATTGCTAACGTAACAATGCCGGGCTCAATCCGGAATTCTTGCTCAATGTGGAGCTCTGACATTAACGCCCGCTATCGTTCTGGTTTCACTCTCATCGAACTTCTCGTCGTTATCGCCATCATCGCCATCCTCGCTGCTATCCTGTTCCCAGTCTTTGCACAAGCACGTGAAAAAGCGAGGCAGACATCCTGTTTGTCTAACTTGAAGCAAATTGGTTATGGACTCATGATGTACACGCAACACTACGATGAGCTCTTGCCATCATCCTGGCTCGGCAACGGTCCAGCAGCGAACTTTGACCCGGGTCCCGGACCAGCCTACACATGGCAGTGGATGATTCTGCCGTACATCAAGAATTCGGATGTGTACACATGCCCATCGAACCGGTTCAAGAAGAAGGAAAACTGGCGTGCGATGTTCTTCGGAACGCCACAGGTTCTCATCCCGATGCACTACATCGTGAATCGCCAAGTCATCGGACAGTTCAAGTTCGAAGGGCCAAGTCCTCTGTCCGCGATTGAGTCCCCTGCAGATGCAAGTGCCGTCAATGAGAATAAGGGGCGCTACATGAACTCCACTTGGAACAACGCATGGCAGACCATAAACAGCGGTACGGTGATGCGCAACTGGGTGACAAACCAACCAGAGAGCGTATCCGCTGGAGAGGGTTGGCTTCAGGCACATTCGAAGATGTCAAACTTCTTATTTGCCGATGGTCATGCCAAAGCGATGAAGACTCAGGCAACAATATGGCCGAATGACCTCTGGAACTGTACGAACTCGAGAACCGTGCCATGTACCGCAGCAAATCGCCAGCTGCGTGCCGGGCAGGTAGCTGCAGAATACAAGTAACTTTCAGTGCCCCACTCTGGCTAACTCGCCGGAGTGGGGTTCCCGAGCCGCACTGCCCCAGAAGGCAACTCTGCATCATTACCAAATCCCACCCAGACAGGCTCTGGAACTAGCCCAATCCCGAAGCGATGTTGCGCTGCATTCTGCACCTTGACAGCAGCATCCAAGACATCAGATGCCCGAGCGCCATCCTCCGTCACGATTGCCAGCACATGCTTCGATGAAAGTCGTACGTTTGGCGCAAGGTTCATCCCACGGTGCAAGCCGGCACGTTCCATCAGCCATGCTGCAGAGAGCTTGACGGACTTCTCAGCTGCGGCGACATCCCAGCGCGGCACCGACTCACCTGAGAACTCCGTGACAAGCTCGTTTGCTTTATCCGCATCCACGATTGGATTCCTAAAAAACGATCCGGCACTGCAACTATCAGGATCATCCGGGGACACAACCATCCCCTTTCGCTTTCTAATCGCACGCACCAATTCAGCAACATGCCAGAGCTCACACGCGCCAGCATCTAATGCTGCACGCCGCACCTCCGGATACGCCAGGCAAGGCTCTCCATTTTGATGCAGGCGAAATTGGACATCGGTGATGATAAATCGGCCAGTATCAACGCTGTTGAAGCGGCTGTGGCGATATGCAAAACCACATTCATCCGCATCAATGGTGACTAATGCTTCCGTCTGCGTATCGATGGCGGTGACCGCATGAATAACCGTTGCGACCTCTTGTCCGTAGGCACCGACATTTTGGATCGGGGTTGCCCCAACCAGGCCGGGGATACCCGCAAGACACTCAATCCCCTGAAGCTTGCGGCTAACAGCCCAATCGACAAGGGAGTCCCACGAGAAACCCGCAGGGACGCGGAGATCTACAAGACCATTTGTCTCTGACAAAATTTCAAGGTCGCCACCGGCAAGCTGAAGTACGCCGATGTCAGCAGGGTCATCCGAGACAACGCAGTTGCTACCGCCGCCAAGGACAAACGGCGTCAGGCCCGCTGTACGGATTTGCCGCAAGGATGCCAGTGCGGAAGGGGCATCCGAAACCGTGAACCACGCTCCGGGAACGCCTCCAACCCTGAGTGTCGTAGCGTCCGAAAGCGGCCGTTGCACCGCCATGTCAGGCTGTCCGAAGGACGAAATAGTGCTTTTTGCCAGCTTTGAGCTGATCCCCGGATGTTACATTAATGAGCGCTTTGGTATCTGTATGCTTTTCGCCGTTAATGGACAAACCGCCCTGCTCAACCAGCCGGCGGGCATCTCCATTGGATGCACACACACCCAGCTCGACCAACAACGCTACAGGAGCAATCGGGTTACTGCTAACCGTGTGCTCCGGTGCATCATCGGGGAACTGGCGCCCACTGTGGACTTTCTTCCACTGTTCGGATGCCGCATTAGCCAGATCCGTACCGTGGTAAATCTCTACAATCGCATGCGCGAGCTTGTGCTTTGCTTCCATCGGGTTGCTTCCCGGAGTCAGCCACTCAGAATACGTCTCGACAGGGACATCAGTACAGAGCAGGAACCAATCTGCCATCAGCTCATCGGCAAGTGACATCACCTTGCTGTACTGATCAATCTGAGGCTCTGCAATTCCCACATAGTTGCCCAGCAACTTGGACATTTTCTTTTGGCCATCAAGTCCGACGAGCAATGGCATAAAGTAGCCAATCTGCTGATCCTGTCCGACTTCTGCCTGAAGGTCACGTCCCGTGAGGATATTAAAGGTCTGGTCCTGTCCACCCATTTCGATGTCGGCTTCAATCGCAACCGAGTCATAGCCTTGGGCGAGCGGGTAGAGAAGCTCGTGGAGCGAAATTGGCGCACCGGCATCCCACCGCTTGCGGAAATCCTCGCGCGTGAGCACCTGTGCAACGGTCATACGACTGGTGAGTTTCACCAGATCGGCAAAGGACAGTTTGCCAAGCCATTCGCTGTTAAAGCGGATATCGGTCTTCGAGCGGTCAAGGATTACCGAGAGCTGGTCGACGTATGTCGCAGCATTTTCGCGAATCTGCTCTTCGGTAAGCATCGGACGTGTGGCCGAGCGACCGGATGGATCTCCGATCAGCGTTGTATAGTCCCCAATAATAATGGTGACGCGATGTCCGAGGTCTTGAAACTGACGGATTTTGCGAAGCACGACGGCAAAGCCGAGGTGGATATCCGGTGATGTTGGGTCAAGGCCAAGCTTTACGACAAGGGGTTTGCCGGTTTTGGCAGATTTTTCGAGCTTGGCGCGAAGGCCATTTTCGGGAACGATGAGGGATGCTCCGCGCTTTAGGAGCTCAACTTGCTGGTCCAGATTCACGCGGGCATTGTATCGCTGACCCTATGCGGGCTTCTAGCCCCCAGCGCCGGTAATCGGCTTGCTTGCAGCTGGCGCACTGGATGGACTAGCTGTTTCAGTGGTTGTCTCACCACTGTCACCTGCTCCGAGGATTTTCTTCCCACCCGCTCCGCCTGACCCGCCGTATGGATTTGCCTTCTTGCCTAAGGCAACGATAGCGGCTTTGTCCGCATTGGATGCTTCGGAACTCGGATAGGAGACGACACCTGCATCGCCATCCGAGACAAAACGGGTCATTCGGCCACTCGTTAGCTCTGCAACCCAGTAAGCAAGTCCGAACTTTAGATCTTCTGGTGTGATGCGCTCGATGCGCACCGGGTTGTACCCTTTAGCAGCAGGCGAAACCGTCGGGCGCCACGCGGCCTGGCAGACTGCAGTGTGCGCATAGCTTCCACCCACGCCTGTTCCCTTGGCGAGGAACTTCCAATCAGCCTTGTTCCTTGGATACACGCCGTACGGGTTTGCAAGGCTGGTGATTTGAACATCGGATGCGTACGTCTGCACAGCTTTCTGCGCCCCCGAGAGCTCATCCTGTAGCTGCTTTGCTGTCATCCGACCAAACGACTTATGACGAAGCGAATGGTTACCAATCTCACAGCCTTTTGACATGAGGTACTTAATCTTGTCTCCGCCGAGGCCAACCTGACCAAATGGCTCGAGCGTCTTTTCTGACTTTGGTAACACAAAAAATGTGGCGACTGGCTTCCAGTCGGGGTTGGCCTTGCAGAACTTTTCTATCATTCCATAGGCACTCTCAGTGTCGACAGAGTACGACTCGGATGACTCAATCAAGCGGAATTGTGACTCA
The DNA here is from genome assembly GCA_046075665.1 of Armatimonadota bacterium. Taxonomy (GTDB): domain Bacteria; phylum Armatimonadota; class Armatimonadia; order Armatimonadales; family Armatimonadaceae; genus CAIRTT01. The sequence continues at coordinate 26,782 of JBJTQN010000359.1, read as the reverse complement.
CGCGCATCATCAAATGTAATCACCACAGGGCTCTTGCCTGCGGGAACATTCATGGAACCATCCACGACACTGCGCAGAGTCACAGGATAGAACCCCTTGTCATAAAGCAGCTGCAGGTCCTTCTCAAAAGATGCCTTGGTCCGGTTCATTTTCGTGTTCTTACCGACCTTGTCATTGACATCGTGGTACATGACAACCGGAATCCTGCCAAGCTCATTAGCGCGCACCGCTGCGGCATCCACCATCGGGCGCTCCGGGGCAACAGGTGCGGCAACCACCGGCTTAGGGGCTTCCTTGCGGCACCCGGCAAGGGCGAATAATGCGACCGAAAATGCGACAACAACACCACGCTTGACCATTGGGGATTACCTCGAAAGTGAGTGATTTCATTCTATCGCTGGGCGTTCAACATGCCACGCTCACCAAGCGTAAATTCAGGGTGCATAATAGGGATTGCAGGCTGCTTTAGACTGTCGCCCCAGACAGCTGATGCATCCGCAATCAGGAGACACGTGTGCCCAAGCCATCCACCCGGAAATTCCAACTAAGCCCCACCAAAATCCGCACCTTTCGTGACTGTCCGGCAAAGTACCGCTGGGAGTACATCGAAAAGCTTGGCCGTTTCTACCACCGCCCCAAGCCTTACTACAGCTTTGGTACATCGATTCATTCCACCCTGGATGCCTTTGCGCAAGCGGGTGGGCCATCGGTGATGTCCGTGGATGACATCGTCCAGCAGCTCCGCCTCTCATGGGTGGATGCCGGGTATGCATCCCCTGCAGATGCGAAAGCAAAGCTTGCCGAAGCAGAAGCGATTGTCATCGAGTGCCACGCAGCTGCGCTGCACTTAGAAGCAACGACTCCTCCGGATGAACGCCCGGAGCTCTTTGCTACCGAAAAGACATACAGCCAGGACATCACCTCGGATGTCCGCCTGACAGGGCGAATCGACAGAATTGATGCCTACCCGGATGGCACATTGGATATTGTCGATTACAAGTCTGGCCGTACAGCTGTGAGTGAGGCGGATGTCGCGGGAGCGCTCCCGATGCGCATCTACCAAACGGTTGTCAAGCACCACTATCCTGACAGGCCTGTGAGGGCATCGATTTATGCCGTCCGCAGCGGGATGATTGCCAGCCACTCGTTAGCCGATGAAGAGCGTGTTGACCTGATTGCAGAGCTTGCCGAAGAAGGTGAGATGCTAAGAAACAAGGATTTCACGAACATCCTCCCGGTGTTCAATGAAGCCCTCTGTGATGAATGTGATTACCGGCCGCACTGCGATCGGATATGGAAGGACAAGCGACGTCGGGGCTGGGATTAGCGGGTGATGGTTACTTTCGATAGGCCATTGGGCTGATCTGGATCGAGCCCACGGGTAACGGTGAGGTGATATGCGAGGAGCTGTGCTGGCAGGATATCCACGACTGGGGCCAGGAGTTCAGACTCGGATGCGTGCAGTGGGATGTCAGCGTTTTCGGTTGCATTGATACGAATAACCCGTGCGCCGCGGTCGTTGAGCTTATCGACGACGCCATTGAGAGACTCAAACGTTGCGCCGCCCGGCTGGAAAACGAGTACCGGCGTGCGACGCCCAACGGCCGCGATCGGACCGTGCAAAAGGTCGGCGCTTGAGTAGGACTGTGTTGCGGTGCCGGTTGTCTCGGCGATTTTTAGGGATGACTCAATCGCGGTGCAGAGATGAAGTCCACGAGCTACAGTAACCATCCGCTCTGCGTGATACAGCGTGGATGCCACAGGTTCGATGCGTCCTGGGAGCATCGCGAGCGTATCCGCGGCGGCTTGTGGCAGTCGGTTTACGGATTCTAATAGTGCATTATCACCACCAAGCATAGCGCCGAGCTGAGCAAATATTGCGAGGGTCGTTGTGTATGTCTTTGTCGCAGCGACGGCCTTTTCCAGCTCAGCGTGACAGAAAAGAACGTGATCGGCAATACCTGCGAGTACGGATGTCGGTGTGTTAGTGATGGCAGCAGTCAGCGCACCAGCGGCTTTTGCCTGGGAGATGACTTCATTGACATCTTCACCGGCACCACTTTGTGACACACCGACAACGAGGGCATCCCGGAACGCTACCTTTGCATCGTAAAGCGTATGAACACTTGGTGCAGCCAGACCACAGGGAAGACCTGCGGTGATTTGCCAGAGGTATTTCGCGTAAGTCGCCGCGTTATCCGATGTCCCACGTGCGGCGAAGATGACAAAGCGGATGTCTCTCTTCTTGATTTCATCCACCAATGCCTGTGCACCTATAGCGTTTGCGATCAGTGCGCGCTCGATAGCGGCTGGCTGCTGGTGAATTTCGTCGAAGAGGATGGACATCGGGTTACCTTCCGGCATCGGACACGGGGTCAGCCCCGCTCACGCCGGTCAATTATAACCTGTCATCTCAGTGATACTGCGCGGTTAATCACGTCCGCGAAGCTGGAGCAGAATGCGGATGACGTACCAGAGGAGCATCGCCACGCTTGCAAAAAGCTCAAGGGAAGCAGCGACGTGATCACGTTCATCGTATTCATTGATGACACGGTCGGTGTCATAAAGAATCGCGCCACCGGCAAAGGCAATCATGATAGCGCTAAACCAAAGCCCAAGGGAGAAACCAAAGACCATCCCGGTAATCATCACGCCAAGGAGCACTAGGCTGGCAACACCCAACACAGGTCCCAGAAAGTTGAACCGCATTTTGGAGCTGAAGGCGACAGCGGTCAGTCCAAGGAACAGTGCGCCCGTCATGGTAGCAGCCTGTGGAACAATTCCCGGAGCTACGCTATTTGCGATGTACAAGAGCGGGAGAAAAACAACGGCTTCGATCAGGATGTACAAGCCATAGCCAAGATATTGCTTACTTGGATCCGGTGATGATGCCAGCTGTGAGCGGGCGATCCAGCTGATAAGCATAAAAATGCCTATCAGAAGAAACCAGCCGATTTGACCAAAGCCAAAGACCATCGCCAAAATGGCGGCCCCGAGTGGAGAGTTTAGCAGTAGCGCTTCGATAATCGCGAATACAAGGAAGCCACCTGCGAGGTGACCATAGACCTTGGATATAAATGCCTGACGGCGCGCTGGCGATTGGGACTGGTAACCGGAACCCCACTGTTGCTGATACATCGATGCCCCTCCACACACAAACTCAATGTTGACTTTACGGTCGTTAGCTGCTCTTCTGTTCCACGGATGCGGTTTCCTGCAGCGCTGCATCATAAACAGACATCAAAATGTCCGACCACCAAACCCGAAGCCGTTTAGTAACAAATCTCGAAGACAAGTCTTCATCACTATTCGGCCATCTGATGTGACAGAAACAACTTCCATTGGATGAGCATCATCGTGAAACTCGGACAGAACCTGGCGACAAGCGCCACACGGGGCTCCGCCATCGGCAGTCGCAACCACACAGGCGTAGATGTTACGCTTTCCCGATGCTACCGCAGCACAAACCGCTGCCCGTTCAGCACAGATTGTCAGGCCAAAGCTGGCATTTTCGACATTGCACCCTGCGACAACACTGCCATCCGAAAGCAGAAGCGCGGCTCCGACGCGGTAGTTTGAATACGGTGCATAGGCACGCTGCCGCGCTTGTGTGGCAGCATCCACCAGCATTGTTAATGTCTCATCACTAAGCAAAACGAATCACCGTTACGCCGGCACCACCTTCATCCGGGTGGGATAGCTGATACGCCACCACGCGAGAATCGCCGCTTAGCTGCTCCCATACGGCACGCTTGAGCGCTCCCGTCCCCTTGCCATGGACAACACGTCCGCCATCGAGACCCGCGAGAACAGCATCATCAAGCCACTTATCAAGACGGGGCAACGCGGCATCCACACGCATCCCAATCAGCATCAGCTCATGCGAGAAGCTGCTCGCCTTCTCAATCATCACGCTCGAGAGCTGGTTACCTGCACGTGGGGCAAGTCCACCTTGACGGGGTTGCTTTTTGTCCTTTGGTACGCGCGGCACCGCAGGTTTATCAACATCACCTTGCGTTGGGTGCTCTTTCCACTTGCTCCTTACTGGAATCGGCGGCATCGCTGCGACTTCTTCGGCCAGACTCGGCTTAGCCTTGGGCTTTTGCTTTGCCCCCGAGACACCCACAATGCGCAAGCCTGTCATCGGGACCGTCACTCGCATCACGCCGACCTGCACAATGGCCTCGGCGCCGCTGGTGTTCTCGACGACCGTTCCCGATGCGCCGCCAAGGCTGGTTACACGCACGGTATCTCCCTTGGCGAGTGCTGTTGGCACATCGGCTTCATCCACCGGAGGCGGCTCTTTCTCATGGCCTATCTGGCCAACGAGCTCCTCGGATGTCTCTTTCATCTTTTTGCGGGCACTTTGGGTCTTGCGCCCTTCCTTACCCATACGTCGCAGCTCGGAAATGATGTTGTCCATCTTTTCCGTCTTTTGCCGAATGAGAAGCCTTGCTTCCTCAGATGCCCGCTCTTTCGCTTCAGCACGCAAGCGCTCCAAGTCCTCGAGGCGCTTTGCATGCTTTGACTTCAGGTCAGCAAGCTCTTTGCGAAGACGCTCTGCTTCCCGATGTTCATCCTCAGCAGCCTTCTTTGCCGCTTCAAGACGAAGCATCACCTCAGCCGCATCTGCTCCCGCGGACCCAAGGCTGGCAACGGCAGCATCCACAACGCGATTTGGCATCCCGAGGCGGCGGGCAATGTGAAAGGCATTCGATGACCCCGGAACACCTTGAAGAAGGCGATATGTCGGCTTGAGTGTCTCGACATCGAATTCGACCGCCGCGTTTTCAACGCCATCCCGTGAATACGCGAATTCTTTCAGCTCACCGTAGTGCGTTGTTGCGACAATGCGCGCATTATGCGCAAGCAGGTCAGACAGAATTGATTTTGCGAGCGCTGCTCCTTCTGCGGGGTCGGTCCCCGAGCCAAGCTCATCGAGCAAAACCAATGCTCTGCGACCACAGACCTTGAGAATCCTAACGATGTTTGCAACGTGCCCACTGAAGGTGGAGAGGTTCTGTGCGATGGACTGCTCATCCCCAATATCAGCGAACACCTGATCAAACATCGCCAGTTCACTTCCAGACTGACAAGGAACCTGAAGCCCACTCTGTGCCATGAGCGTAAAGAGGCCCAGTGTTTTAAGCGTAACTGTTTTGCCACCCGTATTCGGTCCGGTTATCAGGAGTGCTTGTGCGGTATCGCCCAGTTTGACTGAGACCGGAACGCACTTTTCGGCATCGAGGAGAGGATGTCGCCCCTGTCGTATATGGATGCGTCCTTTATGATTGAGGAGTGGCTCACACGCTCCAAGGTAGATTGAGTATTCGCCTTTGGCGCACGCTAAGTCCAACCCCGCTGCGGTCTGGATGGCTGCTTCGAGCTCGGTCTCGCGCTTCTTAACCAGCTCTGTCAAGCGCTGCAAAACCTTGTCGATTTCACGCTGCTCAACCGCCTCCGCTTCACGTAGCTCGTTGTTCGCTTCGACAACAGCCATCGGTTCGATAAATGCTGTTTGCCCTGTCGCAGAAAGCCCGTGCACAATCCCCTGAAAAACCCGTTTGTGCTCCACCTTGACATTAAGGCAGCGCCGGCCATCCCGCTCCACAACCTGAGTGTCCATCAACATCGGACGTGTTACAGAGCTGGAGAGAATCGATGAGAGTTTTTCATCGATGCGCTTGAGCAGCGTGCGTTTTCGGCTACGGACTGCAGCAAGTGCAGGGCTTGCAGAATCCAGAATGTCACCGGCCCGCCCGATAGAACCATCCACGGCACCCGTAATCATCGGCGAATCGACAATGGCCTCAGCCCGGTCTGCAAGCACCGGAGCCTTTTCCACCTTGGATTGGACCCATGCTTTTAGCCGGTTGCAACCGACAATGGTGTTCGCGACCTCGAGGAGCTGCTGCGGGAGGAGGAGCTGCCCGATGTGCGCTGCTTGCAGTGCCCTTCGGATGTCATGGATTCCCCCAAACGGAAAGCGACCATGGTCATCGATCAGCCTTTTGGCCTCCGATGTCTCCTGCTGCCATTCCCGCACAAAGGCATGGATAACGGTTGGCTGAACGGAGAGACAACGCTCTCGTCCAAACTCAGTGCTCGCAAATTCCGCCAGCTGGTGGATGACGCGCGCGTATTCCAACACACGGAGTGCATGCGGGTCAAAGTCAGGTTTGTGGGGCTGGTCCATCAACCAAGATCCAAATCGGCAAGCGCAGCGCTGGTAAGTTCCGGTGCACAACACTCGAAGCGACTGGTGCGCGATGTGCTCCTGATCAGGATAGCAGCCTCCGGGATAAGTCCCTTGTCGATGGCTCCCTTGAAGGCTGCGTCCGGCGTAAGGCGAACACCGTTGTCATCCACATCACCACCTGGTTTACGCGCGTGGCGCATCGCTGTGTACGCATACGCCCAGACTTTAACCGCCAGCCGGATGGCTTCTTCACGGTTAGCTGGGCTGGCATCGCGTAGCTGCACCTTTGCGGCCTCATCCGCAGAGCGTACACCCGTAATCACCGCACTGCCCTTACTGATCCGGTATTCACCATCATAGTTGAGGGTGCAAAACACATCATCAGTTGCGCTGTCATGTAGCTCGGCGAAGAGTGCTCGAATGGTCAACGGTACCGCGCGCTGATCGTTGTAGACCTGTTTGACAGCAGGAGAAATGCCAAATCCAACCAACCGGCTAAGGCAAACATCATCCTCGGAGCGCTGAAACCCTTCACGATGCGCGGAATCGATTGCAGCGATGCGAATAGATTCGACATCAGACTGCCGCCCCATCGCGCCATACGCGATTCGGTCATACACCTCGAAAAGCTTACGTTGGCTTCCGCGGAGGGTAAAGAGAACGATGCCATCCGGGCAGGAGATGCCGACGACCGGACTGCCATCACGTAGCTGGTCATCCACATAGTCGTTGCGCTGCTGAATCGCATTTTGAAAATCGTAAAAGTTGTAAGACATTGGTTTGCCTGTCAGATGCTGGTCGCTGTCGTCGTGGATGTACCAAGTGCTGCGCGGATTGCATCATCAGAGATTTCCGTCACACCAGCGGCAGTCACCGTTCGTGCAAGAGGGAGAACTTTGCCGGCGCCGCCGGTTGCACTGTCAAGGTCAGCCGCAATTTCGAGGAGGTGGAGGGCTTCGGCAAGGGCAGCCTCAAGAGGCATTTCGCTGAAGTTACCTTTTGTGCGGACGATGTACTCAAAGGCTCCGCGGATTTGAACGCTGCCTGAGCCGGCAGCGGCATATTCAAGGTTTTCAAAGCGCGCGCCCGCCGCATCGTAGAAGAAGATCCGACCAGCCGATTGCTTTTGGTCATAGACAGCAATGACGGGAATAACGAGGCCACCGCTCATCGCGCCGCCAAGGTTTCCAGCCATCAGGCGACCGATTTCGTTAAGTTTGCCATCAAGGCTAAGAGGCTGTAGCTGTGAGCGCTCGTAATACTTAAAGCTGTGGCGCAAAAACCGGACAAATTCAATCGCCTTGCTGAACGCTCCGCTAATCGCCATCAGCATCGTGTCATCCAGCGCCAGCACTTTTTCGGCTTTGTCATACATGATGGCATTGCCGCCCGTCGCGCGGCGGTCCCCAACGGTCAGGACGCCATCCTTGAACTTAAGAGCGATGACTGTCGTTCCATGAACCGGATCCGATGCAAGGCCATTTAGGTTGGATGCAGAAGACTGCGCGGTATCGGCCAGCGAGAACCCTGTCAGGGCTGCGAAGTCACCGCTTTGTGGGTGAAAAAGGGAAACATCCACAGGTTATTGCCCACTTCTTTGGCGGTAGTTACGCCCGAGTTTTGGGTCAACTTTCCGCATCCGGTCCATGATGTTACGGCTTGCTGGACGGTCTACATCGGGGGTTACCGGTCCTGGCTGCTCAGGCCCGCGTGGGGTTGGATCAGCAGGCGAAGGCCGCTCAATTCTCTCTGGGGATGGTCCATCTGGAAATGCAATCATAGTCACCTCTGTATCCGTATCTTACCCGCCGGATGGCCGGTTGTGTTCCGCGGTTTACTGGATGCTTTTGAGGGCTGTAACAAGGGCATCTGCTGTTGTGATACCCGTGAGGGCCGCGATCACTCGTTCCGGAGCAACATCCGAAAATGCATGCAATGTCAATGCCAGCGCTTGCCCGGAACTCATCTTTAGTGTGACTTCATCCCAGCTGATGGAAACGACGGCATCGGGGAGATGCTTGGCGATATGCCCACGGATCATGGCTTTCGGGGAATCCTGTGGAGGTCGTTCTGTAAGCAGATTGACTGCAGACTCTGTTACAAGGGTTTTGACATCGCCTGCGTCAACGAGGGCGTAGTGGAGTCCGGCATCCGGGTCGATGTCATGAAACGCGATGTCGAGGCTTTGGATGATGTCGGATTTGAAGTCAACGCCCTCTTCGGCGGCGAACTGTTGCAAGAGGTTGAGCTTTGCTGCCCAGTCGGCGCGGTCGGCCACGGATAGCGGGTCTGCAGCGTAGTCATCGAGGAAGGACTTCCAAGTGCTAAGAATTAGGTCCGTCTGTGTATCAGTGCCCTCATAGCGCCGGCACAGCCCGAGTAAGGTGTATTGCACTTCTAGAGCGGTTGTAAAGTTGCCGTCTTTCAGCGGCAACACCGGGAGCGTGAGCGGGTTACGGGAAATCTCTTTTATTGCTACTAGTGGATCAGCCAGTGCGATATGGGTTAGGTCAACGCCATCTTCAATCAGGCGAAGAACAAGGTGAGTCGTGCCGCACTTGAGAAACGTTGCGGTCTCGGAAAGGTTGGCATCCCCGCAAATGACGTGGATCCGCCTTAGCTGAGCTGGGTCATCGTGGGTTTCATCACGCGTGTTCACCAGCGGCCGGTTGAAGAGCGTGTCGACACTTGCGATGACTTTGAAGAAGTCTGCGCGCTGTGAGAGTTGAAAGTCCACGCCGCGGATGCCGGATTCCTCACAGCCCGTCTTCCCGGCGCCTGTGTAGAGGATGCGAGTGGCAAAGTGCGCCGGTAAGTCGCGGATCAACGTATCGATCGAAACCGAGCGCAGCGCCTGGTAGCTCTCGTGGGTTCCATAGGAGGCCCCGTTGCCATCCGAGTTGTTTTTTTGGAGGCTGACCGTCTTCCCTGTAATGTCGGAGCGCTTGACCGCGAGCTCCTGCATGATACGTTCACCTGCCTTGTCCGCAGCGACGAGGGTTAGTAAATCAAATGTCTCAGGCGTGCTGTATTCGGGATGTCCGTGGTCGTTGTAGAGGCGTGCGCCACTTGGCAGCATTCGATCAGCGCGGAGGTGATTATCCGTCGTGTTTGTCCCCGCCTGGTCGTAGCGGGCATCGATGGGATCGACTGAGAGGTGATCGACAACAAAGCCGCGTGCATCCCGTCTTGGGTGCTCATGGCGATATTCCCACGGTGATGCGAATGGCTTTGGGTGTGATTCGACAAGCTCCCGGGATGCTTTGACAAGGGCATCCGGGCCGAGGCCATCGATGTGGATGCCGTATTCGGTCTCGATGCCCATGAGGCGTCTCTGGAGGCTTGCCATGTGTCGTCAGGCTCCTTCAGCGGTTCGGGCGACGGCTTTGAAGCTTGCTTGAAGCGCCGGGTAGAGCGCCTGATAGTGCGGCGCCCATTTTGCATAGGTGGATGCATCTGGTCCGGGAGTGGCAGCGGGTGTGGTTCCAACAAGGGCAGCACAGGCATCTTTTACATTTGCAAATGTCCCTGCCCCAACGGCTGCGAGGATTGCGGCACCTGCCGCAGGACCTTCATCCAGTGTTGGAAGGACGTGCTTTTGATTGGTGACATCCGCCATGATTTGCAGCCAGAGCGTACTCTTGGCACCGCCACCAATGGCGCGAATCTCGTTAATTGGGACATCCAGTGATGTAAGCAGAGCGGATGCATCTTTGACAGAGTAGGCAACACCTTCCAGAACGGAGCGGGCAAACCAGTCCTGGGTTGAGCGGAGGGTTGCGCCAAAGAAGACGCCACGGGCATCCGGGTCGGCGTAAGGTGTACGTTCACCCGTGAGGTACGGGAGGAAGATGAGGCCTTCGCAGCCGGCGGGTGCAGTTGCTGCGCCAGATGTGATTGCGGAGTAGTCAGCAGCAGGTTGGAAGGTATCGCGGTACCAGCGAAGGGCTCCTCCGCCGGAGAGCATGCAGCCCATCAGGCCCCATTCGCCGGGGACGGCAGAGCAAAAGGTTCCGATACTTAGCTCTGGGTCGATTACCGGGGTGGCTGCGTGTGCCCAGACGACAGCGGATGTGCCGAGCGAAAGCATCACTTGTCCGGGGCCAACAACACCGGCGCCGACGGCGCCTGCGGGTTGGTCGCCTGCACCGCCAACGACGGGGATACCTTCGCGAAGTCCGGTAATGGCAGCGGCACTGGCGGTGATGTGTCCAGCGATTTCGGGCGATTCAATCAGACGTGGGAAGAGTGCGAGGTCGATGTCCAGAGCATCGGCAAGGGGTTTGGACCAAGTACGGTTGCGAATATCGAGGATTCCGCTCCCGGATGCATCTGAAATTTCGCTGTGTTTGCTTCCTGTGAGCAGGAAGCGGATGTAGTCCTTTGGCAGCAGAACAGTCTTGAGGCGGGCGTAGTTTTCCGGCTCGTGCTTTCGCATCCAGAGTACTTTCGGGAGAGTGAACGAAGCGACGATATTTTGTCCAAGGAGATTGAAGAGACCTTTTTGACCACCTGCAGCGGTGGTGATTTCGGCGCATTCATCGGCTGTTCGGGCATCGCACCAGAGGAGTGCAGGGCGGATGACGTTGTCAGAGGCATCGAGGAAGACGGAGCCGTGCATTTGTCCTGTGAGGCCAGCAGCATCAATGGTTGATGGAAGGATTCCTGCGGTGGCGCAGACGCCTTTGATGCTTTCGATTGCTGCGGGCCACCACTGTTGATCAGGGGATTGCTCAGCCCATTGTGGTTTTGGGGTGCTAAGGCTGTATTCCTGTGTGTTGGTGGCGAGGACGTTGCCTGTTTCGGAGAGCAGGATGGCTTTGGTGCCGCTGGTTCCGATATCGATTCCGAGATAAGTGGCCATTGGGGACTCCTAGGGCAGCGCCCATAAATGGTGTGTTGCCTGTCGATGATTATTATGCAACAGGGATGTCTGGTATGCGTCGGTAGTACGCACGAATCGGTGAAGAGGTCAAGCGTTGGATTTCGGATTTCGCGTGGCCTGTTGGTAGAAGAGGATTTGCTGTGCCCATCCGGCGTAGTCGCCAAAGCGGTCGTGAAAGGCATCGACGGCGAGCTGGTAGGTCTTCGGCGTAAGCGAAAGGTCTGCGAGCTGCGGGACGAAGTGGTTGCGTGCGATTTTCCAGATGTGTGTATCGACGGGCACTGCGTGATGGTGTTGGAAGGCGAAGAGGGCGATGCAGTCGGCGATTTTCCTTCCGCAGCCATCGATTTTGGTGAGGGTACATACGAGGTCGTTGTAGTCCAGCGCGGCGAGTTGAGCGGGAGTGATGCTGTTCGTGTGGAAATAGTTGGCAGCAGCGATGATTCGAGGTGCACGGAATCCAAAACCATAGGACCGCAAATCGGTTTCGGTTACGGAGTGGAGTTGTTCAAGGGTTGGGAAGGCATGAAGGCCAGGTGCTAGTAACGTTCCGTGGTTACGTGCGAGGGTGTTAAGCATTTGCGAGATGCGGCTAATGGGTGCGGCGGATGCGCAGAGAAAGGCAAAGATGCATTCGTGCGGGTCTTGTTTGTTGATGCGAATGCCGGGTTGATTTTGCCATGCGGCGTCAAAGAGTGGGATGTTTGACCATTGCTCTGCCAATTTGTTCAGGTCGATGGTTTCGAGTGCAAAGAAGTCTTTAACTAAAGTCGCAGGGTCTGGATTTGATGTCTTTGTGAATATGGCATTTGGTGTTTGAGTAATTTGGATGACGTTTTGTCCTTGTACACCGGTGATGTTTGCTGCGTCATCGGAGGTAAACCGAAACAGCTGTCCAGAGAAAATGGTCGCGTGTGCATCTAGGGCTGTCGGTGAGACGACGAGGTTGTGTGGGTGAAGTGTCATTGATGTTCGAGGGATAATTCATCGTATCAGTGCGTAACTAATACACATTTCAACTGCTCCTCAAAAATCCAATGTGATAATGTCCAAGTAGTTGGTGTGTCAAGGGCATTAGATGTGGTGCTTCTGCTACAGCGATTTTAGATATAACTGCCAGATTTTGCACTAGCGTTTATAGGTTCAATTACCTATAATGCAGACGTATATTTGTACGATTGCTTTGTTGTGTACTGTTGTGGTCGTGTTTTGTGAATGAGTTGGCCGGGGAAATATCATGCGGACAATGAGAAAAATCTTTGGAATTGGGAGTGTTTTAGTTCTAAGCACTGTCGCCACGACAGCCAACGCTCAGAACCTCCTAACTAACGGAAGCTTCGAGATTTTCCGTGGAAACAACTCTGTCACTCAGGCATCGATCACTGGTGCAGTCGGTACTGGTACTGGAACAGGTATCGCGGCTGGTACAGGTCGTGGTTCCAGTGTGAACCGTATTACGGTTGGACTGGCTGGTAACACAAACACGGTCGACTTGGATGGCTGGAAAATCACAGCGGGTATTCGTAGCAACGCTGGTGTCTTCAGTGGCACCAATGGTGGTATCGAAGTCGTTGGATCCTCGTGGTCATATACGGGAATTTCCGGTGCTGCGACCAACAATGGTTTCCAATCGGTCAGCTTGTCCGGCCTCGGCGGAAGCATGATTTCGCAGACAGTGTCCGTTGTTGCGGGTAAGCGCTATGCAATCGATTATTGGTATGCAGCGGAAGCATCCAACTTCTATAACGGCGCCGGTGCACCGCTTGCGCGTAACCTCGCGTACGACATCGTCATTGATGGTGTTGTGGTTAACAACAACATTGCCGTCAATAGCCACAACTACACGGACAATAACAATAACACTATTGTCCGAACCCAGAGCAACATGGGTTGGAAGTTTGCGCACTTGGAGTGGGTAGCGAATACGACAGGAACAGTTGATGTCGGATTTGCGATGCAGACCGGTTTCTCACAAGGTGTTGCCCTTGACAATGTTAGCTTCCACGCAATGGTTCCGGAACCTGGTACTTTTGCACTGGCCGGACTCGGCTTGTTGCCGCTTGGCTACATGATCCGCCGTCGCCGCAAGGTTGATGCGGAGTAACTTTACAAGCTGATTATAAAAGCCACCCGATCGGGTGGCTTTTTTTGTTATCAATGCGTTTTATGTTGGGTTGGCCACGCCTGTCACGCTGACCTACACGCACTACGAGTGGGCAACGAATGCGACGGGTACAGTTGATGTCGGTTATGCGATGCAGACGAGTTTTACAAACGGCCTTGCCCTAGACAACGTAAGCGTCCATGCGATGCCTCCTGAACCAGGCACATTTGCATTGGCAGGTCTTGGATTGCCGCAGCTTAGCTACTATTAGGCGCAGCACCACAACGATTACGCTCAACGCGTCGGGAACCCGGCATCAGTCCGCATCTGGCCGACCATAACCTACTCGTTACTTAGCAGGAACCATGTTCTGACTAGCATTAACGGCTTTCCCGTTTCAGATAATTGCTAACTCTTGACCGTCAACTGAACCGGGTAGTTGCTCCCTGACAGTGGAATCGTCTTTACTCTCACTTTGCGGACCTCATTAGGGGCCAGACGGATACGCACGAGGCGTGGCTCAGCTGGCTGATTCGTGCGAGCTTGCTCGACCTTACGGCCATCCACCGTAAATACAAAGCCAGTAAGCCCTGCTGTAGGCTCAAAGACAAAGTCGACATTGGAGCTGTGCGGGTGGGGATTCTCAACCTCAACCTCGATGTCATAGACGACACCATAGTTGCCGAGGAGTGGCGGTGTCCCTTCGATTCCTGTGATTGGCTTGTTCCCAATCTTGATGAAGGCGTACCCCTTCCCAACCACATGGCGGGCCTTGAGCTGTTTGTTTGGATTGGGATAAACAAAAGCTATGGGCTTCATTACATCGGACAAAATGGCATCTGTGACCGGAACCGGAATTAATGCACCGGAAATGCCGGCATCCTGACGGGACTTTGCTGCGGTGATTCGCAGAATGGGCTCTGGGCCGGCGATGGTTCGCAGTTCCATGATTCCACTGACGGTATGTGTGGACTTAACCTGAGGCATCAGGATTGGTAAGCGGGACTTAGGTGGCACCGTGACAACCAGACCATTACGGTTCATCAGGTTACCCCAGTGCTGACTGACTGCCTGAAAACCAACGTAGACAGGATCGACCATCGGACCTGGCTCGCCACCAATCCAAACCACTTGACTCGGGTCATCGGAGTCATTGATTAGCTCCACCACACCAACAAATGAGTTCTTGAGATCATTTTGGTGATGAAAGACAACGCGGTTTCCACCGGTTCTCAGCCTCGCGTGATACAGCTGACCATAAGAAACAACGTTTTCAGGATTGTTACTGAACAGTAAGTGCTCGCTCGGACCAGCCACGAGAGGGCGATGCACGACCGGAACATTAACGCCTACACGAACTGGAATCATCTCCTTGCCGCGAGCTTCTACCATGACTTCGGTCTTGAGACTCTTCCCAAGTCCAGGCGAGCGTACTGGTCGCACCGGGTTAAGCAATGTCACTAATGCACCTGACGTTGGCTTTAGTGCATTGAGGCCATTGAGTGAGACGAGTGTCCCAAGACGATACCCCGTTGGTCCAGACCCCGTAACCTCGACCGGTGCCGGCTCGACCAGCTTTGCAGCATAAGGTAGGACGCTGACGGTGACCAGAACCTCTGCTCCGCCGCGGCGTAAAGTAATGATGTCCTTTCCGAGATCTCCAGAGCGGACTGTTACCGTTCCGCCTGTGACAACCGCCGAGACAGGGCTTTGCTCACCCTTAGCGCGACCAATTTCAAGCGGACCCTTTGCCACACCGCCTATTTTCAGGACTTTGGTAACCCCTGGCGGAATCACAAGGGACTCTGTACCGACCGTCAGCCCTGGCAGCTTGAGCGCTGCAACAAGCGCACTCTCCCATCGCTTCGCAAGATCACTCGGCTTTGCGACCCCCGATGCCTTTGCATCCGATGTTCCAGCAATCGCGATGACCACACCTTCCGCGAGAAGCCGTGCTTCAGACTCAACCTGATAGGCTTCCCGTACACGCTTGCGCGTTGTTTTTGGTACCTTGACCGTAACGCGCTTGCGCTTGCCGTTCACCTTTCGGGTAACACGCTTACTCACCATCTCGGTGACTCGCTTTGTGACACGCCGGTACTTGGTTTCTGACTCGACCTGAATGGTAACTTCAGATGGCGCTAATCCAGCATCCAGCAGAGGAGAAAGCCGTTCGGCACCGAGCTTGACACGCTTCTCAGGAGTGAGGCCAGCACGCGAAACACGGCTTCGCACGATGAGCTGATCGTTAACCAGTAACTTAGGTCCACTTGTCTCGACATACGCCGTCCACTTGCCCTGAGGTCCAATCGCAATCGCGCCGGAACAGAGAACAGCCGTCGCAAGCGATATTGCAATGATGCGATGCATATTAGTGGGGTCCAATTCTGTGGAACTTGCGGTCCATTTCACGGTGCGGGAGTGCCAGAAGTATTGGTCGGCCGTGAGGGCAGGTAAACGGGTTCTTCATGCTAGCAAGGTCTGCCAACAGCTTTACCATTTCATCCATTGTCAGGGGATCACCCTTTTTGACGGCAAGGCGACAGCTGGCCATAATCAAAGCCGCTTCATTTGGGAGATCTAATCGACGACTTCCTTGTGTATGCGCAAGGTCATCTAAAATAGATGAAATCATACCCAAATATGGCTTTTCAAGAATCGTTGCCGGGACAGAGCGTATGACGATAGTGTCTGAACCAAAGACATCGATGTCAAAGCCTGCCCGGAGCAGTACATCCCGGTACTTAACAGCAGCCTCCCGTTCGACGGGGCTCACGGACAACGTGGCTGGAATGACCAGATTCTGGGCAACTATCCCCCAAGTATCCTTCTCCGTCGCTGCGCCATTCATAAACTGCTCATACAAAACCCGCTCGTGGGCAACGTGCTGATCGATAAGGAGGATGGCATCATCGGTCTCCGCCACAATGTACGTGTTCCGACTTTGCCCAATCACACGTAGTCGGCTGATGGCATAGCCATCAAAGCCTATATATGCGTTCTGTATAGATGACTCACCGGTCGGCACTCCGTTCCCCTGCTCCGCTTCTTCATTCCCGGAACCAACGGGTAGCTCGAAGAGTCCATCTAATGGACGACTCGGCAGCTCAGCGAATACATCCGCAAAGTTACTCATCGTCGTACGCGGCGGCGTGGATGGTCTTGAAAACACAAGTGGCTGTGGCATACTCGGAACCACATTGACTTCCGGAATCAACCCGCCCGTCAGGAGCGCATCCTCGACCGCACGGGCAATCACCGCAAAAATATCGCCATCCCGTGTAAAACGGACCTCGCTCTTTGCTGGATGGACATTGACATCAACGTAACGCGGATCAATGTCAAGAAAAATAACCGCAAGTGGATGACGGTCGCCTTCGACGAGCTTTCGAAATGCTCTGTCAAAGGCTACTTGGAGCACCCGTGAACGTACCGCCCGGTTGTTTACGAAGAAATATTGACCTGCCCGCGTCGCCTTGGTGACACTTGGTTTTGACACCCAACCACGGACCGCCAGACCCGGTGTCTCGCACGTAAGCGGAACCATGTCCTTGACGGCATCCCGGCCGAGAACCGCACCTAACGATGCTGCCACATCACCAGTGCCCGCAAACTGCAACGTTGTCTGGCCATCGTGGGTGAGAGTTACAGCGACATCCGGGCGGCTAAGGACGAGGCGCTGAAGGAAATCAGAAACATGATTGAGCTCGGTCTGGTTCGACTTTAGAAACTTCAGTCGAGCGGGAACAGTCGAAAACAGGCTGGCCACGCGAACCTCGGTGCCATCCGGACACGCAGCCGGCCCGGTAAATGTCACATTGCCATGCTGAATCACCAGCTGTGTGCCCAGCTCATCGGTGCGGCGCTTGGTTGTGATGGAAAAATCAGACACACTGGCGATGGATGGGAGGGCTTCGCCTCGAAATCCGAATGTTGTGATTTCCAGGAGGTCATCCGCGGTTGTGATCTTGCTCGTTGCGTGACGCTGTACCGAAAGCACAACATCCACCTGGCTCATTCCACAGCCGTTGTCGCGAACGACAATCAATCCACGTCCGCCATCCTCAATGTGGACATCGATGCGTGTTGCATCGGCATCCAGTGCATTCTCAACCAACTCCTTGACGACGCTGCTTGGACGCTCGACCACTTCTCCCGCAGCAATCTGGTTGCTTGTATTGTCATCAAGGAGGCGAACCGTCGCGGTGGCATCCCCGACGTAGCCTGGAACTGGCATCGATGGATCGGGAGTTTCAGCGTTCATCCGGTAATTCTACCGGAGGTGGATAGTGGATGATGGAGTGTTTTTTTGGATGTTTGGAATAGAAAGATTCAATTCCGAACTGGAGATGATGGTTGTCCGGAAGCATATGTGAGAAGCCTCCAGCCCCGCCAGTGGATATTCCACAGCGGGGCTGAATCACGATGCGAATCAGAGAACTACAGCAGTGGCAGCAAATGCGCCCGCGCGCGGCTGAGCCCACGCTTTTCGCCATCCTCAGTGTTGTTATAGCGGAAGTCCTCAAGCTCGATGGCAATCGTGCCATCAAATCCGTGACGATTCAGCTCAGCGCACACATGCGTCCAGTCGACATCCCCTTCACCTGGAATACAGTAGCGCCAGTCGCCACCACTCCAGCCGATGACCTTATCCACGGATGGCCCGAGGTGTCCATAGAGGTACTGCCCTTCATCATCCCGTGCTGTGTCTTTTCCATGGGCGTGGACAACAAGATGCCCAAACTCCCGCAGGTAGCGCTTGTAGTCAACACCGACACGCACCAAGTGGCTTGGGTCGTAGTTTAGCCCCAGCGTCCCGCTTGTATCGGCTGCAAACATGATTCGCAGGGTTTCCGGAGTTACACCGATGGCACTGTGATTCGGCCCCGGCCAGCCTTCCATCGCAAAGCGGACACCGACTTCCGCAGCAGTTGCGCTAACTTCCGGGAAAGCTTTGCAGAAGTTCTCAACGCTGACACCGCGGGCCTGCGTGTGGTCCGCCGGGTAAAAGACACAAAATGCCTTTGTCCCTCCGACAGCAGCAATCGCACGCACACGCGCCGACACCTCAGCGATGCCTTCCGCACGCACAGCATCATCCGAAGACAACAGCTTCTGCGTCGGACCAAGGTCAATGGTCCCGATCGCGACACCTGCCGCATTCAGGGCATCCACACGCTCCTGTGATGGTTCGGGTAAGTCAATGCTGTCAAAGCCAGCGGATGCACACCAAAGCGCAAACGCTGGGAATGGGAGGCGGCTGCATGCCCCAGGAAGCCGTAAACCGATTGTCATCATGTTCGGGCGGTTCGCCGCCGGGGGGCCGCTTTCCTGCCGATGTGTCTACTTGTCGTTTACTTCATCCAGCCATGCCATCTGAATCGCTTCCAAGCGACTCTCATTCGCACGGCCATTTAATGCATCCAATGAGCCACCAGTGAAGTCTGGAAGCTCGGAAACCATCCGTGCGAGGTCTGTAAACCGCACTTTTAATGGATCTAGGTCCGGGTGCTCTTCCGCAAGTCCGATGGCGATATCCTCGATGTCATCCCAACCAAATCCAGGCATTGTGTGGTTTCTCCGATGCAGGTATTGCGGGTAGATTCTACCTGATTCACTCATCGCCACTTACGAAGCGGGCCACATCCACCTCGGCATTCGCAATGTGTGATCGATAGACTTCCACGCCATTTCGGAACACAAGAACCGCCGGCAGAGAACGCACCCCGCAGCGGCGAGCGAGGTCAGCTTCTTCATCCACATTGACCGTGTAAATCGTCACATGATTCGCACCCGCTAGAGTCTGCTCCAACACGCCGGCAATCCGTTCACAGGCAGCACAGCCGGCAGACCAGAATTCGATGACATAGGTACGCGACGTATCTGAGATGTCATCATCGAACGATGCGCTGTTTATAGCCTCCGGGCCACCCGGCGCGTGGCGGAGAAAGCCTTTAGGCATCGTGACGTGTCATCCAGTCTTGAATCAAACCTGCCGTGATGCACGGTTGGTCCATGTGGATGCAGTGCGATGCCCCAGCAACCACCTGCAGCTCGGCATTTGGAAGACGGTCCACAATCTTGATTTGCAGCAGCTCTACCGTTCGTAACGGATCTTTCTCACCGTGCAAGACCAAAGTTGGGACAGTTATGCTCTCTAAGTCGGCCGAAATATCCGCCGGGCGGCCTTCCATCAACCACCAAGCATAGGCATCACGGCTTGCAAGCTGTGCCCAGGCTACTAGAGGTTCCGTGTCGCTTGCCCACCCGCTCACTAGCGCCGTCAACGCATCGGGATTTCCAAACGCGTCCAGCTGTGTTCTAAGCGCATCGGGAGCAACGATTGACGCATCCGGGTAACTGGGAGCAAGGAGGATTAGGCTATGCAGCCAGTCCGGTTGGTGTGCCGCGATATGTAACGCAATCTTTCCGCCCATCGACAAGCCTAGCAAGTGGATAGGACCCGAGATCCCAGCCGCAACCGCACAAACTTGATCCGCATATGTCTCGAGAGAGTGCTCAAAACCACCACTTGATGTGCCTCCAAACCCCGGGAGGTCTGGAGCAACTAGGCTTACGTGAGGCAGTGCATCCGCAAGGGTTGTGAACGTTGCGGATGACATCGGCCAGCCGTGGATGCAGAGCAGCGTGCTCATCAGAACTCGACTTGTAGCTCCGTGCTAATGACGGTTACACGTGAACGCATTCCATCGGTTGCGGATGGATCGTATGGGTTCAGACCATGCTGGATGGTGTTACGCCAGAAAGTGTTTGGTTGTACGCGGTTTACGAAACCGACCGAGAGGACTTTACGCTCAAGGTCACTCCCTTTTACGCCCCCAACGATGTGGTTACCATCTGCGACGGGGCGGAAGTCATCGAATTTGAGGAAGAAGTGCTGATTGTGCCCCATCGGTTGCTTCCATACCGCGTACCAAGCCCACGCATGGTTTCCCGGCAAATACTGCGCGCGGTCAGGCGTCAGCTCGAATCGCCCGGTGAAGCCTTCCAATCTGACTTCAGTACCCGTATTGTTTGTCCATTGCAGATCAGCACCAATCAGCTGGCGTGCTCCGTTCGTAAACGGCTGTACAACGCCGCCAACCGGTGCACCCGTGCGTGCCGCCATCGCACCGGAGTACACACTAGTTCCCGCGGTGATGTTCATATGGTTCACGGGAATGACCGTCTGAAATCGTCCTACAAGGTCCATCACGCCATTGAGATTTTTGCTTCCAGCATTGTCACGTCCCTCTCCGTTGAACCAGCCGAGTGTGACGCTGGTCGGGCGTGATATTGCTGCCGGGATGTTGTGCTGGACTTGAAATCCTTGGTCACGGTCCTGATTAATCAGGAATGGAAGCGTACTTCCTGGGGTGATGACGCCTCCGGTCGACGATGTCGACGATTTATACATCTGAATGCCAAACGTCGAGTCACAGAAACCGAGAGCACGCTCAGCGGTCTCTCTGAGGCGAGAGCTATAGCGAATTTCCTGTCCCCACGGCTGGACAAATTGTCCGGCAGTAAACGACAAATTCTGGCCCGGAAACTTCCATACGACGTATGCATCCCGGATGTTGGTTCCACTGCCACTTGGGATATCAAGCTGGGCGACGACCGTCTGTGTCGGCGATGTCTCCATGTCGAAGCGAATACGTCCCCGGCGTACCATAAAGCCCGATTGTGGTCCGCCAACCATGGGACCACCATTTCCTGGACGAATGCCTGACCCGCCGCTGCCATTACTGTTGAACGGTGCTCCATCCGACCCGAGCGTATCCAATCTAAGCTGAAGGTAACCGCTCATTTTGGTCGTCGGTACAAACTTCTGAACGTCCGCACAAACACCAGTCGACAGTAACAACAACAACGGGCTAACAATCATTTTAGAGTTTCACTTACTTTCTTCAGGTTTTCTTCTATCGGGCACAAACACCACGTAGGTTCCGGTTGGCTGGCCCTTTGGAACAACTGCAGACCTAAGAGAACCCTTCACTGGAACGACCTGAATCACTGTGGCGCGATGACCAAGCGGCCGGCGCCATTGCAATCGGGCAACCGTCCCGAGGCCGCTCTCGGAGTGGAAGCCACCATTGATATGCAGGACAACACTGCCTGTTGTCATCGCGCGGTGGATGGACTCTGCCATGGTGTCGTCCCGGGTGCACTGGGCTTCGTAAATCCGTCGGAGCATCGCAGGGTCCATCGCTGGCCCGTGGCTCCCTCCCATCCCGGACATGGTTTCCGTGAACTTATCGGCATATGCATCAGCTGCAGGTGCAATCACAGTCTTTGCCGCAAAGCGCCGCTCAGATTCCGGGAGCTTGGCGAGGGCATCAATGCCACCTTGGCCAACTTTCCGGATGATGGAGTTAGGGCAATTCGCAGCCACGACCGGTACCAAATTCTTCGCCGCGAAGCGTACCATCGGGGCATAGTCGGTTGAGTAGTTACCCCAGAGTTTTGTCTTTTTACCGAGCTCCTCTTCGGTTAGGACACCTGCGAGGTGTTGGTCCAGAGCCACTTGCTGGTCACGCTCAAACATCTCCATGGACAGTATCAGCCGGCTTCCAACGCGGGCATGGAGGTCTTCCAGGATTGCCAGCTCAAGCCGATGCGTCTCCGGATCATCGTGCTGCTCACCGACGAATACGGCATCCGTCTTGGCTGCAGCATCAAGCATCGACTTCCAGCGGACTTCTCTCCCCGTTGATGTTTCGACAATGCGAATGTCAGGATCCTTAGCCATCGCCATCGACGGAATCAGGGTCACTCCAACGAGTCCAAGAACTACATCACGACGATTCATCACGAGCATCCTTTCCAATCCCAAACCTCATCAACAGTGTGTCTAACGTAACGGGTTGGTCTACATCATTTCGCCAAACCGCATCGCACA
Source organism: Armatimonadota bacterium (assembly GCA_046075665.1). Taxonomy (GTDB): domain Bacteria; phylum Armatimonadota; class Armatimonadia; order Armatimonadales; family Armatimonadaceae; genus CAIRTT01. The sequence goes on along the minus strand of JBJTQN010000359.1, from coordinate 4,692 downwards.
CGTTTTCGACCCAATCAAGGGGCAGACCTATCTTATTACACAGTTCCTCATCTAACAGGGATGAGCTGACATGATACCCACAGCGATTTAGTCCACGGAGGTGGAGTCCGGATTCGAGTCGATGCAAGCGGCTCGTGATTTGCGCTGCTGCGTCGATCGCATTCCCTCCAGCCATTACCGCGATAAGCGCATCGTATGCGCCGGCAACCACAATGATCGCGGTCGGAAGTGTGCCGCTTCCAAGAGCCATCAGGAGCTGGGCATCTCTCACACTCTCAAGCGTTGCGCCGGTATAGGCGTAACAACGAAGATCGATGTCAACGCCACCCGAGACTTTCAGAGAATCCCGAAGGCTATTCGCTGCCTCATCTCCGAAAATCCAGACAACAGGTCTGGTGGTAACCATTTGCAGACGCATCATGCGCCGGATGCATCCAGCCCCTTATGCTCACGGGAGCGTTCTTCGAGGAATGCAAGCGCATCGGTGAGTGTCTTTCCACTGACGAGATTTGTCGCTATATCGCTCATCGCAAGCTCTGCGAGCGGTCGTGCGGCATCTTCAAGGGCATCCCATGCTTCGCGGATTGTCGTGTGATCTGGCGCATTTTGGATGGCATCTTCGAGGACCAACCTTGCAGCGGTGATTGCATCAACCGTCTCGGCTTCGAGGCGGTCGCGGTGGGTCACAAAGAGCTTTGAGAGACCGACAAGTGCGCTGGTCGCTTCGTTTACCATGTCTGCCCGTGTACGCGCAGCGACATCTTCGTCTGCGTGCACAAACGATGCCCTGACCGCTGCACGGACATCCGATTGCTCGATGCCATATGTCGGCTTGACACGCACAACCGCCTTGGTGCCACTTCGCTCTTCGTCGGCATCCACACGAAGAATGCCATTGGCATCGATACGGAATGTGACATTTACTTTCGGAATGCCGGCCGGCAGTGCAGGAATCCCCGTGAGTTCAATACGCGCAAGCGACCGGTTATCGGCGGCCATTTCGCGCTCACCCTGCACAACATGGATAAGGACTTTTGTCTGGCCATCCTTGCTGGTAGTGAAGTGCTCAACCGCCTGTGTCGGGATGCGGGTGTTGCGGTATATGAGTTTTTCGGTTGCGCCGCCGATGGTCTCGATTCCTAGGGATAGCGGTGTGACATCGAGGAGCAGTGTGTCTGTTCGGTTGCCGGCGAGGATATCCGCCTGGATGGCAGCACCGAGGGCGACAACTTGGTCGGGGTCGACATCGGTGAGGGCTGATTTGCCGAAGTACGCTTCCACACGGCTGCGCACAAGCGGGACGCGGGTGCTTCCACCGACGAGGACAACGGCATCGATTCCAGCGATGGTCAAGCCGGCATCTGCGAGCGCGGCGGCGGTAATTGTGATGGTTTTCTCAACCGTCTCGCCAATCAACCCTTCGAAGACGGGGCGTGTCAGGACAACGCCAAGAACATCGGTGCTGAGACTGGATGAGAGTGCAACCTTTGCACTTTCGGCGGCAACGCGCAGGTCGCTCGTGGGGAGCTGAAGTCCAAACCCTTGCAGCCACGATGCGATTGCTTGGTCAAAGTCATCTCCGCCGAGGCGGGTATTACCGCCGGTCGCGAGGACTTCAAAAACGCCATCATCGAGGCGGAGGATAGAGACATCAAATGTGCCGCCTCCGAGGTCGTAGACCGCAATGGTTGCGGTGTTTAGGCGATGTAAGCCAACCGCGAGGCTTGCGGCGGTGGGTTCATTGATGATGCGTTCGACGGAGAGGCCGGCGAGTGCTGCGGCATCGCGTGTTGCCTGACGTTGTGCATCGTTGAAGTACGCAGGCACGGTGATGACGGCTTTGATGTCGGTAGTACCAAGGGTTGCAGCGGCGCGAGTGGCAAGTGTTTTTAGGATATGGGATGCAACGGCGGGTGCGGAGACGCGTGTGGCATTTGGGAGGAGGATTTGACAATCGGCTGTGATTGCGTAGGCAAGACCAGCGGATGCTATTTCACTATCGCCGGCCCCGCGGCCCATTAGGCGCTTCGCAGAGTAAATGGTGGTGAGCGGGTCGGTTACGAGCTTTTGCTCAGCGGCCGTACCCACAACAACCGTGCCATCCAGCGCAAAGTGAACGATGCTCGGAAGAAGTGTCTCTCCGGTTTCGGGATCCGGAAGGACGGTTGGAACCCCATTGATTGTGGCTGCAACAAGAGAGTGCGTGGTTCCGAGATCGATTCCAATATGTTCTGCCATGGCGTCAAAAGTGTACCTTACCGGTCGTGCGCGCATGCGCTATCGGGAACCCCGGTAAGAGTGACAGTTGTATACTCTCCCTGTGTCAAAGCTAGCTGTGCCCGAGTGGCTCTTTCTGATAGTCCTCTCGGCCGTCGCGGGACTGGCGGAGCTTGGCTTTGTGATTGTCAATATTTCATCGCTCCCGATGCTCCTCGAGCAGGGGCTTGGCCTTGCCAGCCTGCCGGGAATTGCGATGGCGATTTTCTACACGGCCGAGGCTGCTGGTAATTCGCCAATGGGTGCATTGGCAGACCGCGTTGGTCGCCGCCGGATGATGCTCCTTGGTGCAATGCTATCCGTGGTGACAAGTCTGAGCACAGCCTTTATTCCCTTAAAGGATGTCGGAAATGGTGTTGCGATTCCATTACTGTTGGTGATGCGGGCACTCGATGGTATAGGCGCATCGATGCTTTGGCCGAGTGTGTTTGCGAGCATTGGTGACCGGTGTGCGCCGGAACGTCAAGCGCGCGCGATGACAGTACTGAACACGACATACCTAGCTGGAATTGCGATAGGTCCTTATTGTGCCGGGCTTGCGAACGACAAGTTCGGAGCCACATTCACGCTCGCCCAGCCGGAACACTACAACCCTTCGTTTTATCTGGCTGGTGGATGTTTTCTTCTGGCTGCTGTGTTTGGCTATTTGGTTGCGCCAGGAAAAGCAGACACGCACAAGCGTCCTGCGGGGCATGAAGCAGGGAGTGCATTTTCTATAGATGCGCTGAAGCGGACGTGGAAGCGTATCCCAATGGTGATGCTGCTCGGCTTTGTCATTTTTCTAGCGGTCGGTTTGATTGGACCGTACGTAAAGACCTACTTTATATCCCGCTTTAACTTATCAGAGTCGACATTTGGAAAAGTGTTGCTTGTCCCGGCAATGCTGATTGGTGCGGTTAGTATTCCGATTGGTCACTTGACGGACAAGTGGGGAAAGACACCGAGTATACAGCTTGGGATGTTGCTTTGTACGAGCAGTCTCTGGTTGATCTTTTACGTACAAAGCCAGCTATTGGTGGTGGCGCTCGGCTCATTGCTCGGGATTGGGTTTGTGATGGCTTTTCCTGCGTACATGGCGTATTTGTCAGATTTGGCGGATGACCATGAGCGCGGTGGTCTGATTGGCTCCGTGCGTTTGGTACAGGGGATTGGCGCCTTTTTGGGTGCCGGTGGAGCGAGCCTGCTGCACGGTCTGAGTGGTGGAAGCCAAGTGGTGTTTTATGTGTCTGGCACATTGCTCGCGCTTGGTACGATAATCAGTCGGTTGACGCTGCGTGAAGTCAAGCGCGCGTAGCGGATGGGAGAAAAGTCATGAAGATTGCAAAGGGAGCAACGGTGCTCTTCACGGGTGATTCGATTACGGACTGTGGACGTGCGCGTCCGATTGGTAAGGGTGCCGGCCTTGGAAGTGGCTACGTTGCGATTGCGCAAGAGCGTCTTAAAGACAACATCGTAATGAACACAGGCATCTCCGGCCACACAGTGCGTGATCTGGCTGCACGCTGGGACAACGATGTCATTAACCTCAAGCCAGATTGGCTTTCGATAATGATTGGCACCAATGATGTCTGGCGTCAGTTTGACAAGCGTGGCGTAGGTGTTTTGCCGGCGGATTATAAAGCGACATATCGTTCATTATTGACGCGTGTCCGTCCAAACCTGAAGGGCGGCTTGGTCCTGATGACGCCGTTTCTGGTTGAGGCGAATGAGAACGAGCCGATGCGTGCACGAATGGATGAGTACCGCCAAATAGTGATCGAGCTCGCTGGCGAGTTTGGTGCGTACCTGGTCGACACACAGGCGATGTACAACTACCACATGATGCAGGGTGCAACGGTAAAGGACTTAGCTGGAGACCGTGTTCACCCAAGTCCGAATGGCCACAAGATAATGGCCGAGACGTGGCTGTCAACCGTTTCGTAAAGACACGAAGCATCACAAAATGGCAATAGCCTCCCGGGAAATCCGGGAGGCTATTATTTTTTGATGTGCATAAGCCATTTGGATCCGCCGGGGACCGTGTTCACCCAAGTCCAAATGGCCACAAAATCATGGCCGAGACGTGGATTTCAACCGTTTCGTAATTACACGAAGCAGCTCAAAATGGCAAAAGCCTCCCGGCAAATCCGGGGGGCTTTTTTGTAACTTCTACCGTGAGCTTACTCCGCAGGGCTTTGCGGGAGCTTGAAATCTCCATACATCCGGAAAACCCAGTAGCCAGTCCCACCAAGAAATGCGATGAGCAAGACCCAAACGGCATTACTGAGATGTTTATCCGGGGTCAGGTTTGCCATTACACTCAGGTGATGAATGCCTATCATGAACGCGTTCATCATTACTGTGAATGCATTCATCTGTTGTGAGATGGTGGCGATGGTGGCTTCCCGGCGCTCTGGCGCAAGCCAATAGTCGCGA